>JAEZWM010000103.1 GCA_023443025.1 Bacillota bacterium
TATCCTCCTTTAAAATAAAAAGCCGGTTACTAACTCCAAATAACACGATAAAATGAACACAGTGAAAAAATCAATGTGCTATTAAGTATATCATTTTTTTGGAGTTTATTATATTAGAAATTGATAGAAAATTGTAAAATATTTATAATAATCATAGGTAGATATGGAAATGTTTTTGTGAAGGATTGTGTTATATGAAGTATTGTGTGGTAATTGGGGTAAAGATATGTTAGGATTGGTGGGGATAAATTAATGTCTTAAGGGGGGAGTTAAGTGAAAAAAATAACTATTGTGAGTAATACTCGTGGAACTGGAAAAGTTATGAAGTCTCATTTATTAGAGTATTTTCATGATTGTGTTTACATAGAAAATATTCTATTAAATGAATTAAGCGATTATTTTTTAGACTCTACTGATTTGATATTGGCTAGTGGAAATTATGAAAATATAAAAGAAAAGTTGCAAAAATATAATTTGAAAAGAATACCTACAATTTTTGCAGAGAGATTTATTGACTATGATAAAATTGCTGATTTATCATTCATTCCTGACAATACAACTGTTTTACTTGTTAATGATTCAAAGAGCACAGCCTATGAAACTGTTGCGCAGCTAAAAACCATTGGTTTTGACAAAATAAATTTTGATCTTTATTATCCTAAAAAAACATCATATTCATTGCATGACATAGTTATCACTCCTGGGGAGTCTGGTTACATACCATATTCACCAAAAAGGGTAGTTGATATTGGATCGCGTAAAGTTAGTATAAGTACTTTAATTGAAATCATTAGGACATTAGACTTGCCCTTAACAAAGAACAAGTTAATAATGGATTCTTTTTTAAAGGATATAGTAAAATTAAATCGTGAATTACTATTTGAACAAACAAAGACAAAATTATTGAATGATGCATTAGTTCAAGTTGTTGAAAAGATCGATTACGGAGTTGCGTATATCAATCAATTTTCTCAGATAGTATTCTGTAATAATAAGTTTGCGTATTATTTTGGGATGAAGAAAATGGATCTTCTAAATAAAGATATAGAATCTTTAATAAGCTATGATAAATTGGAAAACTTGAATAATATGCAAGTTGAGACAGTGCTACCTATTGGGAAAGTTATTATAAAAAAGGATTATACACTTGATAATAGTGGATATATATTAACTCTTCAAGTTGTAAACATGAAAGTAACTTCTTCTAAAATACTATATACATTTAGAGACTACATAACTGAGAATTCTACTGAACTTACTATGATTTCAAACGCTAAAAAATTTTCTAGATCAGAATCATGCATATTAATACAAGGGGAGAGTGGTACAGGTAAAGAAATATTGGCACAGGCTATACACAATAACTCTGCAAGGAAAGATAAGCCATTTATTCCAATAAATATAACAACAATTTCAAATAGTTTAATAGAGAGTGAACTTTTTGGATATGAAAAAGGATCCTTTACTGGAGGTTTAAAAGAAGGTAAGAGTGGTATATTTGAATTAGCTAATGGAGGAACAATTTTTATTGATGAGATAGGAGATGCACCAGCAAATATTCAGGCACAATTATTAAGGGTATTAGAAGAAAATACTATCAGAAGAGTTGGGTCTCATGAGGAAATACCTATTGATGTAAGAATAATAGCTGCTACAAATAAGAATTTATTGAAAGAAACTGAGATCGGGAACTTTAGATTGGATTTATTTTTTAGACTTAATATACTTCCCCTACATACAATGCCTCTCAGAGAAAAAATTGATGATGTTGTAGTTCTATTAAAATATTTCCTTAACAAAAAAACTAATTTAGCGGCGATTGACGATTATTTTGAAAATAGTACTATAGAGTTTTTGAATTCATATGCTTGGCCAGGTAATATACGTGAATTAAGCAATTTAGTTGACTATTTATCGATAATCGATTTAAAAAGAAAAATCAAAATAGATGATTTACAATTGCACATGTTAGATGCTAGGGATATTAATTACAACATAAAGTTAGCATTAAGAGAAGACGAAATTGAAGTATTAAAACTATATAAGAAGCAGCTTAAAGTTTTGGGAAGAGTTAAAGCATCTAGATTACTACAGGAACAAAATGTTGATATAACAGAAGGGATGCTGAAAAGGATATTGGATAGTCTTCATTCAAAAGATTTATTGCATTATGTTAAAAATAAAGGTTTTATAATAACTAACAAAGGAAAGTCAATCTTATAAATGTGGCGACACATTTAAAGATATATGGTGGATTGGGACATATGTAGAGATATTAAAATATTTAACCGTGTAAAATTCAATATCTAATCTTGGTATTTAAATTGCTATTAATATTATTAATAAAACCAGAAAGGATGATACATATGTTGAAAAAAGAAAGAATCAAAAGAAAACCGACTACTTTATTAGCTCTCTATCCCATTATCTTTATGGTGGTCTTACTTACTATAGGTGTAGGTGTATTCAAACTTAGAGCTGAACCTATAATACTTATTTGTGGAATTAATGCAGGTATAGTAGCGTATTATCTAGGATATAGTTGGGATGATATGCAAAAAGGTATTATAGAAAAAATATCAAGAGCTTTACCAGCTACACTTATATTATGGAGTGTTGGCTTACTGATAGGATCTTGGATGTTTAGTGGTACAGTTCCTATGATAATTTATTATGGTATTCAAATAATAAACCCCAAGTACTTACTAGTAACTGCATTCTTTATAACCGCAATTCTCTCAACGATAACCGGAACAAGCTGGGGATCGGCAGGCACGATAGGAGTTGCGATAATGGGGATTGCTCATGGTTTGAATGTATCTCTACCAGCCACGGCAGGAGCTGTTGTTGCTGGATCTTACTTTGGAGACAAACTTTCACCTTTTTCCGATACTACAAACTTAGCTCCAATTGCTGCAGGGTCAGAGTTATATGAACATATAAAACATATGCTGTACACAACAATTCCGGCATCTGTTGTGTCTATAATTATATATTTGATAGCTGGTATGAGACTTAATGCATCAGGTAGTACAGCAGAATCAGTGGCGTTACTCCAAGGTCAACTAGATCAATTGTTTAATTGGAATATATTACTCTTAGTGCCAGTTGTTATTATGATTGCAGGTTCAATTATGAAGCTTCCAACTTTACCGACGATGATTATAAATAGTATATTGTCCGTATTGATTGGTATTTATGTCCAAGGTTTTAGTCTTATAGATGGATTCAAATCCATGATCAATGGTTTTAATGTAAGTATGACAGGATTTGAAGGAGAAATTTCAGCTGATATACTAACTCTTATTAATAGGGGAGGAACCACATCGGTAACGGCAACCACGGTTCTAGTTTTCTGTTCTATGGGATTTGCAGGGGTTATGAGTGCATCTGGAATGCTTGATGTTGTTCTTAATGCAATATTACAAAGAGTAAAAACTGCAGCAGGTGTAATTTTATCGACAATTATGTCTTGTTTCACAGTAGCATTCATAACTGGAAACTCTTATCTATCAATACTAATTCCTGGGGAACTATTCTCAGATATTTATATACAACGGAATCTTGCGCCTAAAAACTTATCAAGAACTCTAGAAGACTCTGGGACAGTGCTTGTGCCCTTAATTCCTTGGTCTGCAGCAGGAGCTTACATGTCAGTTACATTAGGAGTTGCAACATTAGAGTACTTACCTTGGGCAGTTTTAAACTATGCCGGAATAGTGTTTGCTATAATATTAGCAGTTACAGGTTTTGGAGTAGCAAAACTTACAGATGAAGAAAAAGAGAGGTTATTGATTGAAAGGAATGTAACATTATGATAATTATAAAATCGGGTGACATTTATAGTCCTAAACACATAGGAAAAAAAGATATCTTTGTTGGTGGCAGAAAAATATTAAAAATTGATGATAATATTTCGAATGCATATGGTGTTAAAATTGTAGATGCTGCGAACAAAATAATTATCCCTGGACTAATTGATCAGCATGTTCACATAACCGGAGGTGGAGGAGAAGGTGGATTCCATACAAGAGTGCCGGAATCACAACTGAGTTCTTTTATTAAAGCAGGGATAACAAC
>JAEZWM010000034.1 GCA_023443025.1 Bacillota bacterium
TCAAACTTTCCTTTAGTATCATCAATAGAAATACTTGATGATGAGGATAATTTCAAAGCTAAGAGTGATATATTCTCAAAAAGAACAATAACAAAGGCAAAAGTAGTAGACCATGTAGATACTTCCCTTGAAGCTTTAGTCTTATCAGTTTCACAAAAGGGATATGTAGATTTTGAATATATGGAATCTATCACTAATAAAGATAGGGATACTTTAATCGGTGAGCTTGAGGGTGAGATATTTTTAGACATCAAGGATACAGACCTAATAAATAACAGAATGCCCTTTGAGAACTTTGACAATAACGATCCATTTCATTTTTCATATGTATCAGCTGATGAATATTTAAGTGGAAATATAAGAGAAAAAATTGGTTATCTCAATTCATATATCGGAGAAATTGAAAATGTAATAGATTTAGCACCTTCTGAAAAGAAAGACACATTATTAAACGAGTTAGGCAAGCTAAAATATCAAAGAGAGAAATTACAAGAAGTTATGCCTGAAGAACTCACTGCTTCTGATATAAATGTAAGGTTAGGAGCAACATGGATACCTCAAAAAGATATAGAAGACTTCACTTTCAATCTTTTAAAAACACCAGGCTATGATAGGTGGAATATAAATGTTAGGTTCTCACCACATACAAGTGAATGGAATATTGAAGGAAAAAGTGTTGACTCAACTAATGACCTTGCTAACATGACTTATGGTACAAGTAGAGTAAATGCCTATAAGCTAATTGAAAATGCTCTTAATCTAAAAGATACAAAGGTATTTGACCAAGTAATAAATGATGATGGGTCTAAGACTTCTGTATTAAATAAAAAAGAAACTATGCTTGCAAGTCAAAAGCAAGAACTGATTAAAGAAGAATTTAAGAATTGGATATTTGAAGATCCTGATAGAAGATATAGGCTAGAGAAGATTTATAATGAAAAATTCAATTCAATTAGAAATAGAGAATTTGATGGTTCTAACTTAACTTTTGATGGAATGAATACTGAAATCAGACTTCGAGAACATCAGAAAAATGCCATAGCAAGGACTCTATATGGTGGAAATACACTACTTGCCCATGTAGTAGGAGCAGGAAAAACTTTTGAAATGGTGGCTTCTGCTATGGAATCTAAAAAGTTGGGACTTGCAAGTAAATCATTATTTGTAGTTCCCAATCATCTAACCACTCAAATTGGTAGAGAGTTTATGCAATTATATCCGTCAGCAAACATTATGGTGGCCGATAAAAAAGACTTTCAACCTAAAAATAGGAAAAGATTTATTGGTAGGATTGCAACAGGAGAATATGATGCAGTAATCATAGGACACTCTCAATTTGAAAAAATACCTATGTCTAAGGAATACCAAGTAAGACATATACAAGACCAAATAGATGATATAGTTTCTTTTATTGACGAGAATAAAAGAAATAGAGGAGAAAATTTCACAGTTAAACAACTAGAAAAGACAAAGAAGAAACTCTTGGTAAGACTTGAAAAGCTAAATGATGACTTTAAAAAAGATGATGTAATAACCTTTGAAGAACTAGGAGTAGATAAGTTATTTATAGACGAAGCTCATAATTACAAAAACTTATTCTTGCATACAAAGATGAGAAATGTTGCGGGTATAGGTCAGAGTGAAGCCTTTAAGTCTTCGGATATGTATATGAAATGTAGGTATATGGATGAAATGACAGATGGAAAGGGAGTTGTATTTGCTACTGGTACACCGATATCAAATTCAATGACAGTGCGCCCATAAGGGGCTGTAATAATTTTACCTTGAGCAAGTAATAGGTAAAGATATCAAAGTAGATGTAAAGTCTACAACCTATCATCACCCGACTTATCCGAAATGGGAAACCTGACGGGGAGTGCAGCATGTCGGAGGACACGAAATACCGAAACTTCCAAGGCGTTTGCGTGGTAGTGATGAAAAGTTATGAATAAGGATGAAAGCTAAACTGCCTAAATGATAGTCGGAGGTTGGGCAAAATGTTGCTCCATGGGTATGGAAGTTAAACTCCCATGTATTTTGGTGAATATGAGTCAGTCATGCGTATTCACAAGATATCCAAATTAAACTAGCCACAAGAAGTGGAAAACGACGAAAGTCACATCCGAAATCATAACAAGCTTATGTTATTACAGTTCTAAAAGGGGATTACCTAAGACAAAATGCCAATAAATTGGCTATAAGTGCTATGAAAAAAAGCGACTTTGAATATTTGTTAGGGTAACAGAGTCTTCGTAGTAGTCCGAGGACGGGAAAGCCGTCCACATGGCGAAGGGAGACAGTTTTTCTTCAATACAATAAAAAAGGAAAGGTGCGTGAGGCATTATGAGAAGTCCCGAAAATGTATTGAAAAGTTTAAGTGAACAAGCAACAAAAGAAAACTATAGGTTTGAAAGGTTATATCGCAACCTATATAATCCAGAATTCTATCTACTTGCATATCAAAATATTGCTATCTCACAGGGTAGTATGACAGCAGGGTCAGATGGACTTACTCTTGATGGTATGAGCATGGAGCGTATTGAAAATATTATTGCAAGATTAAAAGACCACTCATACCAACCAAACCCAGCAAGGCGTGTCTACATTGCAAAGAAAAATAGCAAGAAAAAACGACCTTTGGGTATTCCGTCAACTGATGACAAGCTAATACAAGAAGTCATCAGAATGATATTAGAAGCAATCTATGAACCAACGTTTTCTAATAACTCACATGGTTTTAGACCTAACCGAAGTTGTCATACGGCATTAAGAGAGGTTGTTACAATTTTTACTGGTGCTAAATGGATAATTGAGGGTGATATTAAGGCTTGTTTCGATAGTTTTGACCACCATGTAACCGTAAATCTTCTAAGAAGACGCATTGATGATGAGGCATTTATATCTCTAATGTGGAAATTTCTAAGAGCAGGATATATGGAGCAATGGATATACCATACGACATACTCTGGCTCTCCACAAGGGTCGGGCATGAGTCCGATAATATCAAATATATATTTACATGAGCTTGATATATTTATGGAAGAGCTGAAAAATGAATTCGATATGGGAGAAACAAGAAAGCGCAAGGTACACGAAGACCATGAGAAAGTCCGTTGGGCTTATAGAAAATCAAAGAAAAACTTAGAAAATAATCGTAATGAGGAAAATATAAAGACATTTAAAGAAGCTCGAAAAACTATGTTGTCTACTCCACATTTAGATGAAATGGATAATAGTTTTAAGCGTATACAATACAACCGTTATGCTGATGATTTTTTAATTTCCATAACAGGTTCAAAAGAAGACGCACAAAAAATAAAAGAGTTAGTAAGAGTGTTTTTACAAGATACCCTCAAGCTTACGATGTCAGAAGAAAAGACTCATATTACCCACTCCTCTAAAATGGTGCGATATCTAGGTTACGATATTAGAGTATCTAGGAGTCAAGATTTTAAACGCACCAAGAAAGGATTACAACGTGTATGGTATGGGAAGGTACAACTATATGTACCTAAAGAAAAATGGATTTCTAAGTTGCACGAATACAAGGCTTTGAAAATCAAAAAAGACGGAAATGGTAAAGAAATCTGGAAACCAATTCATAGGGGTGCATTAATGCCCTTGGATGAAGTTGCAATCATCAGTAAATATAATTCAGAAATCAGAGGACTATACAATTATTATCGCATGGCAATCAATGCTTGCAACTTAGGTAAATTTCATTCTATTATGCGTGGAAGTTGTCTAAAAACATTGGCTGCTAAATACAACTCATCTGTTATGAAAATGTATACAAAATATCGCAGTAAAAATGCAGACTTTGGTGCTAATTATAAGACAAAAAGTGGAATAAAACGCTGTGAGTTTTATAATGATGGATTTAAAAGGGATAAAAGTGATGCCCCACAATTTGCCGATATAATGCCACAATACAGAGTCCAAATAAGACCTAACAGTCTTGCTGGTAGGCTTAAAAGTGGTGTTTGTGAAGCTTGTGGAGCAAACTCTATCAAAGTATATATGCACCATGTAAAACGTATGAAAGACTTAAATGCTGATAATAAATTTGAATTGTTGATGATTGAAAAAAGACGGAAATCTTTGGCTTTATGCCCAAAATGTTATGAAGAAGTAAAGAAAAAAATCACTTAAACTATGAAAAATGGCGAGCCGTGTACGCTGAGAGGCGTAAGCACGGTTCTGAAGGGGGTTACACCAAGACCGCTGATGAAAATTAGTATGGCGTGGTGTTGCCTACCTTATGAGCTTTATACCATGCAAAGATACCTTCAATATGATGATTTAAAGGCAAGAGGATTAGAACATTTTGACGCTTGGGCTTCTACTTTTGGAGAAACAGAAAACACCTTTGAATTATCTCCAGAAGGTACTGGATATAGGCAAAAGACAAGATTTTCAAAGTTCTATAACTTGCCAGAACTGATGAGCATGTTTAAAGAAGTAGCAGACATAAAGACTTCAGATATGTTAAATTTGCCAGTACCAGAAGCAAACTTCGAAGTTATTAAAACAAAACCTACTGAGGAACAAAAAGAAATATTAGAAGCTATTTCAGAAAGAGCTGACGCAGTTAGAAATAATCAAGTCGAGCCAACAGAAGATAATATGCTAAAGATTACAAATGATGGTAAAAAACTTGCCCTAGACCAAAGATTAATAAATCCACTACTTCCAGATGATCCTAATTCAAAGGTAAATGTATGTGTAAAAAACGTCTTTAGTATCTGGGATAAGACAAAAGAAAATTCATCGACCCAATTAGTATTTTCGGATATGTCCACACCAAAAGGAGATGGAGAATTTAATATCTATGATGATATTAGAAATAAGCTAGTGAATATGGGAATACCTAAAGAAGAAATAGCTTTTATCCACGAAGCAGATACAGACAAACAAAAAGATGAATTGTTCTCCAAGGTAAGAAGAGGAGAAGTAAGAGTATTATTAGGCTCTACTCAAAAAATGGGAGCAGGTACAAATGTACAAAATAAACTAATAGCCTTACATGATTTAGACGTCCCTTGGAGACCGTCCGACCTAGAGCAAAGAAGTGGTAGAATTGTTCGTCAAGGTAATGAAAATGATAAAGTAAATATCTTTAGATATGTAACAGAAAATACCTTTGATGCTTATTTGTGGCAGACAATAGAGAATAAGCAAAAATTCATATCCCAAATAATGACAAGTAAGACACCTGTGCGTGTTGTAGAAGATGTTGATGAGGCAAGTTTATCTTATTCAGAAATTAAGGCTCTAGCTACTGGTAATCCTCTAATTAAAGAAAAGATGGACTTAGATAACGAAGTTACAAAACTAAAAATGTTAGAAGCAAACTATAAGTCTAATAAATACAAGCTTGAAGATAAGGTAAATAAAATTTATCCTCAAAGTATTTTAAAAACTGAAATGGAAATACAAGCAGTTAAAGAAGATATTGCAAGTGTTGAGAAATTAGGAGAAGGAGATAGCAAATTCACTTCAATCAGTCTTAGTGGAAATAAAGTTTTAGATAAGAAAGAAGCTGGAGAGAAGCTATTAGAAGAAATAAAAAAAGTAAAGATAAATGATAGTAAGGTTATTGGTAAATATAGAAATTTAGACTTACAAGTTTCATATAACTTTATGACTAATACTCACACCTTTAAACTTCTAGGAAAAGCAGAATACTTCGGAGAATTTTCAAACTCTACTGATGGTAATATAACAAGACTTGATAATGTCATTGAAAAAATGCCTGCAAGACTTGAAAGATTAAATCAAAACCTTGAAAACTATAAAGAATCTTTAGAAAATGCCAAAGTAGAATTGACAAAACCATTTGAAAAAGCAGATGAGTTAAGAGATAAGACACTAAGACTAGCTGAGATCAATAAACTTTTAGATATGGGAGAAGTAGAAGAATTAGAAAACCAATCACCACTATTAGAAGATTTAAAAAGGGCGATAGTTGATTACTCTAACTATGAGTTTTCAGAATCTAATAGATACGAAGACTTTGATAAACTATATCCTGATTTAAGCCATATAGGACTTGCCTATACAGAAACACCAGATGGTAAGCAATCGATTCAATATGAGGTAAATTTGGAAGAAAAAACATGGACTCAGTATGTAGATAATGTTGCTATTAGAACAGAATCTTTTGTAGAGGAAGATATATCTAACTCACAAGCTATTAAAAATATGACCGAAGCCATAAAGATGTCAAGTTTTGACGATCTGGTATCAGTAGATGAAGAAGATTTAAAACAAGCTCTAGGACTAGAAATAGATGATGACGGAAACTTCTATGATCCACTTGCAAAAGATCTTGATAATGACGGAATACCAGATAGGTATGACAATGATTTTAAAGATAGTGATTACTTTGAATCAACTTATGATGTAGAGGATAATCTTCACGCAAGGGAAGAGAAACCATCAATATTAGGACAAATATCAAAATTCAAATCGGAAGAAGAAAAAGATAAAAATCAAGAAAAAAGTGAAAAAGGACAAGAAAGATAGGGGAGGGCGAAAGGCTCTCCTTATTTAGTACAAGGAGGAAATTATGGAATACAAAGATATTAGAGAAAATTTAGAAGAAATGATGAACGATAATTACAAGGATTTTATCAAAGCACTTGTGAGCATAGAAAAAGGCGTTAATGATGAAAAGGCACTTGAAGAAGTCTATGTCTTATATATGAACAATGACACAACAGGTCTACTAAGTGATGACTTTGACTATATGATTGATGATATGAAAGAACAAGGAAAGCTCATTGAAAATACCAATGAACTTGAAGAAAAAGACGACCTCATAAATCTCGTGGGTAATATAGCTGGCAAAGTAGAAAATCTTGAAAGAGAAAATGCTAATGGAGAAAAGTTTAAAGTAAGTAATTTTTCTCTTGTTTCAAAAGATGACGATGGAAATAAAGTTTATACCAATTGTTCAGCCTATGGAGATAAGACAAAAGATTTAGAGAACCTTAAACAAGGCGATTTTGTTAAAATCTTCGGACAAGTAAAAACAAGCATTGATAACAACGGAAA
>JAEZWM010000004.1 GCA_023443025.1 Bacillota bacterium
ACGCACATTCTATTGAATTATTGCTAATTCTAAATTACTTTATTGATTTTATAGAGTTTGCACCAAACACGTAGAGGAAGTGCCCTCACTTCCAATTACCTTTTGTTATAAATTAAAGTACATCAAACTGTTTAAACTTTGATTAATTTTAACTATACTTCAAACTTTTTTAAAAGAATGAAAATATAAAATACAAAAAAAGGCTCCGAAACATATAGAATATCTTTTGTCTTCGATCCAACTTTAAGGGATCACCCTAGATGATCTGCGCTACAAATTATACAAAAACATAAAAAACAAATGAATGGAAGTGAGGGCACTTCCTCTACGAAGAGATATTTATATATTGAATGACAAGAAACTTGTCGAGCCAAATATCGGTGTGAATTACCCTTTGCCTTTCAACAAATCTTCTAAACCACCCACATTCTGCTTAATTATTGCTATCCTAAATTCCCTTTAATGAGTTCATAACTTTTGCACCATTTCTCAAACGATTTGAATAAAAGCTGGATATTAAGGATTCGACCATTATCTCTCAACTATCATCCTACATCTAATAGTCATTAGCATTATTCTGTGATACAATAAATACATGAATTAAAAAGTATATATTTCTAGTGAGGTGAATTATATGAATCTTTATTTTGATTTTCCCTACTTAAGCGAACTAAAAGTTACAGTAAAGAAAAGAAAAACTTTAAAAAATAAATTGCATATTTCAACGATTGACACTATCTTTTGCCCTCATAACAAAGACGGACTGCCTTCAGATATTGGTTTTTTTGATGACATTCCCGTATCTGATGTCTATGTTGATAATGGAGAGATTTTTCACGTACTTGAAGAAAAATCAAAAAAGAACTCCTTTACTCAAAAGCTGAATATAGAACACCGAAACGATGTAATGCAGCAGTATGGGGCTGCCGTAATCTATAGCTTAGTTTTTAAAAAGCTCCTATCTCTGGAAGTGTTAAATACTATCATTGATGATGAACAAATGATTCTTTCAGTTGAGTTGCTCGATAAATCGGTAAATATTATCGGAATGCTTACTACTGTTATGGACGTTGTTAATTCAGTAATTGACAACTCCTTGGAAATTGAGGTATCAAGTGAGACAGATGCTTACCATGCAAGTATTGCTACCTTGGGTAAGATAGAAATAGAAGCACCAATTCCTTCAAATACATCAGAAATAAAATCCACTGTAATCACTTCTTACAAGTATAATGATAATCAGTTAGATATATATTTGCTTGCCGGTAAAAGATGCATGGACTATCTTTATAATAGACTTTCAATAGTAAAGAATATCAGAAAGTTACTGAATGTAGACGATGAGGATGTTTACTCAGCTGTAAATGAGTTGGTTGAAAAGAGCGATGGTTTAAATCAAGAGCTTGGTGAACTTAAGAATTATGTCTACCTAAATTATATAAATGAGTTAGAAATCCTAACGTATGAAATAGAAGAATATTCTGTCTTTAGCCATTATGTCGAGGATTTAGATATAGTTCTGGAAGACTTTATAGAATTAATTCCTACCGACATTGCACTGGTCGGTAAAAATGAAGGAGAATACTCAAGATTTTGCCTGCTTTCAAAAGTGGAAGATTTTGATATAAGTGAAGTTTTTGAAGCTGTAAATGAGATCTATCCTTTTGAATTCAAATCGGATAAAGAGCTTTACAACGGAAGAATACTAACTCAGTATCTAGAAAGGTTCATGGACACTTTTAATAAGTACTTGAAAGAAAAGCTAACTTACTTCATCGAAAATCCTCCAACGGATGAACAGTTGGAAATAGATGATGAAGAATTGGAAGAGATTTTAACTTATGATGATACCGATGTAGAAAATCAAGATGAATCAGAAGATGAAAAAGCTGAAGAATCGGAAGAAGAAGACGAATAATATAAATAAATGATTAAAAAATGGTGTGCTGAGCGTAGCACACCATTTCTTATTTTAACTCTTAAATAAATTTAACTGCTGTTCCGTATACGATTACCTCTGCAGCTCCTTGCATTACAGCTGAGGATGCATATCTTAAGTTGATAACAGCATCTGCACCAAGTGCTTCTGTTTCTTCAACCATCCTCTTTGTAGCTATGGCTCTAGCCTCATCCATCATTTGAGTATATGCCTTTAGTTCTCCACCAATAAGAGTCTTAAAGCCTTGGCTAATATCTTTTCCAACATTTTTTGACTGTATGGTGCTTCCCTTTACGATTGAAAGTGTTTCCAGCTCTTTACCTGAAATAAAATCAGTATTTACTAAGATCATCTTCGTATCCACTCCTTATCTCGTTGATTCTTTCCATTATATTTTTTATCACAACTATAATAATAAAAAGCGGTATTAAGGATAATAGATAACCAAATGGCTGAGGTATAAACTTCATTAAGACAACCAGGTATAGTACTTCTATTAACAATAGAATAATTGAAATCAAAACCGGTGCTATCATTTTTTTAATATGTTCGCTTTTCATATCCTCACTTCCACTTAATATATCTATATATACCCTAATGACCCTCTTTAATATCACGTTTTCTATAACTTATAAAACCTATAATTGTTAAAAATACGGAAATAACTACAAGTATTATTAATTTATTCCAGTTTACTTCTTCAATAGGATATGCAGGTATACTTCCAAATGGAGTTAGACTAAGCGTCCAACTTGGAATGTCAAGTAATTTCCCAAGATATACTACCAAAAAGGAATATCCAAGGTAAACATAGATCAGTGATGTAATTCTGGGTAATACACCAATTAATAGTGCTGAAAGCCCAATCATAACCCAAACCGCCGGTAAGTATAGCAGCGAAGCTTTTATAAATTCTGAAAGTGGTGCAATGTCTTCAAGTACCATAGAGCCTACAGACCAAAAACCATAAGCGGAAAGCAATTGATAAACCACAGATGCAATTAAGGCAATTATCAAATACGAAAGCATCTGGGAGTACCTTGATACTGATTTACTTAGAATATGTTCCGTATAGCCGTTTTTTTCTTCTGTGGATAATCTATTCATAAAGTTTAAGACAGGTACTGTGCTTATAACCGACATAATGGACATTAGCATAGTTGTGAAAAGCTGTGTAAAGGAAGCAGTAGATCCCATTTGTTCAAACATGGATCTAAGTATATCACTGCTGTTTAGATATCCTTCCAAATCACCAAAAACAGATCCATACATTCCTGCTAATATAAATAATGTGAGTCCCCATACAATAAAAGATGTTCTTAGTAGTTTTATTGCCAGTCCTAGATTACTCGAAAGTAAACTTGATGCATGTCTTCTACCCTGTCTTTCCGGAAGTAATCCACTACCCAAATCCCTATTACCATTTAACCAAAGTGCAAAAAGAATCAATACAATTGTGATAACTTTTACCACAGCAATGGGCCAAAAATAATCATTTACAAAATTTTCAGTTCTTAATATCAAACCTAGTGGTGATATCAGAGACAGAGTTTCATTACTAACATCTCCGATTCCTCTTAATACATATAGAAACATAAAAAAGCCAAAAGATAATCCCATCGCAGTTCTGTTGTTCGACGTTAACTGACAAAATACTGCTGTAGAAGCGGCAAAAAACATTCCAACTACGCCCATGCTCGCTCCAAAGATTACACAACCCATGAAACTCATTCCTTCGCCTCTTAGAAGGTACAGCCCTGCAAAGCATAGTATTGAAAGCAAAACATTTGCAATTAGAGCAACTAGCAAAGTCGAAGCTAAATTGGAAAGCCTTCCTACTTGAAGCGATCTAATAATCTCCATCCTTCCCAGTTCCTCATCCTGTCTAGTATGTCTACTCACGAGAAAAATATTCATTACTCCGGCGAACATCGCTGAGAAAACGAGCATATAATTCGCATAGGCTGCCCCCAGGGTATAGTTTGCCTCCCCATATACGGGTCCAACGATGGCAATCATCGCCGGGTTTTTCATGGTTTCAATGATTGCGGTCATATCGGATGATACCAATAAGATATCCTCAAAAACCGGCACCAATACCGCAACAAATATGGCTAATCCAAATAACCATATTAATAGTCTTATCCTATCACGCCTAACAATAAATTTGCTTAATATACCGGTACCTAAAAAAGAATCTCTTTTTAGCATATTAATCATCTCCCTTAGAATAATGACTCATAAATAGCTGTTCCAGAGTTGGCGGCATGCATTGTAGACTTTGAATATCGTACTTGGAGATTTCACTGATAATCTCTCCTAAATGCTCTCCTTCTACACTAAATCTTATATTTTCACCATCTACCATTAGATTATTTATAAATGGGTTGGTTTCCAGATTCGGAATTGCCTCTGCTGTAATGACATCTACATCTGTTCTTGTAAGATGCCTAAGCTCTTGTAATGTACCTGACTCGATTATACTTCCATCCCTTATAATACTCACTACGTCGCATAGTTTTTCTACTTCTGAAAGTATATGACTTGAAAGCAGTACACTTTTTCCTTCCGCTTTTATTCTTTTAACAGCATCTTGGAAAACAGATTCCATTAATGGATCGAGCCCGGAGGTTGGTTCGTCTAATATATAAAGGTCTGCATCAGAAACAAAGGCTGCCACTAGCGCAACTTTCTGTCTGTTACCTTTAGAGTAGGTTCTACATTTTTTTGATGGATCAAGTTGAAACCTTTCTAGAAGTTCATCTTGATATTTTTTGTTGCTTCCGGTACGTAGCCTTACAAATAGATCTATTACCTCTCCACCTGTAAGATTTGGCCAAAGATTAACATCTCCCGGTACATATGCTACGCGTTTATGGATCTCGACTGCATCTTTCCAAGCGTCCTTCCCGAAAATTCTACTCTCACCGGAGTTTGCTTTTAATATTCCCAAAAGCACTCTTATCGCCGTAGTCTTTCCGGCACCATTTGGTCCTATAAAACCGTGGATTTCTCCCGGATTTACATTTAAATTTAAATTGTTTAAAGCTACTACTTTTCCAAAATTCTTAACTACGCCTTTCATTTCAATCATTGACATTTTTATTACCTCCCGGGGTATTGTCATAAAAGATTGCTTTTAAATCAAGCATTATTTCATCAAATTCATCCCAAGTATCGTCTAATTCATACTCGGATAGTGGTGTGTTTCCTATCTTTGCCATCAATTCTTGAGAATACCCCTCTATTGTCCAGCTGATATATCTTTTAGCTTTAATCGGATCAATGTCACTTCTAAAGTATTCATCGTGTTTATTGTTTTTAGCTCTTTTTAGTATATCGTCCCTCTTCTTAAACATGGTTGTTAATGAGTTGAATATCTTCTCCGATATCTTCATATTTTCAGGCTTAAGAAAAAGCATCGTTAAAAACTCAAACACTTCAGGGTTTCTCGTGTAAGCTATCAGTTTTATCTTAGTTACCCTTCTAAAAAATTCGATATAGTCGTATTTCTCTATAATATCATCCGGCATTTTAAAATATTCATCTACGAAGTCGTCACAGTATGTTGCCAGGTATTCATATAGTCCTTTTTTAGTGCCAAAATAATGAAATACCATCCCTTTTGAAATATCTGCAGCATTTGCAATCTGCTCCACAGAAGTTTTTTCATAACCATATTTCCCAAACTCACTGAGTGCTGCTCTTATAATTCTTTCTTGCTTCTCCTCCGGTATTAAATGAAATTTACTATAAATAGTGGACACCTCCTCTATAAACCGTTTCGGTTAATACCATTATACACTTATAAACCGAATTGGTTAATATGTTTTTAAAAAAACACCTATGGTACAAAACCATAAGTGTTTCTTTTATCTCTGATTGTATTTTTCTATACCTAATTTCAGCAGTTCTATGGCTCTAATAATCTTATCTTGTGATACTGCAAATGCAAGTCTGACCTGTGATTTACCACGTTCTGATTCACGATAAAATCCACTCGCCGGTGCTACCATTACAGTCTCACCATTGTCTTCAAAATCCGTCAGTAACCATTCTGCAAAATCATCTGTATCTTCTATCGGTAGTTCTGCAATTGTATAAAATGCCCCTTCGGATTTGTAGGATTTAACTCCATGGATTTTTTTCAGTTCTCTGTCAATGACATCTCTTCTTCTGTTGTACTCTTCGTTTACATTCTTTAGATAGTCATTTTTCATATTATAAAGAGCTGTGGTTCCAATCTGCTCTAGTGTTGGAGCTGCTAGTCTTGCTGTACAAAGTTTAAACGCCGCCGCCATTACTTCGCTGTTTTTTGAAAGTATCGCTCCAATCCTTGCACCACATGCACTGAATCGCTTGGAGATACTGTCTAGGATAATCGTTCTATTTCTAACTCTTTCTATATCATAGAAACTCGTAAAAACATTGCCATCGTAGATGAACTCTCTGTATATTTCGTCTGCAATTATATATAGGTCATGCTCCTCAGCAAGATCTGCTACTCTTTCCAGTTCATCTTTACTATAAACTGCACCTGTTGGGTTTCCGGGATTGCAAAGTAGGATTGCCTTGGTGTTTTCATCCACTGCTGCAGCCATAGTGTCATAGTCCGGAAGTGCGAAACCGTCTTCTATATGTGTTGGAAAAGTTTTTACACTTATCCCTGCTTCGATCACATAAGAATCATAGTTTGAATAATATGGATCCGTTGTTATTATATTGTCTCCACAGTCCGTAGTCATAAGTAGTGACAATAGCAGTGCTTCACTGGCTCCTATGGTGACTGCAATCTCTTCTACATCAAACTCCATACCGTATGCCTTATAGTAATTGCTAATTGCAGATCTAAGCTCGTCCATCCCCTTTGCAGGAGCATAGACTATTGTTTCCAACTCCACCTTTCTTACAGCTTCCAAGAATTCACTTGGAGTTTCAACATCAGGCACTCCAATATTTAAATGATATATTGTTTTGCCGGCTTTCTTTGCCTTTTCGGCAAAGGGAACAAGCTTCCTAATTGCTGAATACTGCATTCTATTAACTCTATCTGAAATCTTCAATTATTACACCCTTTCACTATCTCTCGTTGATTTCTCTGATTTTATCAAATAAATCAATAGCCGCTCTTCTAGGTCCTTCTTTTTCCATTCCATCTATTCCAAGCTGGGTATTTAATACTCCAACCGGTACACCATTTTCAAATAGTACATCAAAGAACTTGTCTATCAGTTTAAGCGTTTCTTCTTTCCTTTGATGTGGTCCAAATGGATTTGCAAAGAATGATGAAGTTAGTCCATCTTCTGTAGTAGTTCCCTTCGCCATCCTCATTCCGGCTACAAATAAATCTTTTGCATCGGTTGGGTCGTTAAATATACTCACTGCAAATGCGTCTTCATCAATTGCATCGTAGTTGTTGGCATACAGCAGCAAGTCTATTGGATGACCTTCAGAAATTTCATCATATGTTGCTACAGGTGTTATAAGCCTTGCATTTATCCTGTCAGGATTCATAAATATGGATCTGTCAAGCTCTTTAAAAGCATATCCTGCTTCTAAGTCGTCCAGTCTTACAAATGCACCAATTTCAGTACCATAACCGGTTATCTTATTATCTTTAAGTACAAAAGTTCCCATATCGTCAAATACGATTGTCATATCGGAGATATGTTCGTTTGCCAGTCCTCTAAACGCTTCAATACTCTCGCTCTTACCTGCACCCGAGTCTCCAACAATAACCACATTTGCCAGACTTCCATCTTTTAGTTCTATGTGAACCATTGCTCCATGGATTGGAAGATTTCCTTTTCTAATCTGATATAGATTATGAAGCGTTAAAATCATCTTTTTCATATAACCGAAGTAGTCGTGTTTTTCATCCGCACTAACATAACCAACCAATATATCATTTTCAAAGTCTTCAAAGAATCCACTTACTATCTCATCTCTGTGATCTTCAGCTCCAAATACCAATAATAGGTTTGGCTTACATCCTGAAATTTCATGGTCTTTTGGAAGTTCAAAAAGATTAGCCAGCGATACGCCATGTGTTAAATAATCTCTTTCAACAAACACATATGCTAACAGATTTCCAACCTTAGCCGGATAACAGAAAAACCTGTCAGCATTAATTCCACACCTTCTTAGTGGATTAATTTCCAGCTCGTCAAAATAGCCATCCCTTTTATTCTTTTTAGGATAGGTAATATATGGTGACTGAAGAACAATTTCCTTAATAAAAGGAATGCCCTCCAGAATTTCATATCCCTTTGGTACCGGCCAGATCGCATCATAAACAATCATACCAACATTTGCCCCTGCAGGTACCTGTCTATAGACGGTAGGAGTTGATAGTGAAATATTATTTGTAATTTTTCTATACAATGTGATCATTAATTTATCAAATTTTTCTTTTGCTTCCATAAAGGAAGTATTTAAAAAACCATCGGTTATTTTAACATCATGCACGATTGCATAACGCTCAAGATTTCTCCAGTATGTATAAACCTCTTCGACAAATTTTCTAAGTTTTTCCCTCTTCTCAAATATGTCATTAAACTCGTCAAAACCGGTTGAAATCTCATAAGCATCCATAACTACAAGCAGTTTACACAATTGCGTTATTTTAGCGATAAGTCTATCTATATTCTTTTCTTTCATTAAGTCTACAATAAATTTATAAGACCTGCTTTCTCTTTTCTCAGCATATCTTAGATAATGTTCTAGCACGGATCTAAAGCCTTCACTATTAAGTACTTTTTCCTCTGTATCGCAATATCTCTGAGAAAAATTAATTATTACTTTGTTTTTGCTTAATGCCCATTCTTTTTTCATCAAAAACCACCCTTTACTTTTTTGCCTCTAATTATTATACCATAAGTTAGTAAAATGTATAGTTAAATATAATGTTTTTTAATTATAGCCGTTATCGTATTAATACATTAAACCTTAATCGTGTAAACCAAAATTTATTATTTTCCATAGTAGTCGCGAACACCTGCTGATAAAGATAAAAGATATCAGCTACGAGAAAACGGTAGTTAGCTGTACAACCAAGATATAAGCAAGTAATTAATACAAATTGATAGGGATGTGGCGCAAAATCTCCGTTGCAAATGCAACGTAAAAACCCAAAAACGGGTCAGGCATACTAAAGATACTATTTATGGTTTTTATATCAATAAACTTTCGTATAGGAGAACGCCGTTAATAGTATCCGAAGACCGGTAGTGAGTCGGGAGTTTTTATACAAATTGAAGGAATTTAGTAATTTATGATATATGCAATTAACTTGTCTGGCTTTGATTGTCGTCAAAGTAGCTGGGTATGCGGGATTACCTATACATATGTGTGTATACATTGGTTTAATTCATTTGCCTTATTTAATATGAATCAGAGGTAATTAGACGTGAGGGCACTTCCCTTACGTGTTTGATGCAAACTCTATAAAATCAATAAAGTAATTTAGAATTAGCTTTAATTCAATAGAATGTGCGTGGTTTAGAAAATTTATTGAAATGGCGATTTGGGAATCGCCGCTACACAAGATAATTCAAACATTCTTTAACTCATATGAAGTACTTTAATATGGATTTAAGGTAATTGGAAGTGAGGGCACTTCCGCTACGTGTTTGGTGCAAACTCTATAAAATCAATAAAGTAATTTAGAATTAACTTTAATTTAATAGAATGTGCGTGGTTTAGAAGATTTATGGAAATGGCGATTTGGGAATCGCCGCTACATTTGGCTCGACAAGTTACTTGTCGTTCAATATATAAATACCCCTCGTAGAGGAAGTGCCCTCACTTCCATTCAGTTTGGATTTTATAAAATTTGTAGGGAAGAATTCCACTTCTCCTGTTAATGAGAGAAGCCTATAGCTTCAAATCGTTAACTTCTGCCGTCTTTTTGTATAATATCCAAAGCAAAATCCTCTCTTTGCTTTTTTTGTTGCAAAAGTAAAAATCTGTGGTGGCTATTCCCTGCATCAACTGTTAAATATGAGAACCAAGAGGTTCGAAAAATCTAATTACTTCTTTTTTCGAAGCATTTCTTTTGTCTTTTGTCTTATTTATAAATATGATAAACTTGGTACCATACCATAACTTGATAAAATGTATAGTTAAATATATTGTGTTATAATTATAGTCAATATTGTATTAATACATTAAACCTTATGGTATAATATGTCTAAGATAATAAAAAGCGAGGAGTTCGCTTGTAATGTCTATCGTATTTAACATTTTATAAAAAGGGTGAAAATTATGAGAAAAAGAATGAATGAATTGAAAAGAGTGGTAATCAAAGTAGGTTCTTCTTCTATAACACATGAAGATGGATCTATAAACCTAGCTAAGATTTCGGATTTAGCATGGAACCTGAGCAATCTTAAGAATCACGGAGTTGGAGTAGTGCTCGTAACTTCCGGAGCAATAGCAGCCGGAGCAAAGGTCATGAAACTAGCAGAAAGACCAAGAGACACTAGCAAAAAACAGGCTGCATCGGCTGTTGGTCAGGTTGCACTTATGAACAACTACAATAGTGCACTTAGAGAACATAATTATCAAGTTGCTCAACTTCTACTTACTAAGCAGATCGAAACAGATGTGGTTATGAGAGAAAATGCTATAAACTCACTCGATGAACTACTAAATATGGACTGCATACCAATCGTCAACGAAAACGACGCAGTCTCTACTTTTGAGATTGAATTTGGTGACAACGATACTCTGTCTGCAGTCGTTGCAAGACTTGTAGGTGCTGACTTACTTATTATGCTGTCAGATATCGACGGGCTTTACGACAGCGATCCAAATGTAAATCCGGATGCTAAACTAATACCACAGGTTGATGTTATTGATGGTGAACTACTATCTATGGCTTCCGGTTCGACCTCAAATAGAGGTACCGGTGGTATGGTTACGAAACTAAATGCTGCGATGCTCTGCATGGAAAAAGGTATAGATACCATAATTGCAAATGGAAGCGATATGGCAATAATTAGAAGAATTTTTGAAGGTGAAGAAATTGGAACACTTTTCAAAGGAGGAGAAAAGGATGCTTAAGGATATAGGGCAAAGAGCAAAAAATGCCTCATATGAATTAGCCGGTTTATCTACTATCGACAAGAATAATATTCTTTTAAAATTAAAAGAAAATTTAGATAAATATAGAGACGATATACTAGAGGCAAACAAATTAGATATGGAGTCGGGAAAACAAGACGGACTTACCGATGCACTTCTCGACAGGTTGTATATAGACAACGAAAGAATCGACGGAATGATTGGTTCCATAGATGTTGTAATAGAATTAAAAGATCCAATTGGTAATACGAAAGAATTAAACAGACTGCCAAATGGTCTACTGATTGGTAGAAGAACCGTACCAATGGGAGTTATAGGTATCATATATGAGGCAAGACCAAATGTAACACTGGACACATCCATACTCTGCTTAAAATCATCAAATGTACTCATACTTAGAGGCGGTAAAGAGGCTATTAACACAAATATTGCAATCTCTAAGATTATACGCCTAACCATAAGTGAGCTAGGATTTAATCCGGACTTTATTCAGCTTATCGAAGACACAAGTAGAGAGTCCGCAAATGCTCTTATGCAGCTTAATGATTACTTAGATTTATTGATTCCAAGAGGTAGCAGTGGGCTTATAAAAGCTGTAGTTGAGAACTCAACCGTACCTGTACTTGAAACAGGTTCAGGTAACTGTCATGTTTATATCGATGAAACTGCAGATGTTGAGATGGCATTAAACATTATTAAAAATGCTAAAACTCAAAGAACCGGTGTATGTAATGCCATGGAATCACTATTAGTTCATGAAAGTCTAGGCGATGACTTTTATACCGGTCTTCAAAAGATAGTTGATGATTTTAAGATTGCCGTTCACAGCGATGAAAAGTCGTTAGAACTCATAAAGGGATCTACTCCGGCTACCGAAGAAGATTACTATACTGAGTATTTAGACTTAGAGTTTTCTATGAAAATTGTAAAAGATATCGATGAAGCAATTGACTGTATAAGAAAATATAGCAGTGGACATTCAGAGGTAATAGTAACTGAAAACTATGAAAACTCATTGAAGTTTTTAGATAGAGTAGACAGCGCATGTGTATATGTAAATGCATCCAGCAGATTTACGGATGGTGGCGAATTTGGGATGGGTGCTGAGATGGGCATATCAACTCAAAAACTACATGCTAGAGGACCAATCGGTCTTGAAGAGTTAACCTCATCTAAGTTTGTAATCTTAGGTAATGGTCAAGTAAGATAACAAAAAACTCCGAGAAAATCCTCGGAGTTTTTTATATGGCGGGAGTACGTGAGAATCGAACTCACCCAAGAGGCTCTGAACCCCTCGCGCTGGTTTTGAAGACCAGAGAGCCCACCAGGACTCATCTACCCCCATGTAAAGCAGCATTTATGATTATATATTAAATTAAAATAAATTGCAAGTAAAGTTTTCAGTAAAAGAGGCACGATTATTCGCACCTCTTTTATTGGTTTATTTTTCTATTTCATCACCAAAGTAGTATCCTTCTCCCCACTTGGTTTGTATATACTGTGAAAATTCTTCATCACTCTCTATTTTCTCTCTGAGTCTTCTTATGTGAACATCAACCGTACGTAAATGTCCTTCATAGTCTTCTCCCCAAATCTTCTCGGCGAGTTGATCTCTAGAGAATATTTGTCCCGGATTAAGTGCTAAGATGAATAACAGATCAAACTCCTTACCGGTTAGATCAATGTCTTCTCCTCTAAGCCTAACTTTTCTTCCAACAATGTTAAATTCAAAGTCTCCACTTTCAATTATCTGAGATTTTTGTTTTGCTTCCTCTTCTTTTTTTCTTGACTCTCCTACACGCCTCATTACAGCTCTTATCCTCGCTTTGAGTTCAAGTATATTGAAAGGTCTGACTATATAGTCGTCTGCCCCATACTCTAGAGCCAAGACTTTTTGGATATCCTCTGACACTTGAGTAACTACTATGGTCGGAATATCCTTTATCTCATTCATTTGTTTCTTTAAATCTAAACCCGTGCCATCAGAGAAAGCCATATCTATTAGCGCTAAATCATAATCGTGTTTCTTTATTTTTTCTATGGCATCCTTGACAGTTTGTGATTTTACTATCTGATAGTTTTCGGTTTCAAAGCTATATATTAATTCTTCTGTATAGTCTTCGTCCGGATTTACCAGTATAATGTTAAGACCCATAACATACCTCCTAGAGTAACTTACGACCTTCTTCGGTTCTTGCAGTTATTCCTCTTTTGTCCATTAATTCTAAAATGGATACAGCGATTTTTCTGTTTGTATTTAAATTATCTCTAACTTCTGAAATACTAATTTCATCTTGTTCTTTTAGCCATTTAACAATATTGTTAATAGCGGAGTTCAAGCCATTTGTAGTCAATACTACATCATCTTCCAGCTTGACTAATACACCTGATGTAATCAATGAATTGTAGACTTCCATGAACTCCGGTTTAGGTGTTTTAGAATTCTTAAATAATTCTTCAATTTTGGGGCTCACTAATGCATCATTGGCATATTCCTTAAGAATTATATCTCTGATTTCACTTTGTTTTTCATTATACCCAATTTCAAAATCCTCAAGCTTGAGAAATTCATTCTTGTCTTCTACTTTTGAGTTATCACAAATTATATCTATATAGAGTTCTCCCACTCTCTTATTTGCTTTTCCGAGATACTTACTTCTTATTTCTTCCTTGCTCATTCCGATTCTTAATGGAAAGTCTTTATGGTACCTTGATATTTCACTTTCGATCCTACCTATAAGATCGTTTAAATAATCTATGTGAATAACGAAAGTTTCTTTTGTTAATTTTACAACTGAAACTCGACCGGTCTCTTCTAATTGTTCAATCTCATTTTCTATTGTATCTATTTGAATTGCTCTAAGTGAAGCTATCTCACTTGTATTAGGAAAATTAACACTATGTTCTTTAACGACTGCTTCAGTAACATCTATAGAATCACCACTACCCATAAGTTCAAGTAGTTTGATGTCATCCTCATTGAACCTTTTCTTTTTGCCGGGGTTTGAATCCAGTATCCTTCCCCCTCCGATAGTCACCATTGGTGAAAATAATCTAAGAATAAATCTATCGCCTTTTCTAGCTACTATTTCCTCCTCAAGTCGTAATTGTGCTAATGCTGTGTCGTTTGAATCCATCTCATCCTTGTCTAGTAATATAACTCTACAAAAAACTTCTTGAGTCCCTATATAAAGCCTAAGTCTAGTACGATTAGAAATTCCATATAATAACTCAATAGTATTAAACTCAACATCAATTAATCTAGTTGGGATCATGCTATCTATTGGAGCTATCATCGTCCCTCTTGGTACATCTTCTTTCTTTACTCCTGCAAGGTTAAGAGCCACTCTTTGGCCTCTCTCCGCAGTTTCAACTTCGTTGTCATGTACTTGGATACTTCTAATTCTCGAAGTCATTTCACTTGGAAAAAGCTGTACTTCATCTCCGGTTTTCAACTTTCCAGATAGTAGTGTTCCGGTTATAACAGTTCCGAATCCTGAAATGGTAAATGATCTGTCAACCGGAAGTCTTGGTATATCTTCTGTTTGATCATCTTCTATAGTTTGAACTATTTTATCTATTTCAGCTTTTACTTCATCTATGCCTATGCCTTTTGTAGAAGATACCCTTATGATTGGTTTTCCTTCTAGGAAAGTACCGATAACCTCTTCCTTGGTCTCTTCTTCTACAAGATCCAGCCATTCTTCTTCAACCATGTCTGTTTTAGTAAGAACTATAAATCCATTTTTTATTCCAAGTAGATTCATTATTGCAAGGTGTTCCTTAGACTGTGGCATCATACCCTCATCTGCAGCGACTACGAGTATTACGACGTCCATACCGACTACTCCTGCAAGCATATTTCTTATAAATTTTTCATGTCCTGGTACATCAATAATACCGGCTCTTAGTCCACTTGGTAAGTCAAAGTATGTGAAGCCTAGTTCTATCGATATTCCACGTTTTTGTTCTTCTTTTAGCCTATCGGTATTTCTGCCGGTCAGTGCTCTGATTAAGGTGGTTTTACCGTGGTCAATGTGCCCTGCAGTACCAACAATAAAATTTTTCATATTAAATCTCCAATTCAGATACGGCTTCTTTAATTATCTCAAATTCGCTATTATCTATTGTTCTGATATCAAGGATTACGGAATCTTTGATAATTCTTACGATGATAGGAATTCTAAACTCTCTAAAATGTCTTTCTAATCTTTCTGTTGATATCTCACTTGAATCAATGGAAATAGCATATGATGGAAGCTTTTCAAGTGGTAGACTCCCTCCACCAACTTCGGATTCAACTTCTTTAATTTCAATATTAAGAGAATCGTTAAGATTATTTATTGAATTATAGAGTTCTCTGGCCTTACCTTCAAGCTCATCCTTTGATATCGTAAGCATTCTTAGGGTTGGAATTTTTTTAATCGCTATCTCTTCATCCATGTAGAGTCTTAGACTAGCTTCAAGTGCCGATATTGTAAATTTATCAACTCTTAATGCACGTGTAAGTGGATTTTTCTTTAGTGCACTTATTATTTCACGCTTACCTACTATAATCCCGGCTTGTGGTCCTCCTAATAGCTTATCCCCACTAAAAGAAACTACATCAACACCATTTTTTATAGAGTCTTGCACGGTTGGCTCGTACTCTATTCCATATTTAGAAAGATCTATAAGCACTCCGGATCCAAGATCTTCAATAATATAGATTTCATGCTCTTTTTTTATATTCATCAAATCATCAGCACCTACATTGTCAGTAAATCCTAGAATCCTGTAGTTGCTTGTATGAACTTTCAGTATGGCAGCTGTTTCTTCGGTAATAGCATTTTCATAATCACTGAAATGAGTCTTGTTTGTAGTCCCTACTTCTTTAAGCATTGCTCCACTTTGTTCACAAACATCGGGAATTCTAAATGCTCCACCAATCTCAATTAATTCACCACGACTTGTTATAACTTCCTTATCCTTTGCAAGTGTAGATAATATAAGCATCACTGCCGCTGCATTATTGTTAACTACCATTGCAGATTCAGCTCCTGTAATACTTATTATAATATCTTCTAGATGTGAGTATCTTTCGCCTCTTTTACCTTCGGATAAATCGTATTCAAGATTTGAGTATCCACAAGAGACCTTTTCCAGCTCCTCTAACACTTCATTGCTTAACGGTGACCTACCGAGATTCGTATGGATTACGACTCCGGTTGCATTTATAACTTTTATTAAAGAATGTTTTTTATCTTCTTCAATTACATTTTCGATTCTACTAACTATATTTTTTATATATTCCTCAAGTAATGATTCCTCAATACCTGTCTTGATTTGAGTTCTCAAGTCATCAAGCGTCTTTCTTATTGAATCAACAACAATTTTTCTTGAATTCCTATCGATTAAATCAATTACTTCATTGTTTTCAAGTAATTCGTCTACTTTTGGCAATCTTTTATACATTGACTGCATCTTATCACCTACTATTCAATAATAATATATTTATCTCCTAATTCTACAACCTCTCCAACTATACCGTAAGATACAGGATTATCCACCAATCTATCCATTAAAATATCAGCTTGATCCTTAGGTAAACTTATCAATAGTCCTCCTGAGGTTTGAGGATCGAAGAGTATATCTTCATACTCTAGTGCATCTTCACTTAGTAATGCTTTATCGCCTACAAATTTTCTATTATCATAACTTCCCGC
>JAEZWM010000020.1 GCA_023443025.1 Bacillota bacterium
TGAAAAAGTTGTTGGAAACGAAATGCTTAAGCATAAGAGCATAAATTTTGTTTCAATTTGGCAACCGTTCTGCGTTCCGTGTGAAAACGAACTAAAGGCATTTGAAAATTTAACCAGAAAGTATTCCGAATACGGATTTATCGGAATATGCATTTCTGAAACATCTGAACCTGTTTCAGAAAAAACAAAAAGCCTTGGACTAACTTTTGACAATTATAGAGCTACGAATGACTTTTTAGAAGGGTTAGATGGTAGAATTACAAAAACTCCAACACTCTTGGTCTTGGATTCTGAGGGTAGAGAAATTTTCAAAAAGACGGTAGGAACAGCAGCAGATGATGTGCCGGGATATATGGAATACATCGAATCGATAATCAGAGAGTTAGAAAATGAAGAGGAATAAATGGCTTATAATAGAAATCATTGCGGGAATAGTTTTAGTTGTTCTGATAGCTTTTTTTGTATTAAGAAAGCTCGAAGACAGAAGATTTATAGAGGAGCAGCAAAAACTTAAAATGACCATGATGGAAATATCTGAGAAAACAATAGAAGAAAAACCTTTTGAATTAGAAGAAAGAGAGACAGAGAGAGAAGAAGAAAAAACTCAAAAACTGCTTGAGGAGCAAAGAAGGATTGAAGATGAGTCAAGTAAAAAGATGTTTAATGAGCTTAATGCTAAACACCCGGCTGTAATTGCAATTATAGAAATTCCAGATACAGAAATCTTTTATCCGATTGTTCAAGGAGAAGACAACGAGTTTTATCTAAATCATGATAAAGATGGAGATTATCATCCTTTTGGAGAAGTGTTTTTAGATTTTGAAAACAAATCTGATTTAACAGATGCAAATTCTGTTATCTACGGTCATAATATAAGGTCAGCGAAAGCGATTTTTAACGAGCTACTTAACTATGAGAATCAGGACTACTATGAAGACCATAGGGATATAAAGATTCATAATAAAAATGGGCTAAGCGTATATAGTATAATATCGGTTTTTAAAGCTGATCCTGATGATGATTATAGAAAAAATGTATTTAATAATGAGAATGACTTTAATAGCTTTTTAAAAGAATATAACGAGTTAAGTCTGGTGGATAGTGAGCTAATACATGGGAATAAACTGCTTACACTTTCAACTTGTTTTACAAATTATGATAGAATGGTAATTCAAGCAATAAAAACGAGATAATAAATATAAGAAGCAAAAAGGTGAAAAATATGACAAAACCAAGCAATAAGGCTATGTTAATAACTGCAATTTTAGTTTTCACTGGTATTATCAATATATTTGTTTCATTCGTATTAAAACTTACGAAACTGAACGAATCGGATTCTATTGTTGCATTTGTAGAAACAGTTTTCTTCGTATTGGGAATAATTACATTTATCTTTGCTGCCGGTATGTTTGTCTATAGTAGAAAATATCAAGAAGATCAGAAGAGAATCAAAGAAATTAATAAAGCAGTGAAGGGTAAAGTGGTTGAGGTTAAGTATATAGACTCAATAAGCGTATTAAATCAGAGTCCTTTTGAACTCCTTTTTGAGTACTATGTTGATGGTAATAGATATACCGGAAAGTCCGACTATCTATGGGAAAAACCAAATATAAAAGTAGGTTCTGAGATAAAGGTTTATATCGATTCCTACGAACCTAAAAAATACTATGTCGATAATTATGAGCTTTATGAGAGTTTTCAATAAAAGATCTGCAAGTTTATTATATCCACAGGTCAAACTGAAGTAGGGGCGAACTTCCGATTCGGCCTTTTATAAAGCTCCTAAACCATGAACATTCTATTGGATTAAATCTAGCATAAATTAACTTTATTGATTTATTATGCTTGCTCCATACGTAGCGGAAGTGCCCTCACTTCCAATTACGTTTGATTCAAATTAAGCCATGGCATACGGATAAAACTGACGATTTTAAAAAAGGTAGTTTATGACTCGAAGCTTCAGGCTTCTCTCATAAACAGGAGAAGTGGAATTCTCCCTACAAAAGATTTTTATATAAATACAAACGACAAGAAACTTGTAGTGTACACGTAGGGGAAAACTCCGATTTTCCTATACCATAAATCTTTTTAACCATGTAAATTCTATTTATTTAAAGCTATCCTTACATACATTAATTAATTTTACATACTTAGCACCACAAGTAGCGGAAGTGCCCTCACTTCCAATTAATTTTAATCCAAATCAAAATATGGTATTAATATAAAATTGACGAAAAAAAGGTAGTTTATGACTCGAAGCTTCAGGCTTCTATCATAAACAGGAGAAGTGGAATTCTCCCCTACGAAAAATTATTTGTATAAAAACCAAAAGACAAAGGAATGGAAGTGAGGGCACTTCCTCTACGAGCTCAGATCTGAGAAATGAGAGGTTAGAGGTTAGATTTTTTTCTGTGTACAACCAAGACATAGGTAAGTGATTTATACAAATAGTAGGGTGAGTAATTAGATAGATAGTTATTGTTATTTTATGTAATAAACGACAAGAAAGTTGTCGTGTACACGTAGGGGAAAACTCCGATTTTCCCCTACCATAAATCTTTATAACCATGTACATTCTATTGAATTAAATCTATCATAAATTAATTTTATTGATTTGTTATGATTGCTCCATACGTAGCGGAAGTGCATTAAGAGTAGTGAGTTTTTTTGGTAGTGTGAGATGAGTAAAAAGACAAATGTATGGAAGTGAGGGCACTTCCTCTACAAAAGATTTTTATAAAAAAACCTGCAGACCAAAATCTGCAGGTTTTCTATTAAATGCCTTTACTTCTTATTGCTACACTTAAGTCTTCGATGCTCTGGGTTAGTGCTTGCATTTTGCCTTCTAGCCTAACAAGCAGGTACACCGATAGAGCGATTGGAAAACCTAGGTTTGAAACATATTGAAGTATCTCATCCATTAAAATCACCACTCTTTAATTAAATAGAGTATTCAGTAGTTGTCGTTACTATACTTCTTGCTGCAACTGCTTCCTTAAGCAGATGTTCGTTATTTCTAAATACTTCAAAGTTCAGTATATTTTCCATTGCAAGTGATAGTGTTTCTTCGTCCAAATCATCTTTTGGATCGTCGATTCTAACTATAAACTTTCTATCTTGAGCATCTTTAAACTCTAATTCTAAAACCGTCTTATTCATCTAACTCCTCCTTTTTTTATTATTCACTTAAGATTGATTCTTCAAGTCTTACGATGTCGATAACCGGCTTTTTTTGTAATCCGGCAAGTTCTTTTGCCGCTCCAACAAGGGCATCATCAGTGGACTCGGTGTTGATTTTATTAAAAGTCTTATTAACCTTTACTAATTTACCATCGATAGTTCCACCATCCATTACGAGTTTTAATCTAACATTTTCTACAACTTTTGTTGCCATTCTTATCACTCCTTTCACATCATATATAATCTCATTAAGAATTTATTACCACCGGTAAATAAAATATTATTTAATCTTCTAGAAAACGTTTAAGTTTGTTGATAGCTCTTGTTTTATTATTTACCGCCGTTCTGTAACTTACACATCTTTTATCAGCTATTTCACTTAAAGACAGTGCTTTATAATAGAAATCGATAATTATGGATTTTTCTATTTCTGTTAACTTTTCTATAGCCTCATGTAGTATTCTATTGTTTTCAGATTCTAGAAAATCTTCCTCAATATTTTGATCGCTTTCAAGAAGTTCCATCTGACTCAAGCCTTCTTCATTCGTTTGGTCAAGTGAGTAGTGTTCCATGTCTCTATTCCTGTTTAGATAATAGTATCTGAGCATTGTTTTGACATAGCCCAAGAAGTGAACTCCTTTTCTAGAGTCGAAAGTTTCAAAGCAATCAAGTATTTGCACTCTTCCGTCTTGAACCAGGTCATCATAGAGATGTGCTCGGTAGTAGTACTTGGATATGCTTGCCTTAATCAGCGGCTCTAAAAGCTCTATAATTTTTTCCTGATCATAAAGTGATCCGTCCAATGCTCTTTCAATCATAAAATCATTAATTTTCAAATTTTTGCTCCTATGAGCAGTCGACTGCTGGTTATTACCGGCAGAACTAATACTACAATATAGAGGAGAAAAACTTAAATGAGCATTGGTGTGGATTCACCAGCCCAGGTAATTCTTTTAACACTTATTCACGATTTATAAAAAAGAAAGAGGAATTACATTGACAAAAGAACATATGTTCGGTAAAATAAAGTCATAATATAAAAGGAGGGATAATATGCCTAAAAGAAGAGAATGGTCAGACCTAATAAAAAGGGGAATAATGGCTATTTCCCCGGTATATAAAAAAGGAATAGGAGATATTACTATAGTTAAGCTTGAAGATGAAGAAATCATAATAGAAAGAAATATTAAAACTGTACTTAATAATATAGCAAAGTTTTTTCTGCTTGATCTTACTGAGAGTAGAAGATATTATAGTCAGTATCTGGATAAGAAAAAGAATATTCCTATGGTATATAATGGGGATAATATCTATATCGTAGTTAAGACTAGAAACCCCATCGGGAAAAATGACGGAGCCATGAGTTATGTTAATAGCAGATATATAAGTGGTGTAAAGGATGGTATTATAAGCTATAGAAATGGGGATTCACTTAAGACCTTTACTTCGGATAAGACGATTAAGAGAAATATGAAAGATGTACAGTATATACTACAAGATTTAGAAATAAGAATGTAATCAAAAAAGCTTATGCTTTTTTGATTACATTTGATTTTATGACCATTGACTGCTGTTTAGCTTTTTGGCAGCATATTTTGCAAAGTAGGTGACGATGATGTTGGCACCTGCTCTTTTCATGGCAATTAATGATTCGTAAATTACATCTTCTGCCATAATACCAGTGTCAACTGCATTTACTAGCATCTGATACTCACCGCTCACGTTGTAAACTGCAATGGGTAGATTAAAATTGTCATGATAGTTCTTGACTACATCAAGATAAGCTAGTGCCGGTTTAACCATTAGAATGTCGGCACCTTCTGCTACATCCATCTCACCTTCAACAAGAGCTTCCCTTCCGTTGTGGTAGTCGAGTTGGTAGGATTTTCTATCACCTTGAGCGGGAGCACAGTCACACGCTTCTCTAAAAGGTCCATAGTAGGATGATGCAAATTTAGAACTATGCGCAAGGATTGGAATGTTTACATAACCGCTTTTATCAAGTGCTTCTCTTATAGCTGCGACTCTTCCATCCATCATATCGGAAGGACAGACTATGTCAGCACCTGCTCTTGCATGCGAAACCGCAATTTTTGCGAGGTATTCGAGGGTAATGTCGTTATTTACATTTCCATCATAATCCAGTATACCGCAGTGACCATGAGAGGTGTATTCACACATACATACATCAGTAATCACTACCATATCAGGATTTGTTTTCTTGATTTCTCTGATTGCATTTTGAGTTGTTCCGTCATCTGAGTATCCGGATGAACCTATCTCGTCTTTCGTCTCAGGTAATCCAAATAGCATTACATATTTTAAACCTAGTTCAGTTAACTCTTTTATTTCATCAGCTAGCATATCTACAGAAAAATGATATTGATCCTTAAGTGATGGGATTTCAGTTTTTATGCCTTCTCCCGGTACTATAAAAAGTGGATATACAAAATCGTCTATGTGAAGATGATTTTCCCTTCTAAATTTTCTTAAATTTTCAGTAAGTCTAAGTCTTCTTGATCTTAACATCTATTTACCCCTTTTAAAATTGCGTTTATCATGGAGTCAACGGTAGCTTCTTTTGGCTCCAATGCAGGTATTATACCATAAGCGTTTAATGTATGTGTGGTAATTGGTCCAATGGACACGGATTTTGTTCCTACCATATTCATAATATTTCTAAACATATTTACGTCGATGTCAGCTTTTTTTAGCGATGAAATAAAACTGTGTACGGTTGAGGAACTCGTGAAAGTAATGTAGTCGAATCCTTCATTTAACTCTTGAATGGACTTTAAGGTTGGGACTTCTTTAACTGTTTTATAAATAATAGCTTCAGTACAATTTAACTTTTCAGAACATAAATTAGCAATTACTGCTCTTGATTCTTCAGGTCTTATAATAATTAGATGATCACCTTTACTAGAGTTTAGAAGTATGGATTCTGAAAATCCTTCTGATGTAAATACCGTAGCTTCAATATCGGGGACTATGCCATAAGTTTTTAAGGATTTTGATGTTTCACTGCCAATTGAAGCAATTTTATATGCTCCAATAGATCTAATATCACCGAATTCAAAAAGCTTATCCATAAAATATCTTACACCATTTGCACTAGAAAATGCTATTATTCCAGTGGGTACTTTCTCAAGCAATTCAGAAACATCATAGTTGATGGCTTCGGTTTTGATGGTCGGATAAATTATGACTTCTGCACCCAAACTAGTTAGTAAATCAAAAGTCCTCCTACTTTGGCTTTTACTTCTAGTTATAACAACTTTTTTACCTCTTAGTGGAAGAGCATCGATAAAATTTATGCTTTCTGAAAACTTGACTACTTCACCTACTAAAATCAGTGAAGGAGTTTTAAAAATACTAAAGTCTTCCAGTCTAGTCACCTCATCAAGGGTTAACATGTGCGACTCTTGATCCGGATGCGTTGCATTGTAGAGCACCATAATGGGTGTCGATGGTTTCATACCACCTTCTATAAGTCCCGATGCGATCGCTTTTAAATTTGCAACCCCCATATAAAACACGAGAGTTCCGGGGAGTTTAGCATACATGGCGAAGTCGATGGACTCAGCTCCTTTTAGATGTCCTGTAATTAAATGAATACTGGTTGCAATACCTCTATATGTTACAGGAACTCCTGCATAAGCAAATCCTCCAATTCCACTTGTAATCCCTGGAATTACTTCAAACTCCGCACCTTTATCCATAAGGTACATGGCTTCTTCGCCGCCTCTGCCAAAAACATAAGGGTCGCCACCTTTTAATCTGACCACGATGTCATGCTTAAGAGATAATTCATAAAGAAGGCTATTTATATCTTCTTGATCCATAGAATGGTGACCTGCTGATTTTCCGCAGTAAATTTTCTCAGCAGATTCATTTTCATCAAGAAGATGTGGACTTGCTAGCCTATCGTAAACAATGGCATCTGCCATCCTTAAAACTTCTAATCCTTTAACTGTAATTAAACCGGGATCGCCGGGACCTGCTCCGACTAAATAGACTTTTCCCATTTTTCAATTCTCCTTTTAACTTCTTCTTTTAAATCTATCGCTAGTGAAATAGCACTTTTTTCAGCATTTTCATAATCTGTCTCTATAGTTTTTTTAGAATAAATCGTATGATGTTCTGAACCAAAAAGTCCTGTTATTTCTAAAGAGTTTCCTTTATGATTTAGATTAATGGCCATGGGGACATGACAGCCTCCATTGAGCTGGGTCATAAATGCCCTTTCAATTGTCATCTCTAAATAAGACTTTACGTGGTTAAGAGGTGCTAAAATTTCGTTAATCTCTTTATTTGATTTAAGAGTTTGAATTGCCAGTAAACCCTGGCATGGTGGTGGCATAAACACTGATACAGGGAGGACATACTCGTTTAAATTCGAAAGATTTAAACGGTTGATCCCGGCCTTTGCAAGTATAACACCATCGAGCTCCATCTCTTCAATCTTTCTAATCCTCGTTGTTATGTTTCCTCTTATGGGGATGGTTGTAGAGTTTTTAAATAACTCACCACAAAAAAAGATTCTTCTTATAGAGCCCGTTCCAATTTTGAATTGCCCTAGCTTAAAGTCTTCAAAGCTCAGCTTTTCTCTCATAATAAGGACGTCGGAAGGATTTTCACGCTCAAGGGTTATGGGGAAGTGGAATAGCGGGTTTACATCCGAAGGCATATCCTTCATTGAATGCACGGCAATGTCTATACTTCCATCAACAAGGCTATCTTCAATTTCTTTAGTGAAGATTCCTTTTCGGTCTATATCCTGTAGTCTAACATCCTGTTTTATATCGCCTAAGGTTTTTATAATCTTTATGTCCACATCATAATCGGGATGAATATCCATAATCTTTTTTTGTAATGTTTTAGTTTGAGCAACCGCAAGCTCTGAACCTCTAGTACCTATAATAATTTTCTTTTTCATTTTATATTCCTTATTTTAGTTTATCCAGTAATTCTGTCAGTTCCGCTAAGCTATAATTTTGTATTTCTTTAAGTATTCGTTTTCTATCTTCTATATCTTCATATTTTAATTTGAGCATTTCACGCACTTCTGAGTACATCTCCATCTTGTTAGCAAGTTCTTGAAGATCGATTTTTTCTTTTATCTGCTGGTGTATATATTTGTTGTAGAGAGGGGATAGTCCTTGTGTAGATGTTGCAATAGTTATATTATCAATTTCCAGTACGGTAGGTGTGATAAATCTGCTCGCATCTCTTTTGTCCGTTCTAACATAGAGTAGATTGGTATCCTTTAATAGTTCTTCGTATCTTTCCTGAAGTTCATAATCGTCAGTTGCGAAGATTACCAAGAAAAACGAGCTGACGAAATCAATCATCTCTATTGTAAGATGCATTTTTTTATGCTTTATTTCGTTTTTGTCTACTAAATCTTTTATATAATCCGTGATGCTTGGAGAAATTATCGTGATATCAGCACCCATACCAACAAGGTTTTTCAACTTTCTAGTTGCAACATAACCTCCACCAACGATTAATACTGTTTTGGAATTGAGGTCTAACATAACAGGATAGTATCGCATAATATGCTCCTTCATGTATTTTTTAAAAATCAAAGTTTTGTTATTATAAATTATTTATTCAATGTCTTTCTAATTATAACCTATATATTAAAGAAATCAAAAAACCTACCTTGATTTCTAAGAGGTAGGTTTTTTGTATAGAGGTGTTTAGGAGCGCGAAAATAGTTATTTACTTATTCTACTGCTCTATTTATATTTCTTAAAAAGTCTTGTGCATTAGTAACGATTGAAGTTGCAGTTAGCGTTCCTCTGTCTGAGAGTTTATTTACTGCAAACTCTTGAATGTCTACTGTGTATATATAAACTGGTCTTATATCATCTTCAAACTTATTGTACGAAGGTGTCATATTACCACTTGCTATTGTAAATAGTATTGCAGACATCATAATAATTGTTGATGACTTTCTTGTATATGCTCTCATTGCATCTTGAGCTTTATATACATCCAACTGAGCATCCGGAAGTGTAAATCTGTCTCTGATAGATGCCGATATTACGACGGGTATATCCATATCATATGCTGCTTTTATAAAACCGTCTTGAACGACTCCTGATTCAGTAAATTTTTTTAGTGAACCATATGATCTTGCAAGATTTATGGTATCATAAAGTGCATTGTTTGTATTTTGCTCATGAGTAAAAATCTCTTGTCCCCAAGCGCTTTTAAATACACCCATTTCAAGGTCTATAGCTGCTGTGTTGTTTCCGCAGAAAATTGCGTCTACATACCCTTTTCTAATGATGTCCTCAAGTGCACTTCTAGCATCTTTGTCAAGAGAAACTGCAGATCCAACTACCCAAGTAATGAATCCATTATTCTCTCTTTCAAACCTTAGAAGTTCATAAAGATTATCATAGTCTATGGAGTAGGCTGTCTCACGTGAACGGCCTGATCGAAATGCAAAACTATCACTTTCTACTTCGTCTGCTAAAAATCCTCCTGTGTACATGTAGATTCCTTCAGATCCATCTTCTGTTCTGCCAATTGCAACTTTGTCACCGGCTTTTAGATTTCTAAATTCAACTATACTTACTTTTTCAGAGCCTTCTGTATCGTCTACCACTGCAACTGTATCCATACGACTTTCAGTAGCTAGCACCCATTTACCATTGACTTTAAAGTATTCAGGATAAACGGAAAGAGCATGATAATTTGCCGGAGCGATACCATCTTTTTCTACAACTTCTAATACAACATCAGGGGCATTCACAAAAAATTCGGAATCAAAGGAAGGCTCTCTATACTTTGGCATATTAAATTTCATGGATATCCTCCTTTTTTATAAGTGCTCTTTCACAGTTGACTACAAAATCTTGCACATTAGTAATTATGGTTCTTACAGCCATCATTTCCCTTGCGGCTACAACTTTTCTGGTAACATTTTCTGTAACATCTATGGAGAACATGTATACCGGAGTTATGTTTTCATCGTCTCTTATAGTATAGCCGGAAGCTAAGTTTGCAACTGATACGCTGTGAAGAAGGGTGGCAAGGCATATTATGAGAGTTGCCTTATCGAGCTGTTCTTTAGTTTTATCTAGTGCCTGTTCAACATTTGACATCACTTCAGGTAGAGGACCATCATCTCTGATGGAGCCTGAAAGTACTATAGGTATATCTAATTCATATAATTTTTTAATAAATCCATTTTTAACATTACCGGATTCTATAAAGTTAGAGATGGAACCTGCACGTCTTACTTCATTTAATAGATCAAGATGGTTATAATGACCCATGGGAACATTTTCTTGAGTATAGATATTTTGACCAAGGGCTGTGTTTAAATAGCCTCCCTCAAGGTCATGAGTTGCGATTGCATTACCACCCAATAGACAATTCACATAACCTTTTTCAGCAAGATGCGTTAGTGCTATTCTAGTGTCATAATCAAAAATTACCGAAGGCCCAAGAACCCAGACTATATGTCCATTATTTTCTTTCTCATATTTCATAAGCTCAAAAAGTAAATCGTAGTCAGAAGAGAATGAAGTCTCTGCTGCATGACCATAACTCCTTTGTACCTCTTCGCTAAAACCACGTTTATAGATTAAAATCCCCGTGCTTCCATCTGTTTCACGACCGATGACTACTTCATCACCATTTTTTAAATTTCTTAATTCAACAACTTTGATTTCGCCGTCTTTAACGACTGCTGCACAATTTAGTGAATTATGTTTTGGAATAATCCAATTATCATCTACCTTGTAAAAAGTGGGGAGATGACTTGATAAGTAAAAGTTGTCCGGCGCTACTCCATCATGATTTACAACTGATGTTTCAACATTTTTAGCTGATTGGAATTTAGCTTTTTTGAAATCTGGACGATTAAAAACTGAGTATACCATCTTGGCCTCCTATTCATGTAATGTAAAAAATTGACAAAACGATTTCCTAAAACTATCATACTAGATAACAAAATTTATTGCAACACTTGTTATATTCTTTCATGAATATTCATATTAAAATATTATCCTTATTAGCATATATACTAGATAAATGATAAAATAGAGTTGAAAGTGGAGGGATTATGAAAAGACAAGATTATGATTTAGCTTTTTTATTAAAATATGAAAACGTTGCTTGGTTTGATAATGGAGTGGTAAGAATTCTCGATAGAAGATGTTATCCGGGTAGTATAGAATTTGTTTATTGTAATACTCACACCGAAGTAGCTACAGCTATTAGAGAGATGGTCACTCAGTCTGCAGGACCTTACACTGCGGCAGGGATGGGAATGGCTCTGGCAGCGTATAACTATGATGGAAGTGGTAATTTAATTAAATATTTAGTATCAGCCGCTGAAGAACTGTCTACAGCTAGACCAACTACTACAAATAGAATGAGACAAGTTACAAGAGGCTGTATAGAAGCTGCTGAGATGGCAATTGCAAATAATTCTGATCCTGTTAAAGCTATTATAGACAGAACTATTGACTCTTTAAACAGAAGATATGCCACGATGCAGTTGGTAGGAGATAATCTTGCTTCGCTATTTAAGAGTAGCTCAACTATTATGACTCAGTGCTATGGTGAAACCATAGTCGGAACCATGCTTAGAGCTTCTAATAGCTTGAAGTATAATCCAAAGTTTATAGTTCCTGAGACAAGACCATTTCTTCAAGGTGCAAGACTTACGGCGTCTGTCATACAAGATATGGGATATGAACTAAGGCTAATAACAGATAATATGGCTGCATGGGCGATGAATCATTATGGAGTCGATTTGTTTACATCTGCTGCAGATACCATAACCACGGACGGATATGTAGTAAACAAAGTCGGTACCCTACAGTTAGCAATCCTAGCAAAATACTTTAATATACCATATTATGTTACAGGTATACCGGATGATTTGTCTGTTAATGATGTAAATATTGAATTTAGAAACCCGGAGGAAGTTACCGGTTTTATGGGAACAAGAACAACAGCGGAAGGGGTGGAAGGAATTTATCCTGCTTTTGATATTACACCTCCCGAATTAATTACTGGATATGTAACCGATGTAGGTGTTCTTGATTTAAAAGAACTTAAAAATTATAAAAAAGTATATGAATTTTATTAAGAGGTGATATTTTGAAATATGCAATTATAGGTGGAACAGGAGTATACAGTGCAGGAGAAGGTAGGTCTACTAGCGTTGAAACCGAATACGGAACAGTTGAGGTTGATGTTTTAGATTTTGATGGTAAAGAGGTAGCTTTTATTTCGAGACATGGTAAGGACCATTCGATACCACCGCATAAGATAAATTATAGAGCAAATATGATGGCATTACATGAGCTAGGTGTGAGGTATATATACGGAATCGTTGCAGTAGGTTCCATGAATGAGAATTATGTACCGGGCGATATTGTAATAGCAAATGATTTTCTGGATTTTACTAAAACTAGAGAACACACTTATTTTACAGGTGGAGAGCATGGAGTTAGACATGTAGAGATGTCTGATCCTTATTGTAAGAATTTGAGAGCAAAATTAAGTGCTCTTGCTTATAATGATGGTGTAAAAATTGCCGGGGAAGGTGTATATGTAACAGCAGAAGGACCTAGATTTGAAACTGCAGCTGAGATTAGATTTATGAAGATGGTTGGAGGAGATATAGTCGGAATGACTAATGTCCCTGAAGTTACATTGGCTAAAGAACTTGGTATGTGCTATAGTGCAGTGGGAATCATAACCAACTGGTGTACCGGGATGACTACTGAAATTGTAGGACATGACATTGATGCTACAATGAAAGATAGAAAAGATACACTAACAGAACTTTTTTTGAAGGTATTTAATGAAGGTCTCGATCAAGAACATTGTAACTGTTCTGATTCTTTAATTTAATATCTTATTCAAGTTAATAATTATAGTGAAAAGTAAACTTAAAGGTACTAGGATTTCTATAAAATGTAAGATTTAAAACCAGGATAATAAAAGCTTAAATGCTTTCTTAAGTAAAGAGGTTTATAATATAAGTGGAAAAAATATACTCAGTTTTACTTTTAAAGGAGTAATAAGTTGATGAGTATAAAAATAAAGAAAACTCAAAATTCTTTGAAAAGAGTATTATCTTATTTAGAGAATTACCGGATTTTTTTTACTCAAAACGACGAAGATCATCAAATACAGTATTTTAATAATTATATTACACCTCAAATATATGAAAATGGATATGATGAAATAGTTAGTGTATATATTGTAAAAATATTAGCTCACTTGTAGATTTTAGATAAAATAGAGTTTGAGAATTTTACTGAAGTTTTCAGTAGATTTATTGTAGGGAAGATGGTAGATACTCCGGAAATAATCGTAAAAAGTATTTTAGCTAAAATATTATTTGTTATAAAATTAAAAAGAATTAATTTATAAACTAGACTTCTAGAAGATAGCATATAAAATGATACTGAGAGTTTCGATGAGATGGCATCTATGCAAACTCATTAAGTTGATGAGATACGCAAGTTAGAGATGTGTTTGAATAGGTAATTATTTGGGTAATAGATAAAGTGATACAAATATAATACAAGGAGCAAATATAATGAAACTTAGTGCAAGAAATCAAATCAAAGGTAAAGTTGTAGATATTCTAGACGGTGCGGTAAACGGAATCGTAGTAATAGATATCGGTGGAGGAAATAAAATTTCTGCATCTATTACAATGAATGCCATCCAAGAATTAGGACTTGAAGTTGGCAAGGAAGCATATGCTGTAATAAAAGCAACTAATGTATTAGTCGGAGTAGACTAAAATAAAGAAGGCTAGCGAATTCGCTAGCCTTCTTTATTTTAGGGGAACTATCCTATTGAACCTACAAATAGTCCAATTATGAATACAAATGCTGTAAGTCCACAGAATACATATTTACCCATAAATATAAAGTTATCTCCTAGAGGTTTTGATGCTCCAATTGAAGCTTGTTCTTTGGCGAAGTCATCACCATTAACCCAGAAGAATACAATCGAAGCAAGTAATGCTCCAAGTGGGATTAGGTAAATACTTACCATATCCATCCAGTCACCTAGTTTACTTCCATCTTCTAAGAATACTCCAACTGCAAAACCCAGTACAGCCATTATAACAATAGAAACCAGTCTTGAAAGTTTAAAGTAGTTTTCTAGTGTCTCTACTGCTGTTTCAAACAAGTTCATAAGAGAAGTTATTCCTGCAAAAAGCACTGCTACAAAGAAGATTATTGAGAATAATTGTCCTGCCGGCATTGCTTTAAATACCTCAGGCATAGTTATAAACATAAGTGGTGGTCCTGCACCCGGTTCTAGATTGAATGCGAATACTGCCGGTATAATTACCATAGCAGCAAGCATAGCTGCGATAGTATCCAGAAGGGCTACGTATTTAGCACTATGTGGTATGTCTTCATCCGGGGATAAATATGAGCCGTAAGCCACAGTTCCACTGCCCGCTAGAGATAGTGAGAAAAAGGCTTGACCCAATGCATATACCCATGTCATTGGTTTTAATAATAGAGACCAATCAGGTTTAAAAAGAAATTCATAACCTGCTGAAGAACCCGGTAAGAAGAAAACTCTTACTGCAAGTACTATAAATAGTAAGAAGAATGCAGGCATCATAAATTTATTAACCTTTTCAATTCCTGATGATACGCCCATGATCATTATTGCAAAAGTTATGATAAGTCCAAGTACATGCCAAACTAAACTACCATAAGGGCCGGCTATCATCCCGAAGTAAGCACCGGAATCAGCTGCGCCTGTTACTGCTCCTGTTAATGATCCAACTGTAAATCTAAGTATCCATCCTACAACTACCGCATATCCTATAGCAATTCCGACTGATCCAAGTACAGGGATAAGTCCAATAATATGTCCAAATCCATGTCCACGTTTTTCAAAGGACTTTTTAAAAGCTCCCATTGGACCACTTTGATAAGCTCTACCTAGAGTCATTTCTCCTATAACGCCGGTATAACCGAGTATAATTACAAACAGGAAGTATGGAATTAAAAATGCTGCTCCACCGTTAACTCCCGTCTTATATGGGAATAGCCAAATATTTCCCATCCCCACTGCTGAACCAACACATGCCAGGATAAAACCTAACCGCGAGTTCCAATGATCTCGTTTAGAAGACTTGTCAACCATTTTATCACTCCTTTATTTTAATATTAATCATTATAGTATCACAAAAATCATTTAATTTAAACCGGTAAAGTTAAAAATATTGTCAAAACGTTTTCATATAATTTTTATAAACACCAAGAGTGGAGATCACTCTTGGTGTTTAACTTTATTATTTTTTAGGAACTAAATGTGCTTGGAAATGTCTTAGAATAGGAGGTTCCCAAGTTATTTGGTAACCAGGAACTTCTGAAGAATTATCTTTGATCTTGATTAGTGCATCTACCATTATATCGATATGAGCTTGGGTATAAACTCTTCTTGGAATTGCAAATCTAGTGAATTCGAATTCAGATTCTAACTGCTCACCGGTGTCGGGATCATTACCTAACATGTATGAACCGATATCACAAGTTCTAATTCCCGCTTCAATATAAAGTTGTACAGCAAGGGCATGACCAGGGAAGTCTGTGTATTTTAGATGTGGTAGTAGAGCTGCTGCATCTATGAAAAGACCATGACCACCAACAGGTGATTGATAAGCAATTCCTGCTTCATCAAGCTTTGCTGCAAAGTACTCCATTTGACCAATTCTGTATTTTAAATAATCTTCATCAATACCTTCATAAAGACCGATTGATAATGCTTCAAGATCTCTTCCTGAAAGACCACCATAGGTTACAAATCCTTCAAATGAGATGGTATTTCCTTTAACTCTTTGGTATAGATCTGCATCGTTTTTGATTCCGATTAAACCACCCATGTTTACGATGGCATCTTTTTTAGCTGACATAGTGAAAGAGTCTGCATAGCTGAACATCTCTCTTATTATTTCTTTTATGCTCTTATCAGCATATCCTTCTTCTCTTTGCTTAATGAAATACGCATTTTCTGCAAATCTAGCAGCGTCTATATCTAAAGGTATATTGTACTTTCTACTTACTTCATAAACTTCTTTTAAGTTTTGTATAGAAACAGGTTGTCCACCTGCTGAGTTATTTGTTATTGTCATTACGATTAGAGCAACATTTTCTGCTCCATGCTCGTTTATGATTCTTTCAAGCTTTTCAACATCCATATTTCCTTTGAATGGTGCTCTTTTTGAAGGATCTTTAGCTTCCGCAACTACACAGTCTATAGCTCTTGCTCCTGCGATTTCAACATGTGCTCTGGTAGTATCAAAGAACATATTAGAAATAGCAACCTTACCCGGACCCATCATAAGAGGGAATAGAACTTTCTCTGCAGCTCTTCCTTGATGTACAGGTTGGATGAATTCGTATCCGAATATATCTTGACCGGCTTCTACTAGCTTAAAGTAAGATTTAGCACCGGCATATGCTTCGTCACCTTCCATAACGCCAGCCCACTGCTTTGAACTCATAGCATTGGTTCCGCTGTCAGTTAAAAGGTCGATATAAACATCTTCACCTCTTAAGTTAAACATATTGTATTTTGCTTCTTTGATCTTTTCAACTCTCTCTTCACGAGATAGCATCTTGATTGTTTCAACCATTTTAATTCTAAATGGTTCAGGTACATACTTAAATGTCATTTAGTTTCCTCCTAAATTCTAGTAAAAAGGTTTTCATTTTCAAAAACTAATTGAAATATTTTTATTAACATCAAATATAATAAAAATTTATCAGATGATTTAATTATAACAATGAAAAAAGCGAAAGTCAATATAAATTAATATTAATTAATAATATATTATTAATAAAAAAAGAATTAGTATGTTTTAGGTTAAATGAAAATGATTTCATGATTAATGAAAGAATCTTTGCGTAAATTTAACATATTAGAATTATAAGAGGCTTTAATGGTATGATATAATTAAATTGATATTCATTAAATATTTTTATGGAGGTAGGGGATGGGTAAATTAAATAAAAAAGAATGGAGCTGGATTCTGTATGACTGTGGAAACTCAGCCTATTCGATGGCGATTACCACTGCACTACTACCTGTTTATTTTGGAATGTTTAAAACAGGACAAAGTATGGATCTGGGATATTTTAACTCACTTGCAAGTATAATAGTTGCAGTTCTTAGTCCTATTCTAGGAACAATAGCTGATTACAAGGGCTACAAGAAAAAGTTCTTCCTTGTATTTTTTATGCTAGGGGTTGTTACGACAGGAGCACTTGCTCTAGTTCCATATGGTGTATGGCAATTATTGGTATTTTTATATGTTTTGACGGCCATAGGTTTTTCTGGAGCAAATATCTTCTATGATGCTTTTTTAGTAGACGTTACCACTGAAGATAAAATGGATTATGTATCTACAAGTGGATTTGCATATGGCTATATCGCAAGTGTGCTTCCTTTTGGGATTTCACTGGCGGTGGTATATCTTCTTGGAATGGATAAGTTTGTGGGCTATCAGTTAGGATTCGTAATTACAGCTGTTTGGTGGGCGATATTTACGATACCAATGCTTAGAAATGTCAATCAGATATATGGTGTAGACATAGAACCAAATCCGGTTAAAAATAGTTTTAAGCGACTTTTTGATACACTTAGCAATATTAGACAGCATAAGATAGTATTTACATTTTTAATTGCGTATTTTTTATACATCGATGGTGTAGATACAATTATAAGAATGGTAGTGCCATACTCCCAAACTGTACTCGGTGGAGATAGTCTGGATATGTTTTTACTGCTAGGAATTTTACTTATAATTCAAATCATAGCATTTCCTGCAGCACTTATATATGGTAGACTAAGTCAAAAGTATGGAACGAGATTTATGATAATAGTAGGTATAATTACGTATATAATATCAGTTGTGTTTGCATACTTTATTACCAGCGTTACACATATATTTGTGCTAGGAGCACTTGTAGGATCCGCTCAAGGTGGAATTCAGGCATTATCAAGATCCTATTTTGCAAAGATAATACCAAAAGAAAACTCAAACGAGTTCTTCGGATTCTATAATATATTTGGAAAGTTCGCAGCAATTTTCGGACCACTGATCATGGCACTAGTAACCGATATAACCGGAGTAGCTAGATACTCAATACTTGGTATACTGCCACTGTTTATCTTTGGACTGTTAATAATTTTAAGACTTCCGAAGTTGGATTAATTAGTGAAGATACTGTTTTTATCAAAACTCTGAGCTCATGGTAACGTGAGCTCTTTTGTAATGGTAGTGAGTTTTGGGTAGTGGGCGATGGGTAAAAAACAGCGAAATGAATGGAAGTGAGGGCACTTCCGCTACGAAAAAATTTTTTATAAAACAAACGACAAGAAACTTGTCGTGCTAAATGTAGTGGAGAACTCCGATTCTCCTTTACTTTGAGTCTTTTAAACCAAGCACATTCTATTAATTTAAATCTAGCATAAATTGATTTTATTGATTTATTATTCTTACTTC
>JAEZWM010000051.1 GCA_023443025.1 Bacillota bacterium
CATTTAAAGAACAGAAGCTTCATATAGAAGGGATAGCGGGCATTTATTCGATTGATTTAAAGGTTGACGAAATTGGTTTATTGGAAGCTGCCGAGCATTATGGAATAGAACCTGTCTTTTATTCGGCTGATGAGTTAAAAACAGTGGAACACAATTTTAAATCCTCAGACTTTGTAAAAAAAGTCACCGGAGTAGGAGCAGTAGCCGAACCGGCTGCTTGCTTAAGCGGTGGCGAGTTGGTAGTTGAGAGGGTTGCAAAGAATGACATTACATTGGCGATAGCGAAAATTAGAAATGAGAAATGAGAAGTAAGAAGTGAGAGATTAGAAAAAGATAAAAAGACAAAAGACTAAAGAAAGGCTCCGAACAAGTTGTAATTATGTTAAATGATTCGAACCTTTAGTTTCTCATAATTAATTGGCCATGCAGGGGATCGTCGCTACAGATTTTTTATATAAAAACCAAAATACAATGGAAATGGAAGTGAGGGCACATCCTCTACGAAAAACATTCATGTATTACAAACGACAAGAAACCTGTCGTGTTAGATGTAGGGGCGAACTCTGATTCGCCTTTCCATAAATCACCTAAATCATGCACATTCTATAGAATTAAAGCTAATCTTACATTATATAAATTGGTTAATCAAACCATGCAACTAAAGTAGCGGAAGTGCCCACACTTCCAATTAGCTTAGCTACAAATTAAAGTGCATCATGGAAATAAAATTTTGTTTTAAATTACATGAAAACATAAAAAGGTAGTTTATGATTCGAAGCTTTAAGCTTCTCTCATAAACAAGGAGAAGTGGAATTCTCCCCTACAAAAGATTATTTATATAAAAATTAAAAGACAAAGAAATGGAAGTGAGGGCACTTCCCCTACGAATGATTATTGGGATAAAAACCTCGTAAGTGAAGCTTTCGTTCGAAAACTCACCACTCACAACCGTTCTCTCACTACTCCTCCTGCACTTCCCCTACGAAAATTTATTATAAAATGAAATCGTAGATGATAGACACAAAATAAACTTATAAACAAAGGTGAATAAATGAAAAAACTTTATATTATAGGAATAGGTCCGGGTGGTGTGGGTTCTATTACCGGTGATGCTATTGCTGCATTAAATGATTCGGATGTTATAACATCTTACACACCATATTTAGAATATATTAGAGATGTCGTGGACCTTGATGCTGCTGAGGTTTACACCAGCGGTATGACCAAGGAGATTGAAAGATGCACTTATGCGGTGCAGTCTGCTGCTAGTGGGAAGACTACCTCCATAATTAGTACCGGGGATGCCGGGCTTTATGGGATGGCAGGACCATGTTATGAGATCGCTGAGGAGCTGGGGCTTACTCGGGAGATTGAAATCGTTGTAATCCCGGGGGTAAGTGCTATTTTTGCAGCGGCTGCTGAGCTTGGTGCTCCACTTATGCATGATACTGCTATCATAAGTCTATCAGATTTATTAACCCCACTGGAGCTTATTAAAAAGAGGCTTGCACTAGCAGCGGAGGGTGACTTTGTAATTGGTCTTTATAATCCAAGATCAAAAAGTAGACCGCATTATTTAAAGATGGCAATGGAATTAATATCGGAGCACAGGCCGGGGAAAACTCCTGTTGGAATAGTTAAGAATGCAGGAAGAAGCGGAATCGAAATCACTATTACCGATATTGAGTCGATTGATTACGAAATTGTCGATATGTTAAGCCTTGTTATAATCGGGAATTCCAGTACGAGAATTATAGATGGTAAAATGGTGACACCTAGAGGATATGAGAATAAATGATTTGGATAATAGGCGGAACTTCCGATGCTAGGAAGTTTATTGAAAGTTTAGATAATAAAGAAGACTTAATCATTACCGTTACAACTGACTTTGGAAAGAGTTTGGTTGGGGATACTGATGTTTTGGTTGGTAGACTAAACCAAGTGGATATGGAAAAGTTAATCCTCGAAAAAGGTATTGAACTTATTATAGATATGTCACATCCCTATGCAAATGAAGTTACCGTTAATGCAGTAAATGCATCAAAAAATACAAATACAAACTACTATAGATTCAATAGAAGCCCTTTAGTCTCTGATTATGGCATAATTGCAGAGACCATGGATGAATTATTGGGTATAATTAAGGATATAGAGGCTACCATCCTCTTTACAACCGGTTCTAAAGATATTAAAATATTTGAAAACGTTCGGGGAAATAGCAAACATATCTATAGAATACTTCCACTAATAGACAGCCTAAAAATTGCAGAGGATGCAGGAGTATCGATGAAAAACCTAATCTGTATGGTTGGACCTGCTGATCTAGATTTAAATATTGCTACCATAAACTTTTATGGAATTGAATACATGGTCATGAAAGAAAGTGGCGAAAACAGCGGCTTTGATGAAAAGATTGATGCATGTAAAAAAACCGGAGTTATACCGATTATTTTAAGAAGAACTGAAAATGAAGGAATTGCCAACTTTACAGAGCTTGAAAAGATAATAAAAAACTACAGAAATAAGTAGGGAGCTGATTCGTATGAATTATATCTATAAATACGATACTGATACAGGTTTTGAGCAAATTGAATTAGAGGGCTTTCAAGGTAAGCTGGAGGATATGGACTACTATGTAGGTTATCTGTCAATAAAAGAGCTTGAGGCCTATGATGATATTCTTCATATTCCTGAGAGGGTTTATACCGCACTAAGTGAGGAATTTAGACTTATTCAAAACACCTTGATGGTAAGGGAAAAGTACACCTTTGGTATTATCAATCTTATAAATATAGATGATATTTTTGGTGAGAGAGATCAGATTGGAATCTACATCGAGAAGAATAGATTTGTAATCATCGACATCAAGGATAAAGATGCTTCGATAAAAAGAGCTTTTGATTTTGCTGTAAATAGCGAGTTTGAGTCAACTTCTCCCGGAAGATTTATAAATAACTTTCTTAAAAATCTTATTAGTAGTCATGTTGCCATCTATGAAGTACTTAGAAAAGAAGTTGAAGAAATCGATAATGAAGTTTTACAAGACACTTACAAAGAAGATACCATACACAAGATTTCAGAACTAAACCACGTTCTTCTCGAGCTTTATGGCAACTATGAGCAGCTTGTAGATTTTTGTGAAATGCTAGTCGAAAACGATAATGATGTTCTGAATGAAGCGGATATTAAATATTTCAAATTTATAGAAAACAGAGTAAATAGGTATAGTTCAAATATACAGCTACTTAGAGAATACACAGCACAGGTAAGAGAGTCATATCAGGCACAGATGGACATCAGCTTGAATAAGGTCATGAAGATATTTACCGTAGTGGCAACTATTTTCTTGCCACTAACACTTCTTGTGGGATGGTATGGAATGAACTTTACAAATATGCCGGAACTGACTTGGGAACATGGTTATAAATACGTGATTGTATTTAGTATACTTATAACTTCGGCTTGTTTATATTACTTTAAGAAAAAGAACCTTCTTTAAATAGAGCGTAAAAGGAGAAAAAAATGATAGAGAAAAAAATTGCAGCATATGATGGGCTTATGTTGTCGTTAAGAGAGTACTCAGTAGACAATCCTAAAGGAGTGTTTCACCTAATCCATGGAGCATCAGAGCATAAAAACAGATATGATGATTTTTGTAACTTTTTAGTAGATCATGGGTATGCTGCTGTTATTGCAGACAATAGAGGGCATGGTGAGTCCATTAATAATTCTTATCCGATAGGACATATGGATAGCTTGGACCAAGTCGTTAAAGACGTGCTGACCATAAGGTCTTATATAGAAGAAGAATATCCCGCGGTTCCCGTAATACTCTTTGGACATTCATTCGGAACTATGATTGCAAGGAAATTTATACAAGACCACGACGAACTATACACGCACCTCATACTTTCAGGTGCTCCAAACTATATAAATATCATCAAAATTGGAGTGGGCATATCAAAGATGGTGGTTTCTTCTTCAGGAGGCTTAGGTTTTAGCAGGATACTTACAAGTCTAAACAAGGTGGGGCATGATGATGACTGGCTTAGCTATAATGAGGAAGCTATTATGGATTACAGAAATGATCCGTTGTGTGGTTTTAAGTACACAAATGGTGGTAACTATACCATGTTTAAATCAGTAGAAGAGCTCCATAATTATAACGGATACAAAGTGAAAAATCCTGAGCTAAAGATTCTTTTTGTCTCAGGTATTGACGATCCTATAATTGGTGGAACCAAAGGTCTTCAAGATTCGATAGATTCTCTTAAAAAAGTAGGATACCTTAGCATTGAAAGCATATTATACCAAAATATGAAACATGAAATTTTAAATGAAAGAGAAAAGCAGCAAGTATATGATGACATTTTAAACTTTGTTGAGAAATAAAAGTTTAAGATGAGTAAAAAACAACTTGTAATAACTACCATGTAGTGATAAGATAGTATAGTAAATAACCGGGAGCTTGTGAAAGGCTGAGAGGAGGCTATGCCTCGACCGTACCTGATTTGGATAATGCCAACGTAGGGAAGATTTATTTGTTATACTTCTTTTTCACATGTCTCCCCTTTTAAGAAAGGGGATTTTTTTATGTCAATTAAAAAATTGTCCACATCCGGACTTTTTATCGCAATGGGCGTTGCCCTGTCATTTTTTTACATTCCTATAGGAGCGGCAAAATGCTTTCCGATACAGCATATGATTAATGTGCTTTCCGCTGTTCTCTTGGGGCCGGTTTATGCAGTATCAATAGCATTTGCAACATCACTAATTAGAGTGTTGATGAGCACCGGAAGTTTTTTAGCGTTTCCCGGATCCATGATTGGAGCTCTTCTTAGTGGTCTGCTATATCATCAAACTAAAAAGCTTAGCATGGCATACTTTGGGGAAGCTTTTGGAACGGGAATCCTGGGTGCACTTGCTGCATATCCTGTAGCTGCATTGGTTATGGGTAGGGAAGTAGCAGCATTTGCTTTTGTAATTCCATTTTTAATAAGCACAGCAGTAGGTGCTCTTTTAGGAGTTGTTCTTATCAAAGGAATACAAAAGACAGGAGTACTTGAAACGCTAAATAATAATCATAGTCATATATAAAAAACACTTAGAATTGGTATATCCAATAAGAAAGGAAAAAAATGTATAAAACGCAAATTGAAGCAGCTAGAAATGGAGAAATAACTCCACAGATGGAATCGGTACTTGAAAAAGAAGTGATTACAAAAGAAGAACTATTAGAAAGGGTCAGTAATGGAACTATTGCAATACCGGCAAATATTAACCATACTAGTCTCAGTGCCGAAGGAATTGGAACAGGGCTTAAAACTAAAATCAATGTAAACCTCGGAGTATCTAAAGATGATTGTAGATACGATGAAGAATGGAAAAAAGTAGAGTTAGCAGAAAAACTTGGAGCACATGCAATCATGGATCTGAGTAATTACGGAAAAACTGCTAGTTTTAGAAAAGAACTTATAGAAAAATCATCACTAATGATTGGTACAGTTCCAATGTACGATGCTATTGGCTACTTGGAAAAGAAGCTAGAGGACATCAGTGTTGATGACTTCTTTAAAGTCATTGAGCATCAAGCAAAGGAAGGTGTGGACTTTATGACGATCCATGCCGGAATCAATAGAAGAACTCTAAGCTATTTCAAAGAGTCAAAAAGGATTACCAATATTGTTTCAAGAGGGGGTTCTCTGATATTCGCCTGGATGGAGATGACAGGACAGGAAAATCCTTTCTATGAGCATTATGATAGATTGATGGAACTGCTAAGAGAATACGATGTAACGATAAGCATAGGTGATTCGCTAAGACCGGGATGCTTGCATGACAGCTCAGATGCATCACAGATATCAGAACTTATAGAACTTGGTATACTAACTAAAAGAGCATGGGAACATGGGGTACAAGTTCTGATTGAAGGCCCCGGACATATGGCACTTAACGAAATTGCTGCAAATATGGAAATAGAGAAAAAGCTCTGTCATGGCGCACCGTTCTATGTACTGGGGCCAATAGTAACCGACATCGCACCGGGCTATGACCACATCACAGCGGCAATAGGTGGAGCTATAGCAGCAACATATGGAGCCGACTTCCTATGCTATGTAACACCTGCAGAGCATTTAAGACTTCCCGACTACTCTGATGTTAAAGAGGGAATCATTGCATCAAAAATTGCAGCACATGCCGCTGATATAGCTAAGGGAGTGCCAGGGGCTCGTAATATAGATGATGAAATGAGTAGAGCGAGAAATGCTCTAGATTGGGAGAAGATGTTTTCGCTTGCAATAGATGGGGAAAAAGCACGAGATTATTTCGAAAGTAAACCACCGGAGGACATTAACAGCTGCTCCATGTGCGGAAAGATGTGTGCAATAAGAACCACAAATAATATTATGAAAACGGGTCAAGTTGAAATTTAAAGGGTGTATTTAGCATCCTTTTTTCATTGAAAAATTGAAAAAGTTATTAATAAAATCAGTAGTACATACCTATATTTTGAGAATATCATAAAAATTGAATTGTACAGAGCTGACAATTAATACGCATCAATATCTCAGACAAATATAACGTACGCAATATAAAAAATATAATTTAGGTAGATTTATTGATAAATAGGCATCTTGAATATTTACTTTTTTAAACAAACACCGTTTTCTATATATACCTTAAGTACAGTGTTTGAAAATCTACGTGCTAATTCAATAATATGAATAACTTGATAATCATATGGAAATAACATATTAGACGCATCTGATAATGTTTGAATTAATTGTTACAGATAGTTAACATATCATAATTTTATTCTGTTAGAGTAATAATTAATTGACACTAAAAAAATCGACGGGTATAATCAGTATTGTAATCAAATTGTAATCAATTTGTAATCATTTTGTAACAAAGGTTAGGGGTGTATACAATGCAGCGATATTTTAGAAAATTGCTAGTAATTGCTTTTTTAATAGCAGCATTCATACTGGTGCCAAATACTGTAAGAGCAAGTGGCAATGTAACTAGAATTAGTGGTAGCAACAGATATGAAACTTCGATAAAACTAAATAATTATTTTGGTTGGGCTAATACTGCAATCGTAGTCAATGGACAAAATTACCCGGACTCATTAAGTGCAGGTTCACTTTCTGCAAAGATTGGAGCACCTATTTATCTTTCAAGTAGTTTAGAATCACTAAATGCAGAATTTACCAGACTAGGCGTAACGGAGGTAGTAATAGTAGGAGGAGTAAATTCAGTATCTAGCGATTTAGAAAATGGATTAAGACAAAATTACAATGTTACTCGTCTTGCCGGACAAAATAGGTACGAAACCTCAAATGTAGTAACTCAATACGCAGGGCTAGATACAGTGGCAGTTGTTACCGGAAGAGATTACAAAGACGCATTGATTACTGCGAATCTTTTAAAAACAAAAAACATAGGATTAAAATTAAGTGATGATGTAGGTCATCTAAATGAATTTAATGTAAAGTATATAGTTGGAGAAAATGCTCTTGAAAACCAGGCTAATACCTACAGAATAAACACAGGAAGCACTGAAGTAAATGCAGTTAAGATTTTTGAAACTATGCCTAGAAAATCAAATCTTATCGTAGCATCAAATGGAAACTTTGCAGATGCCTTATCTGCCGGTGGAGTTTTAGACGTAATGGATGCACAGCTTATGCTAATCGACGGAAGCTACGCTTCTGAGATAGTGCTTTAAACTGTAAAACATTACAACAAGGTATATATAGTCGGAGGAGAAGAAAGTGTGTTACCAATCGTTGAACAACAAATAAGCGAGGTTGTAAACGATAAATCAGCGGTACTGGATGAAACAGTACAGCTTGGAGCAGAAACGCTCCCTGAAGAAGAGCCAGAACAGACAAATCAACCAATAACTTCCGGATTTGCTTGGCCGGTACCAACGAGCGGATACATAACTGATTACTTTGAAGTAAGAGTTCATCCTATAAGAGGTACCATGGAACAGCACTGGGGTCTTGATATTGGAGCGGGAACAGGTGAAGCGATAGTAGCTACCGAATCAGGAACAATAGTACTGGCAGGAGAAAATGGAGGATATGGTGAGTGTATCATCATAGACCATGGCAACGGGATAACTTCTCTTTATGCACATATGTCTGAATATGCAGCATGGGAAGGTCAATACGTTGAAAAGGGACAGGTCATAGGATATGTTGGATCGACCGGTCTATCAACGGGACCGCATTTACATTTTGAAATAAGAGTGGACGGAGTGCACCAAGATCCACTTAATTACGTAAGTTATTAAAACCAAACGCCTTCAGCATGCTGAAGGCGTTATTTTTATTTATCCTTGTTAATAAACTTTTTAAAAGCTTCAAAGCTTGTAGCACTGATTACATGTTCTATTGCACAAGCATCTTCTATTGCTGTTTTTTCATCGACACCTATGCTTTGAAGCCATTCGCTTATAATTACATGTCTTTCGTAAATCATTTTAGCAATTCCGAGACCTTTTTGAGTTAAGTGTATATAACCACCTTCATCAACAGTGATACAGTCACTCTCTCTTAAGTTCTTCATTGCAACGCTAACGCTAGGTTTCGAATAGTCGAGTTCGTTTGCAATGTCGATTGATCTCACTGATCCATTTCTTTTTGTCATTATTAAAATGGTTTCCAAATAATTTTCAGCAGATTCTAAAACTTTAATTGAAATCAACTCCTTTATCTATTCTAAATGATTCTATGGTTCTATTATATCATATTATGCTGATTAATTATAAAAAGAGTTGACAATCCGGTTAGAAGGTGCTAACATGTATATGATAATTATTATCAAAAGCTGGTACATATAAAATAGTGTTTATAAAATCTTTGTTGTTACCGGTTTTAGATAATAGGAAGCAATTATTTGAGGAGGAAATTTATGGTTCCTTTGGCATTTGCAGATATTGGAGTTAAGCACATTGTACAGAGAATCGGGGGAAGTAAAGAAGTTAGAATGCATCTAGAAAACCTGGGGTTTATCTCCGGAGATGTTGTTACGATAATTTCTTCCATCGATGGTAATTTGATTGTACAGGTAATGGAGTCCAGAATTGCAATAAATAAAGATTTAGCTATGAAAATAATGGTTTAAGGGAGGGATAAGATGAAAACACTAAAGACAACAGCCGTAGGAGAAACGGTTAAAGTTGTTAAACTTCATGGAGAAGGTGCTATAAAAAGACGTATCATGGATATGGGAATTACAAAAGGTACGGATATTAAGTTAGAAAAATTAGCACCGTTGGGAGATCCAATAGAGGTAAAGGTTAGGGGTTATCAACTATCGATTAGAAAAGCTGATGCCGAACTAATTGAGGTAATTTAAATTTAAGCTATAGTTAGCTAAAACTAATAAAGGGAGAAGATTATGGGAATAAAAATTGCATTAGTCGGAAACCCCAATAGTGGGAAGACGACTCTTTTCAATAGACTAACCGGTTCAAACCAATATGTGGGTAACTGGCCAGGTGTCACAGTTGAGAAAAAAGAAGGAAAACTAAAAGGAAAAAAAGATGTTGTGATAGTAGATTTACCGGGGATTTATTGTCTATCACCTTACACATTGGAAGAGGTAATTTCAAGAGATTATCTAGTAGAGGAAAGACCGGATGCCATTTTGAATATTGTGGATGGAACAAACCTCGAGAGAAACCTATACTTAACAACTCAGCTTACTGAACTTGGGTTACCGGTAGTTGTAGCTGTAAATATGGCGGATGTAATGGCCAAAACGGGTTACATATTGAACGAGAAAAAACTTAGCAAGGAGCTAAATTGCGAAGTAATAAAGATTTCAGCTCTTAATGGCGATGGAGTTGATAGAGTAGCAAACATAGCTGTTGATGCAGCATCGAACAAGAAAAGCGTACCTGTTAGAAGATATAGCGGTGCAGTTGAACATGCCATTGCACACATTGAGGAAGAGGCTTTACATGAACTTCCAAGTGAACAGCAAAGATGGTATGCGATTAAACTTTTTGAAAGAGACCAGAAAATAAGGGAGAAACTCAATCCGGGAGTTGACAAGTTAAGACATATCGAAAGGGATATCGTAAAGACAGAAGAAGAACTGGATGATGATTCTGAAAGCATTATAACTTCTGAAAGATATGAATACATCGCAGGAATTATAGATGGCTGTTATGAGAAGAAGAATGCCGGTAAATTAAGCACATCTGATAAAATTGATAGAGTTGTTACTAACAGGATTTTAGCATTACCTATATTCGCAATTGTAATGTTCATTGTATACTATATGTCAGTAACAACCGTTGGAACTTGGGCAACTGATTGGACAAATGAACAGCTTTTTGGAGATGGCTTCTTCTTATTTGGAAGAGGAAGTTCAGCATATGAAGAAAAACTTGGTGAATACGAATTAGCTCAAAATAAAGTTGAGTCCTTTGAATCTGCAGCTGATGAAGCAGGTCTGGAGGCTGAAGAAGCAAAAGACTTAGTTGCAAAAGCAGAAATTAGGGATGAAGAAGGAAATTTAGAAGAGACGGTTGACGTAGATCATAGCGAGTACTTAGTTTCAAAGTCCGTTGAAGAGCCTGATTATAGCGAATTTGGACCTTGGGTTCCCGGAATACCTACTACGGTAGAGAATATATTGGATAGCTTAAATGTCAACGACACTCTTAAAAGCCTTGTACTTGATGGAATAGTTGCAGGAGTAGGAGCAGTACTGGGTTTTGTTCCACAAATGCTTGTATTATTTTTATTCTTGGCTTTTCTAGAGGGTTGCGGTTACATGGCTAGAATTGCATTTATAATGGATAGAATTTTTAGGAAATTTGGTCTATCTGGAAAATCATTTATTCCGATGCTAATTGGAACTGGGTGTTCTGTACCTGGAATTATGGCGTCCAGAACCATAGAGTCGGATAGGGATAGAAAGATGACGATTATAACGACGACATTTATACCATGTGGTGCAAAACTTCCGATCATTGCGCTCATTGCAGGTGCTATGTTTGGTGGAGCATGGTGGGTTGCACCAAGTGCATACTTTATAGGAGTAGCTGCGGTTATCATCTCAGGTATTATACTTAAAAAGACATTTATGTTTTCAGGAGATCCGGCACCATTTGTAATGGAGTTACCGGCGTATCACCTGCCTAGAGTTGATTATGTGCTTAAATCGGCATGGGAAAGAGGATGGTCATTTATAAAAAAAGCAGGAACAATAATAATGCTTGCAACCATTCTCGTATGGTTTACTTCATCTTATGGATGGCAGGATGGAAGCTTTGGTAAAGTAGAGATGGACAATAGTATACTTGCAGTGGTTGGAAATGCCGTTGCATGGATCTTTGCACCGCTCGGATTCGGAAACTGGCAAGCGGCAGTAGCGACTGTTACGGGACTTATTGCAAAAGAAAATGTAGTTGGAACCTTTGGAGTACTGTTTGGTGGATTTGAGGAAGTAGCTGAAAATGGTTGGCAGATCTGGAACAATATGAGAGCTGTATACACACCGCTAGCTGCTTATTCATTCCTAATTTTCAACCTGCTATGTGCACCATGCTTTGCAGCCATAGGAGCTACAAGAAGAGAGATGAACTCATACAAATGGACCCTATTTGCTGTGGGATATCAAACGCTTTTTGCATATTCTGTATCGCTTATAGTCTATCAAATAGGACTACTTTTACAAGGTTCAGGCTTTAGCATATCATCTGCAATTGCACTGTTTATCCTAGCATTTCTATTGTATAGACTTTTCAAACCTGCTAAGTCGGTTAAAGAACTTAAAGCAGCACGATCAGTACAATAAAATAGGAGAACATTATGTTAAGTACAATTCAGCAAAACCTAGGTAATATTTTAGTTGGAGGAATAATTTTTTTAGCTATAGTATTAATTCTTAGATCAAGAGCTAAAAAACGAAAAGCCGGCGAAAGTTCATGCGGTTGCGGATGTAGTGGTTGTCCATCATCTGAAATTTGCCATGATAAGACAAAGAACTAAAAACACCGAGTATGGAAATCCATACTCGGTGTTACTGTTCTTACATAAAAACTATTAACCGAGTAGTCTTCTAAGAAAATCAAAAGCCTTCTCGGAATAAGGATGATGTCTGAACGGTACATCGAAGTGCCAAGACTTCCTCAGAACAGTTCTTTCTCTACTAAATGTATCGATACTCCACTTTCCGTGATATGCTCCCATTCCGGAAGGACCGGTTCCGCCGAATGGAGATCTATTTGAGGATATATGGAGCAGGGTATCATTTATACATACACCTCCGCTATCCACTCTTTGAATAATACTGTCTATGAATTGATTATCATTAGAAAAGATGTACATGGATAGAGGTTTAGGTTTGTTATTTATGACATTTATGAGCTCGTCTTCACTTGACCATGTGATAATGGGTAGTATGGGCCCAAAGATTTCCTCCATCATTACATCGCTATCAAGCGAAGGTTCATCAATGATTACAGGTCTCATCATCTGAGTATCCGAATCATATAGTTTTTGGTCCAATGCTGTAATGGAATTTTGGTTTTTTAAAAGGGATACCAGTCTATTAAAATGCTTGTTATTGACAATTTTACCGAAACTTTTTTCAAAGTATTCTTCACTTGGTATCGCAGCTTTTATTCCGTCTAGTAATTCACTTATTAGTTCTTGCTTTATATCGTAATGAACATAGACATAGTCAGGTGCAATGCAAGTCTGACCGGCATTTATTAATTTACCGAATAGTATTCTCTTTGCAGTCTCTTTTATATTTACATTTTTGTCTACGATACAAGGGGACTTTCCTCCAAGTTCAAGAGTGAGTGGAGTTAAGTTCTCTGCTGCAGCTTTCATAACCACCTTTCCCATATTCGTACTACCGGTGAAAAATATATAATCAAATTGACTAGCAAGAAGCTCTTCGTTTTCGCTTCTACCGCCAAGGATAACACTTACGAGTCCACTATCAAAAGCTTCGTCACAAATCACCTTCAAAAGAGATGCAGTTTCAGGACTGTACTCTGATGGTTTTAAAACAACTGTATTCCCGGCTGCAATAGCTCCAACCAGAGGTAGTAATGCGAGTTGTATTGGGTAGTTCCAAGTGGAAATAATCAGGACGCTTCCATAGGGTTCTTTAACTATCTTAAGAGACCCGGGAAGTTGTCCTATAGATGGCAATACTCGTTTAGGTCTTGTTAACTTTTTAGTTTTAGAAATCATATACTTAATTTCCGACTTGACTATTGCAAGTTCAGTAATAAAGGACTCCTGTGGCGATTTATTTAAATCCTTTAAAAGTGCATCGTAAATTTCCGATTCATACTTATCAAGAGTATTATACAAGGACCTGAGTTGCGCAATTCTGAAATCTATACTTCTCGTCTTGCCCGATTTATAAAAGTCTCTGACTCTTTCAATATCACTACGAATTGTCTTTTTCATAATCTTCCTCCATATATAATTTATACCCAATTTAATTTTGTTTTTGCTTATTCCGGGTTTCGATGTTTAGGATTCTATTTTAGTGGTATATATAATTATGAAGTGATAATGAGTATCAATACTACATATTCCATTAGTTCTCGAAATCCCATACGGATAGAAGGAATATGATGAAGACTAATACACATTAAAATATAGGAGGATTTAAATGTTTAAATTAATGGAACTACCTTATGATTACAATGCACTAGAGCCAAGTATTGATGCACAAACTGTTGAAATTCACTACACTAAACATCATCAAACATATGTTGATAATTTAAATAAAGCACTTGAAGGAAAAGATGATTGGCTAAACAAAGATCTTGAAGAAGTGGTTAGAGACTACAGAGAGCTTCCTGAAGACATACAAAAAGCCGTTAGAAACAATGGTGGGGGAGCATACAACCACAATATTTATTGGAGCATTATGAGTAACAATCCAAAGAAAGAACCTGAAGGAAAACTTAAGGAAGCTTTGGAGAATAAATTTGGATCAATTGATAAGTTCAAAGAAGAATTTAAAAAAGCTGCACTAGGACAGTTTGGATCCGGTTGGGCATGGCTTGTACAAAAAGATGGAGAGCTGGAAATAGTCGGATATCCAAACCAAGACAACCCTATATCAGACGGATTAAAACCACTTATGGGTATAGATGTTTGGGAGCATGCTTACTACCTTAAATATCAAAACAAAAGAGCGGACTATATAGACGCTTGGTGGGATGTACTTGACTGGGAAGCAGTAGAAAAAAGATTATGAGTAAAATCATTAAACCTTCGAGGAAGGTAAATGAAAAAGCCCTATAAATAATCATAATAATTGACGGCATAAGTTATAGACTAATCTATAATTTATGCCGTTTTTAAATGGTTGATTGCTGTATTTTTTATTTTAATCGTAGGAAATGTGCTGGAAGAGTAGTGAGAGAACAGTTGTGAATGGTGAGTTTTCGAACGAAAGCTTCGCTTTCGAGGTTTTTTACACCAACAATCTTTCGTAGGGGAGAATTCCACTTATCCTTGATTATGAAAGAAGCCTAAAGCTTCGAATCATAAAAATCCCCGTCATTTTTTATAGATTGATTAAAGGTTTTTTATATAAAAAGTAGAGGATGTGCCCTCACTTCCATTACCATTGTCTTTTGGTATTTATAAATAATCTTTTTGTAGGGTAGAATTCCACTTCTCCTGGTTTATGAGAGGAGCCTGTAGCTCCGATTCGTAAACTACCCCTGTCGTTTTTTGAGTGGACTGTGCTAGTTTTAATTCATTTGTCGTAGTTTAATTTTTTGCTTATGTAATTGGAAGTGAGGGCACTTCCTCTACGGCTGTGGCATGGTTTAATAAATCAATTAAGTAATTTTAGTATTATATTTAATTTAGTAGAATGTGAGTGGTTTAGGAGATTCAAAGTAAAGTCGAAGCGGAGTTCGCCCCTACATTTACACGACAAGTTTCTTGTCGTTTATAATACAAAAATGTTTTTCGTAGAGGATGTGCCCTCACTTCCATTACCATTGTCTTTTGGTATTTATAAATAATCTTTTTGTAGGGGAGAATTCCACTTCTCCTTGTTTATGAGAGAAGCCTAAAGCTTCGAATCATAAACTACCTTTTTGTTTTTTTATGAAATTAAAAAAATTTTATTATCATGGTGTACTATAAAATTAAGCTTATGGGATGAAAGTAGATAAAAAGCTATACTAAATTGAACAACATAAAAACCACCTAATTCTAAAATTAAGTGGTTTTTTATTTCTATTCAATTATAGAAAAGTCTATGTTTTGCAGTGTCTTCTGCTAGAATGCTTTTAATTATTACTCTGATAATCCATCAAGATATCTTATAAATGCATCATTTGCCCAAATAGAAGTTGTGTTAATCATTAAGTCGGTCTTTAACTCTTCTATTGCATCTATTAATCTTTTAGAATCGTCTTTTTTAGTGAAGCTGTGGAATACATAATCGCTACTTTTAGCAGAGTTGTCTATTATTTCTTCATAACCTTCAGGCATTTCGTTCATAGACCAGTATAGTGGTTGCCACCAAGAAGCTACTAATAGTCCATTTCCATTTGGGTTTTTTGAGCTTTTCTTTGCATATTCGTTAATTAAACCATCGAATTTATTTTTATCTTCAGTATTTTTGAATTCTATATTTAAGTCAAATTCTCTGGCGTTTGCAATATACAAATCTTCTGAAATCTTAACTACTTCATAAGAATCCGTTGGTTCAGGGATTGGACCCCACTCAATAAGATATCTAAACGCTGAAGTTTTTGTCTCTAAATGCAGGTTGGCTTCTATGTTTTCGGATCTTAGAAGTCCTATTAACTGTTTTGCATGATCTATGTCACTATGTCCGTAAACTATGGTAAGTTCAGGATCAAAGTTTATATCAGATTGTTTTTTCACATTAAATCCTGTAGTGATATCATCAGAAACTAGCTTCACACCGACAGGAAAAACTTCATTTCCGATTAAAAGCTCTGTTGAATTAAGAGCATTCTCCAACTTAGAGAAGATTCTGTTATCACTGCTTTCTCCTGTAAATGAAACTTCGTCAGAATAAAACTCATTTGCGGCAAGTACAAGTTTATCAATTGCAGCTCTTGCAGTATCCTTATCTCCATTTACAAGATCAGCTATGTCACTAGGCTCAATAGATGTTGTGCTTACGATTGCCGCAGCCCTTTTAAGGGCAGAATCTGTCATTGATGCCGGAAGGTTTTCTCCTAGCAGAATTCCAGCTGCTTTTTCTCTGGTAAAGGATTCTGAAAGTTCTACCATCTTTAGCTTATTGAGGAACAATCCAAGTATGTCTTCTGTTTCATTGCCGGTTAATTCTAATCTTGTTTCCTTTGCGTGATCTGATATTAAACTTTTAACGGCGTAAGAATAATTTGAATCCTCTGCATACAGTAGATTTTCTTCCACAAGTGATGATACAGAGTTTTGTCCACCAACTATTATTATGTTTTTAGCTTTAGCTTTAATATAGTTAAATACTTCTTCCTGGATTCTGTCTTTTGAAACCAGAAGTATTGGTGCTCCGTGAACGGCTGAAACACCTGAAGCAGCCAGTGCATCGGGATAATCGTCACCATTTACAAGAATAACTGTATCAAAACTTCCTATCTTTGCTTCGTATTCTCTTGCAACTTGTAGAGATGTAAGGTATCTGTTAGATCCGGAAATTCTATTTTCTGTTTCGCCTTTTACCGTTTCACTTCCACCTATGATGGTTGCATCAAGGTGGAAAATATTGCTTTCAGCTAGATTAAGTGTAGCGAATATATCTTTCCCTACTTGATTACCAACCAATGGTGCTGCTGAGATAGCATCCGGAAACTTAAGTCCGCTTACAAGATAATCAGTTGGTTTTGCGTCAGCTGTAAAAGCATCTTCGCTTCCTTTATTTATTACATATCTTAGCTCTATGACTTTAGTAGCGGTTTTGTATCTATCTGCTCCGCTCACTCTAGTAGTTTTTACTACTTCATTTAGTTGGGATTCAACATCTTCACTAATTGATTCAGTTCCTCCAAGTAGGTAAATCTCACTAGGATTAAGTCTTTTAATTTCTTCTAATAAATTTTCAGGTAGATTATTTTTACCGGTTAAGTACAGAGGTGATTTAGTTTGAACGGCCAGTGTGCCACCTACCAGTGCATCCGCAAAGTTTTCACCACTAGCAATTATTGCATAATCTGCAGTTTCAAACTCTGACTTACCAACCTGAATAGCAGTCTGGTATCTATCATCACCGGATATCCTTATAATTGATGGTGAATTAGCAGAGACTATGGTAGGAATAAATATAACCATTGCTAAAATAATACCTAAAAGTCGTTTTTTCATTTACTTCCCCCTTTTCTAATTTATTATTCGATAACTATTATAAAAAATATTAGTTCGTACTTAAACTATAACATGGAAAAAACACTGTGTCAACGCATGAAAACGACTTCATTTCAATGTTTCAAGAGTATTATTGAAAGAAAACGATGTCATTAATAAAATTGATTATTAAAAGCATAGTGACAAAGAAAATGCAAAATAATTGTATGTAATTCTGGACGGATTATTTTCCTACCGATGATGATAATTTTATAAATATACATAAAACTATGTAAATTATGACCTGGCCTTTAAATTGTTTTATTTTGCTTATCTAGGGTATTCAATAAGTATACTGAATCTGAGGTTTATAGATCGAAAATCTATTAATTAAGATCTTTAGATTACCAACCTCACTGCTCAAATTAATATCAAAGGAGGTAAGTATGAGTAACCCAAAATGCCCGAATTGTGGGAGTTTAGATACAAGAAAATATCTATATGGATATCCACCTGCAAACTTTAACGATAAGGAATTCATTCTTGGTGGGGATGTACTTTTTGAAAGCAATCCATTATATCATTGCAATAATTGTGGTACAGACTTTGGATTAAGAGTAGGTAATGTACCCGGATCGAATTTACTAAGTCAACATACTCTTGAAAATTTCACATTTACAGAATATTCTCCGGTAGGAGGAACTACTCGTATCTCCGTGTTTATGGAAAGGGGAGAGAGAAAGGTTGAGATCGAAGGGACACTTGATGAAGATGGAGATCCAAATGCAAGTGCTGAGTATATCGTGACAACAGAGATTTGGGAAGATCTCAAGGAAAGACTTATAAATGAAGTGTTTATTCTAAGCTGGCCTGCAGACGTGATTGAACAAAGCTCCGCCGAACCTTATATTTGGTCAATTTTTATGGGCTTTAAGAATGGTAAACAAATTCAATTGGCAGGCAAAGAAGCTCATCCACCTTATTATAATGAACTAAGAAAAATACTGGATACCTACTTCGTCTATGATTAAGCTTTTGACAATGCCAGTATATAAAGATAAAATAATAGTGAAGATGCAGGGGAACATTACGTTGAGAAGGACTAGTTTGTCTAAACCCTTTAAACCTGACCGGTAATTCGGTGGTAGGGAGCATTGTCCGGCACTTCATAATTGAAGTGCTTTTTTAATGAGGAGGATTAAAGTGAAAAAAGTATTGACAATAGCAGGATCCGATTGTAGTGGTGGAGCAGGAATACAAGCTGACCTTAAAACATTTTCAGCTCATGGTGTATTTGGAATGAGTGTGGTCACATCTATAGTTGCTGAAAACACAAGTAGAGTTATTGACTATGAAGATGTATCGCCCGAGCTTATAGAAAAACAAATGCTTTCAATTTACGAAGACATCGGAACGGATAGTGTAAAAATTGGAATGCTATCCGGAGAAAAAACAATGAGAGCAGTAGTGAAGAGCTTAAAAGAGTTTAAACCTAAAAATGTGGTGATTGACCCTGTTATGTATGCAAAAAACGGCTGTGCACTTATGGACCCATCATCCATAGATGTGCTAATAAAAGAAGTACTGCCAATGGCAGATTTAATAACTCCAAATATTCCGGAAGCTGAGCATATAGCGAATATGAAAATCAAAAATCTTGAGGACATGAAGACAGCTGCAATTAAAATAAAAGAAATGGGACCAAGTGCAGTCCTTATCAAGGGTGGACATTCTGAAGTCGTCACGGATGTGCTTTACGACGGAACAGATTTCAGTACATTTGAAGGAACTCGAATAGATACAAAGAACACCCATGGAACTGGATGTACACTATCATCTGCAATTGCTTCAAATCTAGCACTAGGCTATAGCATGAGTGAATCAGTGGGTCGAGCTAAAAAATATATCCAAAATGTAATCGAACATTCACTCGAGATAGGAAAAGGAAATGGTCCAACACATCACTTCTACACTCTTTATAGAGGTGGACTGAAAGCCATGGATGAATTACTGAGTGGTAAAAGAGAATTGGATGCAAATAGTGAGTTGGAATCTGAAATAAAACCATTAATACATGTAATAACGAATTATGTTACAGCAAATGACTCCGCAAATGCCATACTAGCAGCCGGTGGAACACCTGTAATGGCAGATGACAGTCAAGAATCCGCCGACATGACAAAGAATTCAGATGCACTCGTGCTGAATATGGGTACTATGAGTAAGAAGAAGTTTAAAGCTATGATTAAATCCGGGAAAGCAGCAAATAAAAAGGGAATTCCGGTAATTCTTGATATGGTAGGCGCAGGAGCAACAGACTTTAGAAATGAATTTCTGGAAAAAATCCTAGAGGATATTAAGCTAGACATCGTTCATGGTAATAGTTCAGAAGTCGATTATTTAATAAGGAAAGTAAAGTCCACGCGAGGAGTGGATAGCACATCTGAAACGACCATCTATCCTGAATACCACGAATTTGTAAAGTCAAAAGACATCATACTGGTTATCAGCGGAGAAGTTGACTACATTCTCAGTAATGTAGGTTCTTTCAGTATCAAAAACGGAAGTGTCATGATGAAGAAAATAACCGGTACCGGATGTATGCTTACTTCATTAATAGGAACATATGCAGGAGCAGGCATGAAACTACTTGATGCTGCAATCAATGGAACACTGACCATGGGAATAGCGGGCGAGCTTGCTGAAGAGAGTGCTGGCAATAAGCCGGGAAGTTTCAGAACGGCATTAATAGATGAAATTTCAGCGATTACACCGGACATAATAGAAAAAAGGAAAAAAATAAATGAAATCTAAACCCGACTATAAACTCTACCTAGTTACTGACTCTAGCATGTGTAATACCGGCTTAGAAGATGCAGTTACCATGGCAATTAAAGGTGGTGTAACCACTGTACAGCTTAGAGAAAAAAATACGAGCACAAGTGAATTCTATAGTAGAGCAGTAGCAATAAGAGAAATAACTGCTAAACATGGGGTAACACTTATCATAAACGATAGGTTAGACATAGCTCAAGCAGTAGGTGCAGATGGAGTTCACCTAGGACCACATGACTTACCGGTAAGTGCTGCAAGGAGAGTCCTTGGAGACGACTTTATAATTGGTGCTTCAGCAAGGGAAGTAGAAACGGCGATAAAAGCATATGAGGATGGTGCAGATTATTTAGGAGTCGGTGCAGTCTTTGGCACGTCAACAAAGAACGATGCAGAAAAAATCGAACTCGAAACGCTTAGTGAAATTACAAAAGCAGTTCCCATTCCGGTGGTTGCTATCGGAGGAATTAATCTTTCGAATATAGGAAAACTTCAGGGTGCAGGGATTGCCGGAGTAGCAGTCGTATCGGCGATTATGAAGAGTGATGAGATTGAGAAGACAGCGTCAGAATTTCACAATCGGCTTATACTATAATAGAGAAAAGAAGCAAATATTATAATTTGTAAAATCTTTATTGTAGGTATAATGCAGTAAAACTTATTGATTTCTTAGAAGAGGTTTAAAATGAATAGCTTTTTGATAGCAGATAAAAATACAATCAAATATGTACCAAATCTTCCGGGAGTATATAAGTTTTATGATAGATCAGGAAATATAATCTATGTGGGTAAGAGTATTAGTTTAAGAAATAGACTGTACTCCTACTTTGTAGGTACAAAGGAAGGTAAGTCAAAAAGAATGGCGCTAAACATATACGGTTTTACCTATGAAGTACACGATACTCATTTGGAAGCGATGCTTAGAGAATGTGAGTTAATAAAAATTTTAAAACCTCATTTCAATGCTCAGTTCAAGAATGACGACAGGTATTTATATTTAGAACTAAATGCTGAGGATAAAAAGGGTATTATAAGATTATCAAGGGTCCAAAGTGAAAACACATTTGGACCTTTTAGAAGTAGAAGAATTTTGGAAAATTTAATCGGCGGATTGTCTAATCTATTTCCAATCGAGAGAATAAATAATGAATATAGATTTGCTTACGACATCTTCCCCAAAAGACTTTCAGAAGAAGAGGAAATAGTTAGTCATAATAGCCTTTATGAGATTTTATCCAATAGTGAGCTAACAGATAACTTTATAATCTCACTGGAGTCAAAAATGCTAAGTTCAGCTAGTGAACTACGTTTTGAGCGAGCAGAGTTTTATAAAGATTTAATTACCAATCTTACCTATGTTCAGAATAATTTAGATAGAAAAAGAGAATTTATAAACAGTGAGTTTATATATAGAGAGAAGTCAGAAAATGGGTATAAATACTTTATTATTAGAGATGGAGAGATTATAGAGAAGTACTATTATGATGAACATGGAAACAAAAACAAAGCAGAAAGAAAGATAACTATTCTAAAAGAATTGCGAGAGAGTAATATGTATTTCAGCGAAAAGAGTGATTTGGATTTTAAGGAAATCTTGTACAGAGAGGTTCTCTCTAACTCGGAGAATATAATAAGGAGGCGTACTGTGAAAGACATAAACAAATACATCGAAGAAGTTTTTAATAATAGGTACACTTGTAAAGGATATGATCCTGAAAAAAGTGTTTCTGACGAGGATTTTAAAACTATAATCGAAGCAGGAAGACTTTCACCTAGTTCATTTGGTTTTGAACCTTGGAAATTTATTAGATTAAAAAATAAGAAAATACTTGAGGAAATAAAGCCGCATGCTTGGGGAGCCCATGCTTCAATAGAAGGTGCAAGTCACTTTGTACTAATCCTAGCTAGAATGCCTGAGGATATGAATCCAAGCTCAGAGTACATTAGACATATTCAATCAGACGTACAAGGCTGGCCTGAAGACATGCTAAATCAACGATTGAACAAATATACTGAGTTTAGAGAAGAGGATTTTGACTTAAACATAAGTGAAAGAGCAGTCTTTGATTGGACAACTAAACAGGTTTACATCCCACTAGCCAATATGCTAACCGTGGCTGCAATGCTGGGAATAGACTCAACGCCCATGGAAGGATTTCATCAAGAAAGAGTTCATGAAATCTTGGTTAAAAATGGAGTCTACGATCCAAAACAATTTAAAATTGCCGTTATGGTAGCTTTTGGTTACACCAATAGAGAACATAGACCGAAAACAAGAAGATGCATAGATGAAGTATTTGAAGAAGTTTAATATAAATTATAAAAAAGAGCATACATTATAAAGTATGCTCTAATCTTATTTATCCTTTTAGGAATAAACTATCTTCTTCTTCCAAAAATCAAGGAAACAATAAATAAAACGACGAAAATATAGAATAGTATTTTAGCTATTCCAGCTGCCGTTCCTGCGATTCCTCCGAATCCTAGTACCGCTGCGATTACAGCTACGACTAAAAATATAATTGAATATCTTAACATTATTTACTTCCTCCTTTTTCTTTTTCTACCGTGATATATATATCCCCAATAATTAATAAGATAATCAATATACTAGCAATTTTTGAAAAAGTTTGGATAAAGAACTAAAGATTGATATAATTTTATGAATTTCTTGATATAAATCATAAAAATCGGGTACAAATATTTTATGTTTTAAATAGGAGGACAAAATGAGAAAAAATAAGATATATGTTTTTGGTTCAGATTTATGACCGGGCTGTGCACCTGCCAAGAAGTTTCTTGAAGAAAAAGGCATTAAATTCGCATATTTTAACATTACGGAGTCTTTAGGTTCGCTAAAGAGATTCTTAAAATACAGAGATATAAGTCCGGAATATGCAGATATAAGAGGGAATGAAAAAGTAGGAATCCCTGTAATGATTGTCAATGATGGGGAGGAAATCATCTTTGATATAGAAGGCTTGTCGGATGAATATTTAGAAAGATTAAAATAAGTTAAAAATGTAATAATTAAAAAGGTTTATTTAAAAAGTAGTGTTCGTTTTTTGAACACTACTTTTCTTTTTATACGATTTTGCCTACATTTGTAGTATTAATCATAACTGCTCTTGTAGTAAAAACATCACCATTTTTAGTAAGGAGATAACCTCCATAGTTTTCAACAATCTCTTTGATGCTTCGTAGACCATAACCACGATTACGATTATCGCTTCTTTTATAATTAGGATCATAAGTATTTTCAACTGTAATATTAAGCACTCCTGTATCCAGTGTAATATCAATTAATAGACGCCTTTTATCAAGGGTAATATGCGATAGTGCTTCTGTTGCATTATCGAGAATATTTCCAAGAACTACTCCAATATCCCCGGGATTGATTAGCAAATCATCATATAAACATATACTTATATGGGTATTTTCCTGATTTATTTCAATCTGATTTAATTTACTGCTCAGGACATAGTTTATTAGTGTATTATCAGTATAAATACCATGTTTTTCACTAGCGGATTCATTTGCCAGAGCTCTTAGTTGTTCTTCCACATTTTTATTTTCGCTACTAACTAAAATCGCAGTTATTCTATTAATCAAATCATGCCTAGCGGTACTTATCTTTTTTTCGTATTCTGTTATCTTGTTATAATAATCTTTTTTTGCTTCATTGTCTTTTTTGATGGCTATAAGTTCTGCTTTCATTAAATTGCTTTCATGTTTAATGTGCACTAAGTAAAAGAGCATAAAGACTGAAGATATTAAAATGAATACTGAACTCATGTTCAGTCCGAGTATAAAATCTTCATCAAGTACACTAATGATTTTATCATATACAATAGTCATTGAAATTGTTGAGAACCCTATAAGTATAAGAAGTAACCTATCATCTGTTACAACCGGTTTTCTATTAATAAATTTCTTAACAATTAATAAAATGATTACCCTGATTATATTGCAGATCACAATTGCCCGTACATCATTAATATAAGCTATTCTAAAATACTGAGAAATCAGTGCAACAACGACTTCAATACTCATAGTAGCAAAAATATATATAATTGCATATCCCAATTTTTGTAAAATAGATTTAGGATAAAAAAGAGAGATTA
>JAEZWM010000099.1 GCA_023443025.1 Bacillota bacterium
AACAAAATCCGGACGATGTAATAACGTTTGCATACGGTGTTATCAAAGAATTGGTTGATTATGCCGATAATAATAATGAAGAGATTGAGTTTTTATCGCTCTCTTCATATATGCACTCTATAATGGCCGTGGATTCTAACTATATTCCTATGACGAATATACTTCTTTGGTCTGACAATAGAAGTCATGAATTTGCAAGGGTTTATAAAAATAATGGGTTGGGATTACAATTCTACAAAGCGACCGGAACTCCAATACATCCTATGTCACCACTTTATAAACTTATGTGGATTAAGGACAGGGAGCCTGATGTATTTAATAAAGCTCACAAATTTATATCTATGAAAGGTTATCTGGTCGAAAAAATTACAGGAAGATGTTTCGTTGATCAATCCATAGCTTCTGCTACAGGTATCTTTAATATACATGAGCTTAAATGGGATGAAGAAATCTTAAGTGAGATTGGTATTACTGCTGACAGGCTCGAAAATCCTGTAGAAACAACGACAGTGCTAGAAATCACAGATGAGGATTTTATTAAAAAAACCGGCATAAAACCGAACACAAAACTTGTTATAGGGGCGAGTGACGGTTGTTTAGCAAATCTTGGATCCCATGGGCTTGATGCAGGTACCGGTGTAGTAACAATTGGTACTAGTGGTGCTGTACGGGTAGTTACTGACATACCAGTGATTGATCCTAATGCTAGATTATTCTCTTATATACTGGCTAGTGATTTTTATGTATCCGGCGGAGCACTGAATAATGGCGGAAATGTTTTTCAGTGGTTTAAAGAACTTTTTAAAGAGGACTTTAGTCTGGATGATATCTTTAATAATTACACAAATGTAAATAATGGTCTCTTATTCTTACCTTTTTTAAATGGAGAGCGAGCACCTTACTGGAATCCTAAGCTAAAAGGATCATACCTTGGAATTAATCATGATCATGATGAAAAAGATTTCCTGTATGCTACTATCCAGGGGATCAATTTTGGAATTAAAGATGTGCTTTCTATTTTGGAAGAAAGTGGTTCAAAGATAGAAAAAGTCTTTGCAAATGGTGGATTTACGAAGTCGGATTTCTGGGTTAATAGATTATCTGCAATTTTAGATAGACCTGTAAATGTTCTTGATCAAGGTGATGCCGCTTGCTTCGGAGCTTATTTACTAGGAATGAAAGCCATAGGAAAAATATCGACTTGGGCAGAGTGTAGCGATTATTTTAGGGACTCAAAAGAATACCATTCGCCAAACTTGGCCATTGATGATGCTATGTTTAGCTTGTATAAGCAAAGTATAGAAAATAATATGAAAGTTTTCAGTAGTTTGTCTGACTTACAAACTCGTAACTGGAAGAAAAATTAAGGAGGATTTTATGTCTAATGCAGGAATGATGGCTCTATTATTGGTAGCATCTGTAGCACTATCATTATTTTTAGTCATGAAGATTAAGCTTCATGCATTTGTATCGCTAATTGTAGTTAGTATTTTCATGGGACTTGCATCCGGAATGGATGTGTCCACTATAATGGGTAGTATCCAAAGTGGAATGGGGGGAACACTTGGATTTATAGCAACAGTAATTGGACTTGGTGCTATGTTTGGGAAAATGCTTGAGATTTCAGGTGGTGCTGAAAGACTTGCAAGAACTTTTATAAACGCCTTTGGAGTTGACAAATCACCTTGGGCAATGGTGGTATCAGGATTTTTGGTATCCATACCTGTATTTTTTGATGTAGGATTTATCATATTGGTTCCATTAGTTTATGCACTTGCTAAAGAAACTAAAAAATCTACACTTGTATACGGTATACCACTTCTTGCAGGTCTCGCAGTAACCCATGCATTCGTACCACCAACACCCGGTCCAATTCTAGTTGCAAATCTAGTTGGAGCAGACCTTGGAAAGGTAATACTTATCGGTATTATCGCAGGTATACCTGCTGCTATACTTGCAGGACCTGTATTTGGAAAGTATATTGGAAGTAAAATTGTTGTAGATGTTCCTGAATATATGGACATTGACACTTCGGTAATTGATAAAAAAGACAGCGAATTACCAGGATTTGGTACGATATTTGGTCTAATCCTTGTACCAATTGTGCTTATTCTACTAAATACTGTGGCTTCTGCTTTTTTACCTGAAGGTGGACTTAGAACAGCACTTAACTTTATAGGTCACCCTTTTTTTGCACTTACACTGGCTTGTATACTATCATTTTACGTTCTTGGAAAATTCAAAGGATTGTCAGCTCAACAAGTACAAGATGTAGCTTCAGCTGCACTTACTTCAACCGGTATGATAATATTAGTAACAGGAGCCGGAGGAGTTTTCAAACAGGTCTTAGTAGACAGTGGGATTGGAAACACTTTGGCAGAAAGTTTATCACAGTATTCAATGTCTCCAATTATCCTAGCATTTGTTATTGCATTGGTGGTTAGGGTCGCTGCAGGATCAGCTACTGTTGCTATGACTACAGCAGGTGCAATAATTGCTCCACTACTAGCAAATTTCAATGTTGAACCTGCACTTATCGTAGTTGCAATTGCTTCAGGATCAACTGCACTATCTCACGTAAACGACAGTGGATTCTGGCTTGTAAATAGATACTTTGGAATAAATGAAAAAGATACACTTAAGTCTTGGACTGTAATGGAAACTATAATCGGAGTAACAGGACTTGTGATGGCATTAATACTGAATATATTTCTTTAAATAGAAGAGGTGGAATATGGAAATTGGTGTAATTGGACTTGGAAAGATGGGTTATGGACTGGCATGTAACCTAAAAGATAATGGATATACCGTGTTTGGCAATGATATTGGTGAAGAAAGCGTAGTTAAGGCAAATGAATACGGAGTAATTTCACATCTTGAGATGGAGAAATTTTTAGAGGAATTTACAGACAAAAAAGTAATTTTTCTAATGACTCCATCGGGAGAAATCGTAGATCAAACGATTCAAAAAATTCTTCCTTCATTAAATAATGGAGACATCGTAATCGATGCCGGAAACTCAAACTATAAAGACAGTATAAGAAGATATAGTGAACTTAAAGAAAAAGGCATAGACTTTCTTGATTGTGGTACGAGCGGAGGGCCGGCAGGAGCGAGAAACGGCGCATGTACTATGATTGGTGGAGACCCTGAAGTGTTTGAAACACTTGAAAAAGTTTTTATAGACATTTCAGTTGACGGTGGTAGTCTTTATACCGGAAAAGCCGGAAGTGGACATTATGTTAAGATGATTCATAATGGTATAGAATATGGAATGATGCAGGCAATAGCAGAAGGATACGAGCTTCTATACAAATCAGGATTTGACCTTGATCTAGAAGCGATTTCTAAGCTATGGAACAATGGATCAGTCATTAGAAGTTGGCTTGTAGAACTGGCAGGCTCAGCACTATCTAAAAATCCGGATATGGAAGGGCTGCAAGGAATCGTGCATGCATCAGGAGAGGGTAAATGGACAGTTGAAACTGCACTTGAATTAGAAGTCCCTGCTCCGGTAATAGCACTCTCACTTATGATGAGAAATAGATCATTAGAAAGTGACACATTCTCAGGAAAACTCTTAGCTTCACTTAGAAATGAGTTTGGCGGTCATGATATTACAATGGACAAATAAATAAGTAAACCATAATACACTCTAAAAGAGGACGGGGATTTCCCTGTCCTCTTTTAAATGAGTTTATTAAAGTACAATCAGTCATAATCAAAGATATCATCGCCGGGCCTTAGTATATGTCTTACCCATTCTTTCTTTATCTGCCATATATTAGCTTGAACGATAAAGTCATTCCAATCATCGATTTCAAAAATCCTTGTCCAGGAGTCGATGATTTTCTTGTCTATATGAGGAAACATTCCTTTGTATTTTCCGCTGATAAAGTTAAACTGGTCTTTTACACCAAGTTTTTTTATCTCTTCAAAATATGCATTCTCATCTTCTTCATTTTTTGGGATGTATAGATTATTCAGGACATAATCCCATTTCCCACCGTCAAAGTATAGAACTTCATCCTTCGGTACTCTTAATATATAAACCAGTTCTTTATCTATAGGTTTCAGACAATTTCGTTTACTTATCGAACACCATATTGGAAAGTCAACATCGTCAGGCTTGGGGATAATTTCATTTGCAAGCATTACAAAATGTCTATATTTTTCAAGAAAAAAGTCAGCTATATCCATCATATGAAGTTTGATATAGAATTCCTTATTCGTTATTCTTCCGAGTCGATTGAGCTCGTGTATAGAGTTCTCGTGCTGCCTTGTGTAGAGATCAACATATTCCATAATTGCCTCCGATATTAAATTTCATCAATTTTAGAAGCCAAGATAAAGTCATTAAGATGAAGTCCTTTTATCTTATGAGTGTATAATTCGATAGTTACATAACCCCAGCCCAAGCAGATATTAGGGTGGTGACCTTCATCTTCAGCTATCTCTCCTACTGAATTTGTAAACTTAAGAGCGGATATAAAATCTTTAAATTTAAA
>JAEZWM010000014.1 GCA_023443025.1 Bacillota bacterium
ACAAATCCGGATCCAAAATACTTCGCTATATAATAAGCTAGTAATGCTCCAATCAAGGAACCTACCGAGGTAAGTATGGTGCCCCAAAAAAGGCCAAACACCATTCCTCCTGCCATAACTATAACAGAGTCCGGAAACAAAAACAGTGGTAGCACTGTTAATATTAGTACATATAGGAATGTAGAGAGATGTCCTGCACTCCGAATACTCTCACTGATAACCTCAGGGCTAAACTTTTTAAAGTCCACATATCTGTAAACTAAAAATATTATAATTATGCCTATGATTGCAAGAATAAGTTTAATTATATTATTTCTTTTCATTTTATTCACCTATTAGTTTTCTTGCCCTATATCTATTATACCAGGATTTTAACAATGGTATATTGTTTTTAGTCATTTCCTCCGGTTTAGAAAAAATCAAATCAAGTATATGAACTGTAGAGTCATTTTTTGAAAGATATTCTTTGCATTCCATACAATAGGTTATCACGCGTTTATCCCCAGCCTCTAAAACTCTCCTGTCTTTATGCTTTTTAGAGATCGTAGGGGATGTAAGTGCGACCATACCACCCATTCCACAGCATAGTGTCTTACGTTTATTATATTTTAGTTCTTCAAATTTTATACCGAGACTATTAACTATATTTCTTACTGCTTCATGGACTTTGTCCTCTCCTCTCGTTGGACAAGGGTCATGAATTACAGTAAAGTCTTCATCCTTATATCTACCTATTGACGAACACGGTAGACCAACTTCATCAAGGATTTCATAGACTGAAACAACTTCATATTCGGGAGCATTTCTTTTAAAACTCATATAACAGTTTTGACATCCTGTAATTATTTTTTTAACACCTTTAGAGTCGAATTCAAACTTTAGCTTCTCCAATAGTTCTTTAAATCGACTATGTTTGCCAAGAAAGTCAGTTGGCTTGCCACAGCAATGATTAGAATAGCCTATTCCATCTAATCTATCATAAAGATAATCATATACCTTTGCAACCATCTCAGGATTATTGGAAAGCAGTGAACATCCCGGAAAAAATATGGTGCCGGAATGTTTTCCTGAGATATTATCTGAAAACAGTTTGGAAAAGCTTAATTTCTGATGTAAATCGACACCACGAGTATTTAATCCCCTAGGCAGTTTACCATTGTAATTGTCAACTGTCACTTTTCTAAACTCATAGAAAAGATTTCGAAAGCTCACTTCTTTTGGGCAGACTTCTTCACAATATCCGCAAAGCATACAAGCATAAGGCAGCTCTATTTCAAAACTGTTATCCAATTCAAGTCTGGATAACAGTTTTTTGGGATTGTCAGAGAACTCGTCAAGCATTGGGCAGCCACGTGTACATAGCCTACAACCAATACATTTATGGTGTTCCTCACTTATTAAATTTTTAATTCTCTCATTTTTTACTAATATATCTTTCATCTTAATTCTCTTTTTCTGATTTTGGTTTATTTTTATCCATCCATATCAATCTAACGGTATAAGCTAATGCTGATACTGCGAATAATATTAATAAACCCCTAACAAAAGTTGAAGGATTGGACGAAGTTGCAGCGGCATATGAGTAGACTATAGTTGCGGGTAATTGTCCAAGACCTGTAGCCAAAAAGAAATCTCCAAAGCTCATAGCTGTTAAACCAGCTGCATAACTTATCGGATCAAAAGGTACAAATGGTAGTAGTCTTGCAACAAGAATTGCATTTTTCCCATACTTTTCAAAAAACACATCGACATCTTCAAGGGCCATTTTTGAAGCAAATTTTTCAGCAGCTCCTCTTCCATATACTCTTGATATAAAGAAGCATAGGGCAGCACCTGCCATCGCTGATGTCCAAGAAAGTATAGCTCCTCTCCACCATCCCCAAATAACTGCATTAGAAACCGTTATAAAAAAAGCCGGAATTGGAGCGGCTACAGATTGTAGTATCATCATAGCAAATGAAATCGCCACTGCCCATATACCAAAAGACTTAATGTATTCCCTAACAGCATCAATAGAAGAAAATGCGGCTGTCATATTTCTTACTCCTTCGTTTAGTGGTTTGATAAAAACAAATGCGGCAACAACTCCAATTAGCACAGCAATTTTTATAATCGTACTTTTTTTAATTTTCATTTTCATCTCCTTAAATAAAATGAGCAACGACTTATTCTCGTTGCCCGGTACTATTTCTTAACTGATTCAAAGTCGTATTCTTTTGTACCTTCAACAGAGTTATATACACTTGTGTATCCTAAATTGTCTAGTTCCTTAGGAGATACAGTTGATTTAGATGTACATCCTTTAAAAACTTTCACACTAATTACTAATAACTGCATCAATGTTAAAAATCTTTTATCATTTAATGCACTTCATTTTTTGTACAAGTCACTTACATAACTTAACCATATAGATTATACATTATTAATTCTGACTTGTACAATAAATAAAGTTTATCAATTATCATTTTACATTAGTATGTCTTATAATTCCTTGATTACAATCTCAATAGCTTTGATGATATTGTCCCATGAATGCACATAAATTTTATTTAGGATTTCCTCAGGCACATCCCTGCACTTTATTGTGTTTCTTATCTGTGTTTCAATTGATGTCTCTAGGTCTTCGATATACTTTGGTACTCCTTCCGGCTCCGGTATATCAACGCTGTGTAATTTTGGAAGCTCAACTATTTCTATGACACCTGACTCTAAAATATCATCTCCTAGGGTATCAATAAGTCCTTGTATTCTGCTTGAGACCACTCTCATACCTGAAGCTAGCGCTTCTATTGCGACAAGTCCCAGCCCTTCAAAATAAGATGGTATCACAAAGATATCCGAACTCCTAAAAATATTAGCTAGATCAACTTGAGGTATTACACCATATAGCCTTGAATTTTTAAACACAGATAAAAGTTCGTTAAACTCATCTACTTGATCATTTCTAGCCCCTATAATGCTAATCTCAAGATTGTCATGCTTAGCGTCCAGTGTCTTTAGTGCATCTAAAAGTTCATAAACTCCCTTGGCCTTGGAAAGCTTACCTGCGTATACGATTTTAATTGATTTGTGTTCTTTTCTCTTTTTAGGAGGATAAAAAATATTTTCGTCAAAACCTCCACCTACGTTGATTATTCTATGTGTAGGTATATTATATGTTTTTTCAATCTCCTCAACTTGGTTCTTAGATAAAGCAAAAACAACATCTAACTTATGAATATTATTTAAATACTTTTCTTTTAAGTGTGGATTCTTCTCACATTGTCTTATATCAGTTCCATGGCATATTCCAATTATTTTCTTGCCATCTGCAATATTTATGACCAGTGATGTTAGCATCCAGAGATGATGGCATATGATTACATCGGGATTAAACTCATCCATCACCATTTTAAGTGTTTTTGAAAAGGCATCTGTCCACATCTCTTGCATTTCATCTGTTAAATCGCAATACCTTGTATGGTCATATGGCATTTCATCACTCATGCCGACAATATTAAAAGGCATTTGTTCCGTTTTGAATTCAACTGCATATTGAAATTCACTGGATATATTGTCGTAGTAAAAATCATCTTGAAAACCAAAAACGCAAGCCTGTTCATACCTACCGCTAAAGCCTTTTATCACATTATTAAAGTATACTCCGCTACCTGTTTTAGAAGGAAGCTGAGCTATAACATGTAGTATTTTCATCATTTTCTCCAATATAAATTTATGTAAAATAAAAACGACAGAATGCATCTGCCGTTTTGTATATTATCTCTTGCTGAATTGTGGGCTCTTTCTCGCTTTTTTAAGACCATATTTCTTTCTTTCTTTTTTACGTGGGTCTCTTGTTAAAAAGCCGGCTCTTTTTAGAGTAGGTCTAAACTCATCATCTGCTTGAAGTAGAGCTCTAGAGATTCCGTGTCTAATAGCCCCTGCTTGTCCGGTAAATCCACCACCATTAACATTTACAAAAACGTCAAATTTATCTAAATTATCAGTGATTTCAAGTGGAGATTTTGCGATTACTTTTAGTGTATCGAATGCAAAGTAATCTTCGATATCTTTATTATTTATAGTGATCTTTCCGTTACCAGGTAATAGTCTAACTCTAGCAACAGAGGTCTTTCTTCTACCTGTTCCAATAAATTGTGCCATATCCAGATTCCTCCTTATTAAAATTCGTGAACTTCAGGCATTTGAGCTTCATGCTGATGAACATCACCCGCATAAACTCTAAGCTTTCTATACATAGCTCTGCCAAGTTTAGTGTGTGGAAGCATACCTTTAACCGCTAACTCAATAGCTTTTTCAGGTCTTGATTGAAGCAGTTTATCGTATCTAACTGTTCTTCTTCCTCCAGGATATCCGGTATGGTATACATACTCTTTTTGTTGTAATTTGTTTCCGGTAAGCTTGATTTTGTCAGCGTTTATAACTATTACATAGTCACCAGTATCTATAGTTGGTGTATAGATAGGTTTGTGCTTACCTCTTAGTAGTGTTGCAACTTCAGTAGCTAGTCTTCCTAACACTTTGTCAGTTGCATCAATGACATACCACTTACGTTCGATGTCTTTTGGTCTTGCGACATAAGATTTCATTTTCTTTCCCTCCTAAATTCTTTTCATACAAGTCTCAACTTTTCGGCTATTTAGACTCCGCTTAATGCCGTAAAAGCGGTTTTTGTAGATCCGAGATTTTTATTCCGCCATCCCCCGGCCACAAGGCGGTCAAGGTTTTACTTGTTTGAAAAGTTTAGAAGCTTCTCAAATCTTTCTCACCTTAAAAGGACCCTTACAAAAGGTCCTCTATTATTATATACTAATCATAGAAAAATGCAAGCTTTTTATTTGAATAATC
>JAEZWM010000025.1 GCA_023443025.1 Bacillota bacterium
ATAAACAAGCAAATTAAAAGAGCCATCCGGCTCTTTTTTAAATTCCAATTTTTCTTAGTATTAAATTAAACACCGCCATAGCTACGCCTGTTAGTGTTACTAAGGTCCAGATCATGGAGAAGATATAATCAGTGTAACCACCATTTAGTGTAAACAATAGATTTACTGTCCAGTAAGTAAACAGAGCTATTGTTATTGGTGATTTTTTTATCTTGTTAAATATCGTGTTTACTACAAAAAATACTACCGGTATGTGAATCATGGAAGCAAATATACCCCATTTACCAAAGTTTGCAAAAGCTTCTCCTAAGAACAGTCCATTATAGACTCCTGATGTTCCTTGCCTTATTCCTAAGAAATTGACTGTCTCCATTACTACTCGACCCGATCTAATGACCGAAGGATGACCGAGCAGCATTCTACCGATGGGGTTTGGAAGGCTAGCTCCATTTAATAGATTGGTTCTGTAGGTAAACACTTCAAGGTGAAGTATATATGCTGATGGTGTTGTCATAATAATTCTATTAATTGGACCATCAAAGCTCAGAGTTCTTCTAAGTGGTGCATCGGTTATAAATGTATACATAGCCACTATTGCTACTACCGACACGATTCCTATTGCAATGATGTGTTTTAGATTAATCCTGTCTCCATAATAGATTGACAGTATTATGAAAGATCCCCAATAAATTATAATCGGTGCTTTTTGTATATTGTAAAAAGCGATCAGATTTGATGCTATAAATAGTATTATAAACATGACTATCCATCTAAGTTCTTTTGTCTTTCTCATATAGATATAAGCTATATATGAAATAAATGGTGTAAGTGCAATCGCAAAAATATTTTTGATGTACTGGTTTCCAGGAAAACCTGCATCTGCTAAATTCCTAAGTCTAGCTAATTCGAGTGGTGGCGTACCTATTATCATATTGTAAATAGGTGAGTTGTTAATTCCTATCACAGCATAGGTATAAATTACAGCTGAAACGACTACCACAGTCGAAATCACCATAGTTATAAATTCAGAATTTGATGATTCATGTGTTATAACTTCACGTCTAAGGTACTCGACATTCTTATCGGTATCGTATTTAAAAATCTTATTTAGTGCAATTATTATCAATGGAAATACGACAAAAACCATAAGTACCGTAAGCCATGCAATTATTTTCATATCCTGATGCTTCATATATCTTGAGGTGTGGTGATTTATGCCCACTAGAAAAAGTGTCGTCCCCAGTACTGACAAAAGAAGCAGAAAGTAGTAAGCACCTGAAATAGGATTTATCGTAACCGGGTTTAGATTGCCTGCTGCATATTTAAATAGTATCGTACCAAGAATCACCACTATAAAGGTGACCCCAAGGACTGATAGATTCATTAAAGTATAGTTTATCATGTTATTTCCTCATTTCTCTAAACTAATTAAATTATATCATAAATGCCCAAATATAAAAGCTCTTGTATTGATCATGTACTTATTATATTATAGTACTATACCATTTAACAAGAGAGGCAGTGCTATGAAAAAGATTTTAAATGTATTTTTAATTATATTACTTTGTATTTCTATCTTTGCAGGATGTTCAGCAAGAGTGAATCCTGAAGCCGGCGAAGACATTGGAAATCAGCTTAAAAAAGAAAAACTTGAGAAACAAGATCTAGAAAGGGCAAAGCAGGAGTTTTTAAAAGAATACAATTATCAAACCAGTATTCCTGAGGAGCTTACATTTGGTATGATTGGATTTATTGGAAATATGAATCCGTTCTACACCAATAACGACTCCTCAAAAAAAATTAACTCCATGCTTTATAAACCGCTATTTTATATTACAACTGAAGGCTTTGACGACAAGATAAATGTAGTTTTGGCTGACGAAGTGAAATATGAAAACAAAAAGGTCACTATAAAGCTAAAAAATGGATTAAAATGGCATGATGGTAAAGAAATGACGGCTGATGATGTCCTTTATACTTACGGGTATCTAGTGGAGGATAATAAAACTGTTTATGCAGATTATATGTATCTTGATGGCAATCCAATAAAGTTTAAAAAACTAGATAAACTGACTGTTGAGCTTGATTTAGACAGATATTCAGGATCAATTTTACAAAAACTGTCTGAAATCAAAATACTTCCAAAGCATATTTTTGAAGGCAAAGAGAAGGAAGAATATACGCCAAATGAATCTGAATTCTTAATAGGGAATTCTGCATATGCATTTTCAAAGTATAGATTAGATGAGACTTTTAACACTGAAGTAATAGACTTTGAGTACTATGATAATTCTATTTACGAAAAACCGCAGTTTGAAAAGATATCACTAAGGGCTTCAGCAAATCTATATACAAACAGATATGACCTATTAGACTATAATATGCAAGTAGGCTATCTGCTTCCAAACGATTCAGTAACTTTCAAAAGAGAGCTTTACAAAAATGAGATTTTCGATGAAGGTTATGACATAGCGATGATATATAAGCTGGAACATGAACATGTTGGAACGAGTGAATTAAGGCGCAATATTGCAGATATGCTTCTTCCAAGCTCGCTTACGGGGTATTTTGGAATGTCTAACTACACCAAGGCGGCGGATTCCATTTTTGGAATTACAACGAAGCATAAATCTCCACAAAACGCCTATTATAATGCTCAAACAGCTGATGTTGCCGAGAGCATAAGAAGATATCAGGTTGATAATGATGGAGCGGTATTGAAGTTTGGTTTTAAGATGGAAGAAGGGGAGTTTCAGGAGAGAATCGCAATTACGAGTCAGGAACTATACAGAACTCAAGAGATAAACTTAGAAATCGTGCCGCTTTTTGAAGAAGAGTATGTTGAAGGACTTCAAAATACAAATACAGAACATTTTGACTTTGCTCTTATTAAGCACGAGAGTATAAAAAGTCCTGATGCCTATAGAAACTTCTATAAAAGCGATGGGATAATGAACTATACAGGGTTTGATAATGACGAAATTATAAAGAAGTTTGATGCTGCAGATGCGATTGAAGATTATCTGGAAAGACAACTGGCTTATGATGATTTACAAAAAGCACTGTATGAAGAGCTACCTATGAATCCGCTCGTAAATGTAAAGACATCATTTGTCTATGATGATAGAATTGATGCATCGGAAGCTGTTCCGGATGCTAAATCATATTTCATCTATCCAGAAAAATTAGCTATGACCGCAAAAGAAGTCGACAAGAGTTTAATAGAAAAGTATGAGATCAAAGAAGATCAATTGGAATTAAAACCAAAATACAATAATGTAAATATTTTAGCTAAAACACATAATGAAGGTAAAGTTAAAGGTGAATAAATGAAGATAATGTCAATAGTTGGTGCCAGACCACAATTCGTAAAAGAGGCGATAGTGCAGCATGAAATCAATAAAGTTAATAATCTAAATGAGGTTGTTGTGCATACGGGTCAACACTACGATGAAAATATGTCGGGAAGCTTTTTTGAAACGCTCAGCATGAGAAAACCGGATTTCAATCTAGGACTTTCAGGTGGCAGTCATGGGAAGATGACCGGAGAAATGCTTATAAAGCTAGAAGAGCTGATGATGTCTGAAAAACCGGACTTGGTGCTACTTTATGGAGATACCAACTCTACACTTGCAGGGGCATTGGCTGCAGCTAAGCTAAAGATATCTGTTGCTCATGTTGAAGCAGGACTTAGACAGCATCCAAAGGACATGCCGGAGGAAATCAATAGAGTATTAACCGACAGGATATCAAAATATCTTTTTGTACCTAGCGAATGGGGAATGACGAATCTGGAAAGAGAAGGGATAAGAGAAGGAGTTCATTTTACAGGCGATGTAATGTATGATGTATTCTTAAAGATGAAGCCTTCCTTTGATGACTCATACCATAAGGAGCTAGGTCTTGAAACCGGTAAGTTTATGGTAATGACTATGCATAGGGACTTTAATGTAGACGATGCAGAGATCTTAAGCGGCATCTTAAAGGGAGTAGCTAAGGTTGCACACGATATGCCGGTTGTATTTACCATACATCCAAGAACAAGTGGAAGAATCAAAGAATTTAAACTTGAGAATCTATTGGAAGGGATAAAAGTAATTCCACCAATCGACTATCTAAAACTTATGGGACTTACACAAAATGCCTATGCTGCAATTACCGATAGTGGCGGCTATCAAAAGGAAACATACTTCTCAGGTAAAAAAGCACTTGTACTAATGCCTGATACAAGTTGGATTGAACTGGTAAATGAAGGCATAAATGTGTTGGTTGATGGAAAAAATATTTATGATGCTTTTAAAGAACTAAAAACAGGAGAATTCAAAGAGAATATCTATGGCAGCGGGGATGCTGCACAGAGAATTGTAAAGATAATCTCAGATGATATAGTATAAGCCATGCCAAGAATGATATTTCATGTACCCAATAAAATAATGCCGGAGATGAAATCCGCATCTCATATTAGACCGCTCAAGATGCTTGAGGCTTTTGAAGAGATAGGCTATGAGGTTGATTATGTAATGGGTGATGCAAACACCAGAAAAGAGCAAATTAAAAGAATCAAGGATAAGATAAACTCCGGAGTGGTTTACGATTTTATGTATTCGGAAAGCTCAACGATGCCTACTCTTTTAACTGAGAGCCATCATCTGCCGACTCATCCTCTTTTAGACTTTGGATTTTTTAAATTCGTTAAAAATGCCGGTATTAAAATTGGACTGTTTTATAGGGATATATACTGGAAGTTCCCGCTTTATAAAGAATCTGTAAGTGGTTTTAAGTATCATCTAGCAGTAGCCATGTATAAATACGATTTAAAAGAGTATGTTAAGTATTTGGATATCCTATACCTACCAAGTATGGCTATGGCGAAGTATCTACCTAAAGAGCTTAGAGTTATTTCAAAAGCCCTTCCTCCCGGTTATCCCTTGTCCGTTAATGATAATAAACAAATATCAGGAGTAAAGATGATTTACGTTGGAGGGATAGGCGGTCTCTATGATTTAAGAAAATTTGTTGAGACAGTCAATGAACTTGAGAGTATCGAGCTTACTATATGCTGTAGAGAGAACGAGTGGAACGCTTATAAAAACAGTTATCCCAGTCTTAATAAAAACATTT
>JAEZWM010000041.1 GCA_023443025.1 Bacillota bacterium
CTCAACATAATGCTTCTCAGACATAGTATACCTCCACGATTTATTTGTTAGATCAATTATACCATGATTCATTATGTTTTACAATACATTTATAATGTTTGTCATTATATATTTAATGAACGTCATAAATAAACAAGGGGGTCAGGCTTCAATAATTCATATTATTGTTTATTTTTACGAATATTCTTATTTTTATTCATTATTTCAGTCTTAACTTCTTTACATATATCTAAAATTTCATCCCCTATTTTGTTTAGTATAAATTCACTTCGTATCGATGAAATTCTAGTAGACAACACACCTATTCTATCAGCAATTTCCTTATTCTTAGCATTACATAGTTCATCACATAATAAAACTATAACTCTTCTCTGGTTAGCGGCGCTCAAAGTTAAGTCATTTGCTAACAAATATTCATCGAATTCTTTAAGAACTTCATCAATCTTATATTTTTTCGATTCTTTTATTTCTTTTCTTTCATTGATGTAGATCTCTGATCTCTTCTTTTCTAATTTATCTCCTTTTAGGTACTCTTCCTTGATTGCATCGTCATTAACCTCGCCTAGCAACCATAAATACTCAGGTACAATATTAAATTTATCCCTACCTATTAACTCAAACAAGTGATCAACATCCGCTAAATTCTTTTTACTAGACTTAAGAATCTCTTGATGACTTGACCATTTATAATCGTTCAAATCGTTTACTAAACGTCCAACTTTTGGATTCTTGTGTATGTATGCTATTAAAGATAACAGATATGCCTCATCATCTACAGGTTTTGACTTAAATCTTTGATGGAAAACATGACCGATTGATTCATATTTTTTATTGTAGTATTGAGTATATGATTGTTGAATTCCTTGCATTGTCCTTGAGAGCGCCACCTCTCCCTGCTTAATAAGAAGGTGTATATGATTATCCATTAAGCAGTATGACAACAACTTAAAATGATCTCTTTCTCTATATTTGTCAATTAATTGAAGATATCTAGTTTTATCGTCATCACTTCGGAAGATGTTTTCTTTATTGTTTCCTCTGGCAATTACGTGATGTATCATCCCTGGTTGTTGTACTCTTGGTTTTCTTGGCATTGCAATACCTCCTTAATTACTTATATATACTATCGCATATTTATGCAAAAAATGTAAAAAAATGAAGCCTGACCCCCTTCATTTTTAAAGAAAAACCAAGCTGGTGGCTTGGTTTTAGTCTTCTGTTGCTATGATTTCTCTGCCGGGTAGGATTAGGTTTAGGACTACTGCGAATATTGTCGCTGTGGTCATACCGGATTTGAAGATTATTTGTACTGTTTCAGGGAAGTGGGTTAGGATTTCCGGTCTGAATGCTACTCCTAGGCCTAGGCCAAGTGAGATTGCTAGGACCATGCTGTTTCTTTTGTTGAAGTTTACTTCTTGGAAGTTTTTAATTCCTCCAACTGCGATCATTCCAAACATTATGACTCCTGCACCCCCGAGTACTGGTGATGGCATAATGTTAACTAGTGCTGCTAGTTTTGGGAATAGTCCCATTAGCATCAAAATTCCTCCGGCTATCGCAACTACGAATCTACTTGCAACGCCTGTCAACGGTATAATTCCTATGTTTTGACTAAAGGATGTATTAGGACCTGCTCCAAAAATTCCTGCTATCATGGAGCCTACACCGTCTCCCAATACGGATCCTGCTAGTTTCTTTGATGAATACTTTTCATCGCAGGCTTTAAATATTAGAAGTCCCCCACCTACGGTTTCTATCGTCGTTACTAAATATGCGGGTACAAATGCCAACAGTGCCGGTAAGTCAAACTTAAGGCCAAATTTTAGTGGCGTTGGCAATATAAATACTCCTGCTTCCATAACTGTATTGAAGTCTAACATGTTCATAAAGGCTGCTGCGATATATCCTACTATAATACCTATTAGTATGGCTGCAGATGCCAAGAATCCCTTTCCAAATTGGTTTAATAATACTATGGTAACCATAACTAATGTTGCTAAGAATATATTTTTTAAAATCCCGTATTCACCGTATCCGCCTATCCAGTCTATGGCAACTGGTATCATAGTGAGTCCAATAGATACAATGACCGTACCGGTAACCACCGGCGGGAAGATAGTTCTTAGTCTTTTTATAAATCTACTTAAAATAATTTCGATAAATGAGCCGAAGAATGTAGCTCCAAAATAACCGGGAAGTCCAAGTGTTGAAGCAACTGCGATACCCGGACCTACAAATGTGAAGTCGGTTCCCATTACCATGGGTATCTTACCGCCAACAGGACCGAAACCTATGGCTTGTATTATCGTGGCAATTCCTGATACGAATAGGGTCATACTGATGATATAAGTATTTTGCTCCGGAGTAAGACCTAATGCATTACCCACTATAAGTGGTACAGCAACAATCCCTGCGAAAGCAGCGAGTATATGCTGCAAAGCTAATGCAATGGATAAACCAAAAGGTGGTTTATCGTCTACTCTGTATTTAATCTCTGATTCTTCTCTATTCTTTTTACTAACACCGTCTGTGGACAGATGCTCCATAGATTCACTTCCTTTATTTTTTATTTGACTCTATTTTATCACAGTATCGGTTTTTGTCATATATTTTATGTAAAAAGGCATAAAAAAAGAACCTAAACTTAGGTTCTTTGTTCCGATTATACTTCTGCTCCTTCAAGTACTAAACCTTCATTCCATAAGAATTTTGCAAAGTCTATAGTCAGCGTATCGTCTTTAGCTATTACGTCTTTTTTTACATAAACTTTTACTCCATCAACATCAAAATCATAGTACTGTTGATCGTGTCTAGGTATTCCCACCAAAACTGATGGTCTATTAACTACGCCTGCTCAGGAGCTACACGCTATAACTTCGGCTCTAATAGCTTCCATTTTATGCTTTTCATAATATTCTTTTGCTGCATCAGTAACAATTACTTTCATAATCCTCATCCTTCCTATTATATAAAATTTATATTATATTCGCTTTATACGATATTTACCCAAGAAATCTAAATTTTAAACATTTTATTCCAAGTGTTATGCTTATATCTAACAATCTTTATCAAGTTCCAAAGTCGTTATAGAATGCGATACTAAATAGTGTTAATAATAAATCAATAAATTTATTTGACTACTACATAAATTTGTGATAGTATAGATTCCAGAATCATAATGACATTAATAAAAAAATAAACAATGTAAGTTAGAGGCTGCGGTTGCAAATAGTAGATTATCGAAAGGTGTAATCGCCGAAGTGCTGAAAAGTGCTGGGACCATGCTTAATAGGTATGGTACTGTCTACGGGAGATGCCCATTTTCCGTTTGGTGAGCTTCTTACATTGAGGGCAGAAGGAATATCATGAGTACCTTTTGCTCATGATTTTTTTGTACATTTTTTTAAAGGAGTGATGGGATGAAGCTATTCAAAAATATGGAAATCGTGAATGGAGAACTGAATATATCGGGTGTAAGTATGAGTGAGCTGAAATCCAAGTACGGCACTCCTCTTTATATAGTCGATGAAAGTGGGTTTATAGAAAACGCCAAAAAGTTTACTACGAATTTTAAATCCACTCGATTTGATGCTAGAGTTATATACGCATCAAAAGCATTTCTCAACCTATATATGGCAAAGCTGGTTTCAAGCCTAGGACTATCGATTGATGTAGTCAGTGGTGGTGAATTATATACGGTGACTAAATCCGGATTTGATCCACATAAAATCTATTTCCATGGAAACAACAAACTTTACGACGAGCTTGAGCTGGCAGTAGATTCTGAAACGGGCACCATAGTAATAGATAATGAGTACGAATACGAAATGTTAAGTAACATTTTAAGAGATAAGAACAAAACCGCAAGAGTTCTACTAAGGGTTAATCCGGGAATTGAAGCTCATACCCATGAGTATATTCAAACTACAAAAAATGATTCAAAGTTTGGACTAAGCAT
>JAEZWM010000045.1 GCA_023443025.1 Bacillota bacterium
TTTCTTTTAATAAATTGGAGAGGAAAGAAACAAGACCACTAAGTGAATTTTTAGAAAAGGATGTAAGTGAACTTTATACAATGACCCAACCTTATATGCTGAAATTTTTAAATAAAGGCATAGATAACAGTTTTAGAGGACGACTAAAAGTGATTAAAGATTTTTCTTATACTATTTCTACAAAACAAATGAGAGTACCTAATTCTGGAATAATAGATATTGGAAATGGTAAATATAGGTATTTAACAGAAAAAGAATGTTTAAGACTCATGGGTTTTGATGATAGTGATATTGACAAATTAGAAGAAGTACATCCAAGAAGAAAAAATTGTACTTCGAGCAAACTATATAAGCAGGCCGGTAATTCTATTGTGGTAAATGTGTTAATTGCTATTATAAAAGAATTTCATAGAATGGAGGTAGGAAATGCAAGTAAATGATTTTAAGAATATACAAGAATCAATAAAGTATGAAGTTTTACAAGACGAAAAAGAATATTTAAAACTCTTAAAAGTCATAGGTAACAATCAGAAATATGATTTTTCCAGCCAACTAAGTATATACAACAAAGAACCTGAAGCTAGAGCTTGTGCGACATTTGATATGTGGAAGAAATATTTTGGCAGAGTTGTTATGAGGGGGCAAAAGGGTATTCCAATTTTAGTTGGAAGTGATATAAATCAAAGAATTTCATATATTTTTGATATTAGTCAGACCACATCAATGGATAGGAATATTAATGAGGTTAGCTTATGGCAGTTTGATCACGAAAATCATAACGAGGCTTTAAAAGAAATAATAAGAGATTTTTCATTTGAAGCTAGTGATTCACTTAATGAAAATATATTTTCTTTAAGTCGAATTTATGGAGATGAATATATTAACTTGGCTATTGCTGATTTGAGAATAGATATAGAGGATAGACTGAGTTTTGAAAAGTTTATGAGGGACTCAATATCCTATGCGGCAGCTAATAGGTTTAATACAGTCTATCCTATGGATATGGAAAATTTAAAAAATAATTTTTTGAGGATTAATACAATTTCTTTAGAACAGATAGGTCTTGTAATATCAAGGGTTAGCGAAGATATTATAGATAGCACAATAGAAAGATCTAAGGAAATAGATCGTGCTAGGCTGCTGACAGAAAGGGCCGGTGGCGACTATAATAGAGATATAGAAAATATAAACGAAGATAGAGGAGGTCAAAATGATTTATATAGACGAGATGATAGGTCAAGAAGTAGAGATGGACGAGTTTTCACAGATGGAAGCGACAGAGGAAATAGCAATGAAGATCGAAGAGAAGACCTTGGACATGATGGAGAAGGATCTGGAATTTATGGAGAGATTTCCGAATCCAACATACGCAGTTCTAAGACTGTCTTACCTAGTAGGGAGCGAGGACATGGAGAACTGGAAGAAACTTCAGGAGATGTACGAGGAGAAAACACTTTTGAACCATCTGAAGGAAATTCAGAATCAGGCAGTGGATTTTATCAAGAGAGAGAAAGTCAAGATGATGAAAGCACAAGGATTGACAGAGAAGATGATGAGAGAGAATTCAGAGGAATACCAAGGACAGATGAACAACTTGATGGCAACAGTGAAGAAAATGGCAATCAAGGAATACGTGGAAGCTTAGAAAATGAAATAAGCCAAGAAAAGGAAGCTGATGAAGCTTCTTTTTTTGATGGCAACAACATTGAAAAAAGAAAAGACTACTGGATTGTAGAATTTAATGAAAACCACGAATTAGTTCCCGATTATAGTGGGCAGATAGTAACTAAAGACTTAATTAATGTCCTAAGACAAAAGGATATTGATGTTAAAGACCATAATCAAACTCTTGGAGAAAATGAATTTGGAGAAATGACTGATGATTATATCGGATATTTCAAATTCTATTTTGACCACTATGTAGACGGCGAAGTTTTCGAACACTATAGGATTGACCTTGGTGATGGTGAAGAAGTAAATGAGCGTGAATTTTCATATTTAGAAGAACAAGTTACACTAAGTGAGGAAAACTCATTTCAAGAAGAAGTTAAGGAAAAGATAGAACCTAAATTTAAGATAGGCGATCAGGTTAGATATAAAGATAAGGACTTTACAATTACAGATTTTGATGAACTAAGTGGAGGACTTAAAACTGTAACCATTAGAGATAATATGGAATATATGGGAGCTATGATTAGGGGTTCGGAAGTAATTCCATATAGAAATGATTCATACCTTGAAGAAATCTTTGAAAATCTAAGTCAAACATCAGAAAAACTAGCAGTAAAGGTTGGTAAGGAATTTATTTTAGAAGATGAGAAGATCTTTGATGGAATTAACTTGATTGAAACTGGAACTAAAGTAGAAGTTAATAGGGAAGAAATTCCTTTATATAAGGGTGAAACATTTGAAGAAAGTAGAAAGATTGATGACCTTTTAGATAGTGGAAACTATGAGATATACAAATTATCTGAGCATGAAAAACAAATTGAAAGACAAGTAGAACAAGAAAGCTTTATAGATAACCACAATCTTGATATTGACCAAATGATGGATAGGTACAATGTGCCTAGGGAAGCAGCCGAAAATTTATTGAGGGGCAAAGAAGATTTAAAGAATTTAGGTTATGAAGCTAATAAGGAAAGTATAAGTTTTGCTAGAAATTATGACTTGAAAAAACATATCTACTCAGAATACCTTACACCATCAGAAAAGCTAGATAAAAATATAAAAGCTATTAAAATGCTAAAAAGACTTGAAAATGAAAATAGGAGTCCAAGAGAGTATGAACAAGCATATCTGGCTGATTATCTGGGTTGGGGAGGTCTTGCCGATGTCTTCGATGAAGAAAAAGGAGGGCAATGGCTTGAAGCAAGAAATATTTTAAAAGAAAATCTAACAAATGATGAGTATATGAATGCTAAAGAGTCTACTTTAACATCATTTTATACACCAAGAGAGGTAATGGATGGGATATACAAGACTCTAACAGATATGGGTCTTAAGACTGGGAATATCCTTGAACCATCTGCAGGAGTCGGTAATTTCATTGGTAATATGCCAAGTAAAATACGAAGCTCTAAAGTCTATGGAGTAGAAAAAGATAGTCTAAGCGGAAGAATAGCAAGAGAACTTTATCCTGAAGCTAATATTCAAATTAAAGGCTTTGAAGAAACAAACTTCTCAAATAACTTTTTCGATTTAGTTATAGGAAATGTTCCCTTTGGAGATTTTAAAGTTAACGATCGTGAATATAACAGAAATAATTTTCTGA
>JAEZWM010000080.1 GCA_023443025.1 Bacillota bacterium
CTTACGACGAATATAATTTCACTTATTCTGAATCAAGTGGGTACATCAGCGATAAAGCTACTGACTACCAGAATTATAAACCTGTAGAGATTTTTGTTCAAAGAAACAATTCAACAGAATGGGAAAAATTTGGTGAGATATTAAGGGTTGGTTCTTCTTCCAGTTCATACTATTTTTATCCAAATGATGGTGGAGCAAGGAAGATTGCAGGGAAAAGCAATCCTATTAAACTGCCGGTTGATGTAACTAATATAAAGTATTCACATACTTCCAATAGATTCGCTATACAAACTGAGGCTACTTTTGGCATAAGAATTAATGGTACAGATAAGGTTATAGCAGCAATTAATAAAGCCATGGAAGCCGGGGATCAAACGATCGATTTTTACAATATCAGCACTTATGGAGTAAAAAACTCTGAAGGAGTCTATGTTGGTACAAGTAATGAATTACAAATCGGAGGAAAAGCATATTATCCTGAAGAGGTATGGAATAGAGTTCGTCAACAGGATTTAGAAACAGTAGGAGTAGAAGGTAAATACCTCAAACATTGGAATGCAGGGGTAACCTTGAAAAAGGCAGAAGCAAATAACGAAATAATTAAAACCAACAAAACACCGATTAGTGATAATGAGAATAGACGTGAGATTATAAGCTATAATGTAGTCGCAAGCGAATATGCTTACTTAAATAAATCGGCATTAAGTGCAGAGCAAGCACTTGAATGGGGCGTAATTAAGGAGCAAAAATCCGGAGTATTCTATGATCTTCTACCAAAAGGTACATGGGCCGTCAACGACTCTATAAAAGTTTATACTCTTAAAGCGCTTTATGATGGACTTGGTTTTAGATATGAAAAAGGAGTTTTAGCTCCTCATAAGGTTGAATTTATTCCAAACTGGAAAAACTCAGGGATGACCATGATGAAAGTTGAAGTTACTTCACCGGTAGAACAAAATACTTTTACTATGGATGGGTCAGCCTATGGTATATTCTCAGGTTTCATTATGGACTTTGATGTATATAATTACCACGATAATATAATTGACAATGGAAAGCTAATGCTAAATAGCGTTTCATACCATTCATTAAATGGTGAATTAGCAAAGGGGAAGGATGACTCCGAAGAAACATTATCAAATTTGAAAGGATTTGAAGAAGGTCCATTATTTATTGATGTAAATGAGGATGGTCAAGTAGATAAAAAAGAATTTCTATACGCCCAGAATATAGTAAGTGTCAATCCTTTAATCGCTACAGAAATTGAGACGACTAAAAAAGTAAAGAGTCTCGAAGAGTCCGAGTTTGGTGATTTATCCGAGGTGCCTGTAGGTGGCGAATATATATACCGAATTAGATTTACTACTGATAGAGATACCACTGCAACAAATGTAGTCCTATATGATGTTCTTGAAGAGGCTCATGGAAATAAAGAGCACTGGAAAGGTGTTTTTGATAGAGTAGATGTATCTAGGGCTGAGGCAATGGGTGTTAAACCAGTTGTATATTATTCAACAGTAAACAATCTCGACACCAACGTTAATGATTCGCATGCAGACTTATCAGACACTAATATATGGACAACTGAACTACCTGCAGATAAAGCATCTATTAAGGCTGTTGCAATTGATATGACTAAGGCCACTGATGGATCTGACTATAAGTTCAAACAGCTTTCAAATGTATCGGTCTTTATTCATATGAAAGCTCCAAATAATGATATTGATGAAATTGTTAAAAAACAATTATTAACGTATAATAAAACAAATATAAGAGCTAAGAATTATTTTGGTCAAGAAATAGGTACTACAGTTGATATTAATGAATACACAAATACTGTAAGTGTTAAACTCAGGGATGTAGTTCTTAGAATTGAAAAAGGCTCAGATCCCGATAGTGGTACTCATGAACAACCGCAAGTGATAGACAACAAACTAACCTATACAATTAAAATCTATGATGATTCATTAAAAGATGATGGCAAAGATATAAAGGCAATAGATAATTTACCGGAAGGCTTAAAACTGGCTGAAGCACCTAAGTACAGTTTTGAAAAAGGTTTAAATGGGGAAATACCCGGATCTACAGGAGATGTTTTAAATCCGGATGAGAACTTTGATCATGGGGTAGCAATGGCTCAAGATGGTCAAAAGTTAACTTTTACAATTAAGCAATTAAAAGCCGGGAACAATGTAACCATAACTATCCCTGTAGAAGTAGACAGAAGCCAGATTCCATTAATAAATGAACCTATATTCCAAAATACAGCAGAAATCATAAGTGTAGAGGGTAGAAAATACCAAGTTACAAGCAACACTGTTTATCACAAAGCTGAGTTTCCAACTGAAAGAGTAGTGAAGAAGGTATGGAATGATTTAGACGAAAATGGAAATCCAATTATTACCAGACCGGACTTTATAGAGGTCAATCTTCTTGCGGATGGAGAAAAGTCTAACACTATCCGGCTAAATTCTGAAAACAATTGGGAACATAAATGGGAGAACTTGCCATATAAAAATGAAGATGGAAGTGTTATTAAGTATAGCATCGAAGAAAAAGTACCAAATGATTATACTTCTGATACGAGAGAAATAACAAACCCAACAACCGGTGAAATCAGTTTTGTAATAACAAACTCACTCTCTCTTACGAACAGAACAGTAACTAAGACATGGACTGATAATGATGATGCACTAGGAATCAGACCAGATCATGTAAATATACAACTTACGCAAAACGGTGAGAATTATCGAGACCCAATTACATTAAATGAAGAGAATGGATGGTCATATGTATTTGAAGATTTGCCAAAATATAAAGATGGCAAAGAAATTGAATACAATATCACCGAGGACCAAATATCACCATATAAAACAAATATTAATCAAGAAATAATGGAGAATGGAGATATTATCTTTGTTGTAAATAATGTCTTGGAAACTAAAGAACTAACTATAGTTAAATTATGGGATGATTTAAACAACGAGTACGAGGCAAGACCTGATTCTGTAGAAATACAATTATTTAGAGAAAAATCAGGTGGTGTTAAAGAAGAAGTTGGAGATGAAATCGAGTTAAACGAATCAAATGAATGGAAACATAAATTTGAAAACCTCATTAAAAGTTATGTAGATGAAAGTGGTCAATTTGTTGACTATCTATATACAGTAGAAGAGATAGATGTACCTGATAAATATATTTCCAAAGTTGAGAATATTCAAGACGATTACAATCACTATGGATTTGTAATAACAAATCAGCTTAAGACCATCTCAGTAACCGGGGTGAAAAACTGGGTAGGCGGTCCGGATGAAAAACCCGAAATAAGTCTCCAGCTGATGCAAGATGATCGTGAATATGGAGATCCGGTAGAATTATCGAATGGTCAAACTTCATACACATGGACCGATGTGGAATATAAAGATGAAGATGGAAAAGAATTTGTATACACGATTAGTGAAGTTGATGTACCTGATAGATATGATTCTGTACTATCAGCTGATGGGTTAACTGTAACCAACACATGGAAACCCCTCAATAAAAAGATTGATGTAACTGCAACCAAGACATGGGTTGGAGGACCGGATACAAAACCTGATATCACATTACAGCTATACGATGGTGACAAAGCATATGGAGATCCGGTAATTTTATCGAATGGTCAAGAATCGTATACATGGAATGATTTATGGTACGAGGATCTTCAAGGTAAAGTTCACGAGTATACTGTAAAGGAACTCGAGTTTGAAGGAAATTACACTTCTGAGTTCGTGAGAACAGTAGATGAAGATGGCCATGTAATGGTAGACTTTACAAATTCTTGGATAAAATCCGATGCTAAAATTAAGGTTCAAGCAACTAAAAACTGGGTTGGCGGGCCGAAAGACAAACCTAATGTAGTTTTACAGCTACTTCGAGATGGTGTTGATTATTTAGAACCTGTTACACTTATATATCCTAATCTAACTCATACATGGGAAGAACTTGAGCTGGAAGGGGACAAAGGAATAAACTATAATTATACAGTTAAAGAAGTGGATGTACCTGAAGACTATACCTCTGCAACTGAGTCAGTAACGGATTCAGATGGAAATGTTGAAGTAACAATTCACAATAACTATCAGGAAACACCAATTACCGTGACCGCAAATAAGGTATGGGAAGGTGGTCCGGAAGTGAAACCTGATATACAGCTTCAGCTTTTACAGAATGCTTATCCGTTAGGAGAACCTGTAACATTATCAAATGGAGAAACTTCACATACTTGGGAAGACTTGAAGCAATTTGATGATAATGGAGAACTCTATGTTTATACTGTTCAGGAGATAGATGCACCCGAAGGATACAAATCAAGTATATCTCAGGATGGTCTAATCATAACAAATACCTGGATTGAGGTTATGGATATAGAGGTCAATAAAAACTGGGAAGGTGGAAGAGAACCAAGACCGGCTATTAAGGTATACCTGGATAGAGATGGCAGACCTTATGATGAAATAACCCTTGAAAGCGGTGAAACCACTTATACATGGGAAAATCTACGTGTTAAAAACGATCATGGTGAACCTTATGTATATAGCGTAAGAGAAGAAGTTCTTGGAGGGTATGAAACAAAAATTGAAACTGATTCTAAAACTGAAGGTAAATTAATATTCAATATAACCAATACCTTCATTATTGAAAAAGTGGATATAACCGGCAAGAAAATCTGGGTTAATGTAGAAGGTGAAAAACCTGATATAGATCTACAGCTATATCAAAATGGAACTCCATTAGGTAATCCAATAACTTTTAAAAACGGAATATCAGAGTATACTTGGAAAGATTTAGTAAAGTATGACGAAAATGATGAACTCTATGTATATACAATTAAAGAAGTTAAAGTACCAGATGGATATAAATCCCAAGTACTTGAAGACGGACTAACGGTTGTAAATACTTTAATTGAAGTGGAGAACATAACCGCTACCAAGATTTGGATGGGCGGACCTAAAAACAAACCTGATATTGAAATACAGCTTTATAGAAATGGAATAGAGTTTGGTGAAAGCATTACTCTTAAATCTGGAACTAATTCATATACATGGAAAGGATTAGAAAAACTGGATGAAGATGGAAATGAGTATGTTTACACGGTAAAAGAATTAAAGGTACCGGACGGATACAAATCAAAAGTTCTAAAAAATGGATTAACGATTGTCAATAGCTGGATTAAACCTGATGGACCTAAACCACCAGTAGATCCCGATGATCCAAAACCACCGGTAGATCCCGATGATCCAAAACCCCCGGTAGATCCTGATGATCCAAAACCTCCGGTGGATCCTAGTGATCCTAAACCTCCGGTCAAACCAGGTGACCCAAAACCACCGGTTAAACCAGTTGACCCAAAACCACCGGTCAAACCCGTGATTCCAAAGAAACCACCAAAAGTTGTAAAAGTTCTTCCGAAAACAGGAAGCCAAGCAGCTACTGCACTCTATGTTGGTATAGCAGCAATAGCGATTGGAACATACCTATTTAGGAAGAAAAAATCTTAATTAAAGATATAGAGATTTAAAAATCCGAGAGCCTAAAAACTCTCGGATTCAAACTAAAGACAAATTCCTTTATGGAGTTTGTCTTTAGCTTGATTTAAGCAAAACTTTCCTTACGATATTCGACCCCATTTATCACTACTCATCCCTTAGGACTTAAGTATTGGCAAACTCCGATTAGCCTTTCCTTTAATCACCTAAACCACGCACATTCTATCAAAACAAAGCAAATCTAATATTATACTAATTGATTTTATATCTTATGTCATAGACGTAGAGGAAGTGCCCTCACTTCCAATTACATTAGCTACAAATTAAACTATGTCAAATGGAATAAAACTAGCCTAATTTTAACTTTAAAAACTAGTCATATATTTATCCAAGGGTAGAAACAAAAGAAAGGCTCCGAACAAGTTGCAATTTCTCTTCCTTTCACTTATTGGGTAAAATCGTATTTCGGTATTTTCGGTGATTTATATACCGCTGCGCTATATAAAATAAATCAAAACCCTACGTAACCTACAATATGATTTTACACCAAACGTTCAAAGTCAGATAAATTTCAACATGTTCTCCACTGGAAAAAATACTTATTTTTTACATTTGTAACGAAGGAAGCAAAGAAATGATTTTGCTTCGGATAGATATAAAATACGTTCAAGCAGTGAGAAATCGAAGATTTCTTTCAAAATGATTTTGTATTAAACGACAAGAAAGTTGTCATGAAAATGTAGGGGAAAACTCCGATTTTCCCTTACTTTAAATCACCTAAACCACGAACATTCTATCGAAGCAAAGTCAATCTTATATTAACCAAATTAAAATCAAATCTATTGCATCACAAATGTAGCGGCTATTCCCAAATCGCCATTTCCTTAAATCTTTTAAACCACGAACATTCTGTCGAAGCAAGCCAATCTTATATTAACTTAAATTATTTATTTCTTATGGCACTTCCTCTACGATTTTATATGAAACTCGGAAATCGCAGATTTCCTAAGAAACCCACTACACAATACTCACGACTGTTCTCTCAACCAAAGTCAGATAAATTTCAACATGTTCTCCACTGGAAAAATAATTTTATTTTTACTTTTGTAAAGGTGGAAGCAAAGAAATGATTTGGCTTCGGATGTGTATAAGATACGTTAAATCAGTTAGAAATCAATGATTTCTTTCATAATAATTTTATATTAAACGACAAGAAACTTATCATCAAAATGTAGGGGAAAACTCCGATTTTCCCTTACTTTAAATCACCTAAACCACGCACATTCTATCGAAGCAAAGCCAATCTTATATTAACCAAATTAAAATCAAATCTATTGATCATACATGTAGCGGCGATTCCCAAATCGCCATTTCCTTAAATCTTTTAAATCACGCACATTTTATATATCAAAACAAAGCAAATCTTATATTAACCAAATAAATATCACACCGCCTGCACACACACGTAACGGATATTACTCACTAATTAATAATGAATTCAAATTAAAAAACGGCTAACAAAATAAACTTGGAAATCGCCACTGAAAATTTACAGTAGTAGTTTAAGATCCGAAGCTACAGACTTATATCATAAAGCAGGAGGATTAAAGTTCTCTCTTACGAAAGTTTATTGATATAAAAACCAGAAATAGTATCTTTAGTATGCCTGACCCGTTTTCTGCATTCACGTTGCAAATGCAACGTAATTTTCCACGCACATTCTATCAAAACAAAGCAAATTTTATATTAACCAAATAAATATCACACCGCCTGCACCACACACGTAACGGATATGCCCTCACTAATTACATAT
>JAEZWM010000112.1 GCA_023443025.1 Bacillota bacterium
AGCATGTGCATGGAAAGCGTGGAAACTACCAAAGACAAAATTCAAATACCTTAAAGCATTAGGAATTAATGCATGTAAGGCATGGCAATGGTCTTATACTCGTGTAGGGGTTTGGAAAGTTGCAGGATGTCCGATAATGCAGATGTCGTTAACGAACAAAACACTGGAATCTCGAGGTTACTTATCAATGGCAAATTACTATGATAAGATACATGTTAAACTATAGAGCCGCCGTATACGGAACCGTACGTACGGTGGCCTGGGAGGTCCCCCATAGAATTAATCGATGGGGTCCTACCCGATAATTTTATAAAAAAACCAAATGACAAAGGAATGGAAGTGAGGGCACTTCCTCTACGTTCATACAAAAAACGGGGATCGAAGATTTCTATCAAAAAGTGACTGTATTATCTTAAAATAGAGGGTAGTTGAAATTTTAAAGTATATCTGTCGAATAGATATTACTGTTATCCTTGAAAGTTTTAAAGCTCATAATCTAGTAAATATGAATTACTATATTGTAGTCGTAGTTCAACAATATTATGTTATAATAAGAAAAGTGGAGGAAAATATGAGGGATAGACGAAGATTAAGAACCATTAAAAATAGAAGAAGGGTTAGAAGACAAAGAGCCTTGCTATTGGTAGCAGTAGTATTAATACTAGGAGTGTTAGGAGTGAGTAGACTCTTAAAAAGAAATAATTTAGAAGATGAACAAGCTATAGATGCTCCTGAAATCAATCAAGAAGCTTTACAAAATCCTCAGCATGATTCTTTTGAGTCGACAATTGTCACTGATAATGTCAACGGCATATATGATTTAAAATCCGACTCTCCGGTTTATGAAAAAAATACCGATAAGAAAGTTATTCCGGCAAGTTTGGTAAAACTTTTTTTAATAGATTACTCATTGTCTATAATAGATGCTGAAGAGAGTATTTATGTATCCGACGAAGTATCTTTAGTTAAGCCGGGATCATCACTGGCAAACTTAAATGAAGGCAATTATAAGCACATTGATTTAATTAGAGCTGCACTAATACCTTCAGGAAACGATGCAGCTTATGCTATCGCAGTAGCTTGCGGCAGGAATCTCGGTGGTGATGAACTTTCAGCCGAAGATGCTGTCTCTACATTTATTTCGAATCTTAACAACTATTTGATGCAAAATGGATACTATAATACCCATATAGATGAACCAAGCGGTTTTAGTAATGGTAGCTATACGAGTTATAATGATTTATTAGAAGTGACAAAAAAGCTTGTAAATATTCCTGTAATATCTGAGATTTTTGCTACAAAAAGCTACACTTATGAATTAGAAGATGGCAGCTCTCTGGTATGGACCAATACAAATGAACTTATGAATCCGGAATCAAGTTTATACAATGAAAACATAAGTGGAATTAAGACAGGTTCACTAGACGATGTTTATAATCTTATAAGCAGATATACAATAAATGGAAAAGACTATTTGATATTTGTACTTGATGCTGACGATTCTGACGAAAGATTTAATGAAACAGGGAAACTTATAGAAGAGTTAGACCAATGGTTAGTAAATAATTAGGAGATCAAATGAAAAAAGAATTCCAAGAAATACTTTCTTTAGAGAAAAAATCAAAGCATTCAAAAGCACATTGGGATAAAAGGGCTGAAGAATTCTATAAATATAATAAGGCACCAAAAGATAGTGTGGTTTTGGATTTTTTAAAATCCGAAATCGATCTTAAGGGTAAAAATGTTCTTGACATTGGATGTGGTGCAGGTAGATTTATGTCTCAAATTATTCGGGAAGGTGCACATGTGACAGGACTGGATATTTCAGCCGACATGATTCACTATGCTCAAAAAAGCATGGAAGACAACGAGATAAAAAAAGATAATTATAAATTATTAGTTGCAGATTGGTCTGATATTGACCTAAAAGAAATGAGATGGGTAGAGGAGTTTGATTTAGTATTTGCATCGATGACCCCGGGTGTAAGTGACTGGGAATCTATTGAAAAGCTAATTTGTGCTTCTAAAAAATATGTGTATATTTCTTCTTTTGCCCACAGATACGAGAGCGTACTTGAAGAGTTAAAATCAAATATAAAACAGGGTCGAGATAACAATTGGAATGATAGATTTAGAGCGATGATAAATCTACTAATGCTAAATGGATATTTACCAAAGGTAGAATTCAATAGAAGAGTGTCCGAACAAGAGTGTGAAGTGGATAATCTGGTCAATAGGTATGCGCATAGATTTATTTCGGATGACACTACAGTGACCAGAGATGATATAAAGAATTTAGTTGAAAGAGTTTTGAAGGAAAGTAATGGACTGAATTATGTAGATAGAACGGTTGGTATGATATTATTTGATGTTAATAACAAAATCAAAATATAATGATGAGGTGAATTATGTATTTATTAAAATTTGTTCAATGGGATAGGACAGTAAATGTTGGTGTATTCGATACAGAGAAGGACATATATGACTTTTTAAGTGTGATGCCATATTTTGAAAAGACCGTAGATACTTATGAAGGGTCGGAATTTACCAATTACACATTAAAAAAAGAAGAACTGCCAATCTATGACGAGATTGAATTTAATAACCATATCTATATCCTAACAAAGTATATGTTTAATGAAGATGATATTGTTGATGTTGAATGGGAAAGAATACAAAACTTCTCTATTAAAAATGAAACTTCAGAACTGGCTATCGGATCAACTAGGGTTGATGCATATGTTGTAGAAAATGCTGAAGTTAAAACTTATATAGAGCAAAGGGAAGAACTTGCAGAAAAGTTACTGGCAGAGTTTGATAGAAGAGGTATAAAGGCAGAGAGAACTTTTAGGGATTCAGAAGATGGAGAAGCAGTTTGTGCTTACAATGAAGATGGTTCTTTATATAGTATGATTTATCTTGATCCAAGTGCAATTAATGGTATGAAACTTGGCAAATTGGATGAAATGATAGATGGGGAATACAACTACGATTGGACTAGTGACGAAGATTATTAAGATAATTTAACATTTAAAAAAATAATGGAAAATATAATTTCAAATGAATTCGTTTTCAATTTGAAAATATTTTATTTGTAATCTCAAAGACTGTTGAAAAACAGTCTTTTTTTGTCTTTGTAATTATATTTACACGATATAAAGCATGATATTGACACATTGATGCTTTAGTAGTATACTTTGATGAAATATTGTGGTAATTCACTGGAATTTAAACGAAAATATAGATTACAAGTGAAATATATTAAGCACGATACAGTTTTTCAATTATAAACAATAGGAGTTGATTATGATGAAATCACTGACTTACAAAATACTTGATGATCACTTAGTTGAAGGAGTTCTAGAAGCCGGCGAAGAGATAACAATTAAAATCGACCAAACTCTAACCCAGGACTCGACGGGAACCATGGTTTATCTACAACTTGAAGCACTGAATCCCGATAGCATTAAAACTGATAAATCAGTTGCATACATAGATCATAATATGCTTCAAACAGGTTTTGAAAACGCAGATGACCATGCTTTTATTAAATCAGTTGCTGCTAAAAGAGGAGTTATTTACTCCAAACCCGGAGGTGGTATATGCCATCAAGTTCATTTAGAACAATTTACAAAACCCGGAATAACCCTAATAGGATCTGATAGCCATACTCCAACCGGAGGTGGAATGGGAGCTATCGCTATAGGAGCCGGGGGTCTTGATGTTGCTGTTGCAATGGCAAGAGGTACTTATAATCTTATAGTACCTAAAATAAAAGGTGTTAAACTTATAGGAAAACTTAATCCGGGAATTAATGCGAAAGATGTCATATTGACAATACTTCAGAAGCTTAGCGTTAAAGGTGGAGTAGGATATATAATAGAATACTTTGGAGATGGAGTTAAAGAACTCTCCCTTACGGATCGAGCTACTATTACTAATATGGGAGCAGAACTTGGTGCAACTACTTCTATTTTCCCCAGCGACGAAAGAACAAGAGAATACCTTGTGCAGTTTGGTAGAGAGAATGACTTTATGCCTCTTTCTGCAGATGAAGAAGCAGAGTATGATGAGGTACTTGAAATCAACCTCTCTGAGATTAAGGCAATGGCATCCATGCCTCATAGTCCTGACAATGTTAAAACAGTCAGTGAGATTGGTGATATAAAAGTAGATCAAGTTGCTATTGGATCATGTACGAACTCTTCTTTTTCTGACATGATGAAGGCAGCCAAGATTCTGAAAGGTAAAAAAGTGCATCCCGATGTTGATATGGTAGTTTCACCGGGTTCAGCATCTATTTTAAATATGCTATCAGAAAATGGAGCACTTTCAATCTTTATAAATGCAGGTGCGAGGATTCTTGAATGTGGATGTGGTCCATGTATAGGTATGGGGCAGTCGCCTAAGACTGATGCGATTTCGTTAAGAACTTTTAATAGAAACTTTATGGGAAGAAGTGGAACGATGAGTGCCGGAGTATATCTTGTTAGTCCGGAGACTGCTGCAGTTTCTGCAATAACCGGAGTACTAACAGATCCGGCAAATCTAACAGAATCAGATTTAGAATACTCGGAATCAATAGCTCCGATAGTAAACTACTTTGTGTATCCCGATGAGAAGAAATTAGACACTGAAGTAGTAATGGGTCCAAACATCAAACCATTCCCACTTGGTGATCCTATGGTTAAGGAAATAGAAAAGAAAGTAATATTGAAAGCAGGGGACAATATTACCACAGATGATATTTGTCCATCTCATGCTAAACTTCTTCCATTTAGATCCAATGTGCCACACCTATCTAAGTTCGCCTTTACAACTATAATCGATGATTTCTATGATAGAGCAGTTAATAACGATGGAAGCATTATAGTCGGTGGACAGAACTATGGTCAAGGTTCAAGTAGGGAGCATGCCGCTCTGGTTCCACTTCATCTGGGAATCAAAGCAGTAATAGCAAAAAGTTTTGCCAGAATCCATAGATCAAACCTCATTAATTCAGGTATATTGCCACTAGTTTTTAAAAATGAAGGAGATTATGATGATATTAATGAAGGCGACATACTTATGCTTGAAGACTTATTGGAATCATTAAAAAATTATGGTGAAATTAAATGTGTAAATAAAACTAAAAACACCGAATACCAACTTTATTCGAATCTATCAGAGCGTGAAAGAGATGTACTACTTGCTGGTGGATATATAAACTATTTAAAAGGAGGCAGTAATTAAGATGAAAACAATAGTAACATTACCGGGAGATGGAATCGGACCGGAAATAATGGATGCAACTGTAAGAATGCTCGAGTCGTTAAATCTACCGTTGGAGTTTGTGTCTGCAGATATAGGTCAGACAGCTTTTGAGAAAAATGGTTCACTGCTTCCCGATGAGGTTTTAAACTTGCTAGCAGAGCATAAAGTTGCTATTAAAGGACCTGCAACAACGCCTATAGGATATGGGTTTTCGAGTGTAAATGTAGGATTAAGAAAACATTTTGAATTATTTGCAAATATAAGGCCGATTAGATCATATGGAAGTGTTCCATGTAAATATCCCGGAGTTGAACTAATAATCTTTAGAGAGAACCTGGAAGACCTTTATGCAGGTGTTGAGGAAAAGATTTCAGATGATGAGATGCACAGCATCAAGATAATAACTGTAAAGGGTTCTGAAAGAATCATAAGAGAAGCATTTAAATACTGCCATGATAATGATATTGATAAATTAACAGTTGTAACTAAAGCCAATATAATGAAGTTAACAGATGGACTTTTCTTAAAAGTTGCTAGAGAAATTTCTGAAGAATATCCACATATAAAACTGGAAGAAATTCTAATAGATAATATGTGTATGCAATTGGTACTAGATCCATATAGGTATGGAGTTATAGTTACGCAAAACCTCTACGGAGACATATTGTCTGATTTATGTGCAGGACTTATCGGTGGTATAGGTCTGGCTCCCGGAGCAAACATAGGTTCAGATATGGCGATATTTGAGCCGGTACATGGTTCAGCACCTGATATAGCAGGTAAAAAACTTGCAAATCCGGCTGCATTATTTTTAAGTGCAGCGATGATGCTGGACTACTTAGGCTACAACAAAGAAGGCGACAAGATAAGAGATACAATGGATAAATATCTCACAGACTCTTCTAACTATACCGGAGATTTAGGGGGAGAGTTAGGAACGGATGAGTTTACTGACGGGTTTATAAAAGCACTTAATAGTTAGGTAGGTGATGATACTGGATGCTAATATTAAAAACTCTGAGTTTTTTAAAAAGATAACAAATATTGTTGAATATGAAAGTTGTATACATCCAAAACTGTTCGACGAATACAATATTAAAAGAGGACTCAGAAATAAAAATGGAACAGGGGTACTAGTTGGATTAACTAAGATTGCGTCTGTAATAGGATATGAAAAAGATGGAGATGTAAAGTTACCCTTAGAAGGAAAGCTTTATTACAGAGGCATTACTCTAACTAATCTGGTCAAGGGGATAGAGTCTGAAGGAAGATGCGGATTTGAAGAAGTGATTTATCTACTAGTATTCGGCAAGCTTCCGGATGCGGATGAATTAAGAGAATTCCAAGGTATAATAAATAGCTTGAGAGAGTTACCTGATGACTATATAGAAGATGTAATATTAAAACTACCATCAAAAGACATTATGAATAAACTTATGAGGTCAACACTCAGCCTATATAGCTATGACGAAGACCCTGATAATACGGACATACCAAATGTTTTACTCCAATCCTTAAATTTAATAGCTAAGTTTCCACTCATTATGGCATACTGCTTCCAAGCTAAAAGATATTATACAGACAAGGAAACGCTAATCCTACACCAGCCAAAACCTGACATAGGAATTGCAGAGACCATACTTTCACTTGTAAGAGAGGATGGGAAATATACCACTGAAGAAGTGGAACTATTAGACTTATTACTTATAGTACATGCAGAACACGGAGGAGGAAATAACTCGGCATTTGCTACTCATGTAGTTTCATCATCCGGAACGGATACGTACTCATCGATATCTGCAGCACTTGGATCTTTAAAAGGGCCAAGACACGGAGGAGCGGCACTTCAAGTATCCGGTATGTTTGAGGATGCAGACAGAGAAATAAAAGATAAGACAAACGATGAAGATATAAGGAGTTATATTAAAAGCATACTAAATAAAGAAGCTTATGACAAATCAGGACTTATCTACGGCATGGGTCATGCTATCTATACCCTATCCGACCCGAGATCGGTTTTGCTTAGAAAGAAGGCAGAAGAAGTAGCTAAAGTCAAGGGGGAAGAGTTCGTAAGAGAACTGGACTTTCTAAAAACATTTGAAAAAATAGCAGGCGAAGAACTAAACAAAGCCAAACCCGGAGACTATAATAGAACATCAAATGTAGACTTCTACTCAGGCTTCGTCTACAAAATGCTGGGATTCCCCAAGGAATTATACACACCGCTTTTTGCAACAGCCAGAATCGCCGGCTGGTGTGCCCATAGACTAGAACAGTTGTCGGATAGAAAGATTATAAGACCCGGTTATGTAACGCTGGGGGATGAAAAAGAATATATACCAATGGAGGAGAGATGACAGGAGTCATCTCTTTTTCGCTTATTGTATATTTTATAATGTAAAAATTCTTAACAGTATATTGATTATACGTAAATAACATTTAGTTATAGTCGTAAACACTGTGATATACCCAATATGAAATACCCTAGTTGGTAAAATAATCTTCTATGTAAAGGAAATTGCGGCAAATCGAGATGAAAGATTAATATAAATAATTTCTAAAGTTATAGGTCATCATTTAACTATATACTACAATAAACTAAATACCTATCCTAAGTTAATTAGTGAGTAGTAATAAAAAGAAAAAAAGAGGTGTGAATGGTGGATAAAGCACGTAAAATAATCGCATTGTTATGCAGAATCATTTTCATAATCTTGTTACTAGTTAAAAAGGATATGTCAAGAGAAGTGTTTTTAATATTAATTGGGATTATTATGATAAATCATGCCGTAGATGAGTATAAAGACTATTTAGAAACGAATAAAAAAAGCAAATTAGTTATCCCGATTGGAACTGTTATTTTGATTATTATATCTATACCGCTTTACTTTTATTATAATTAGGAAAGATTTTGTAGACTTATACATCAAATTGATACGAGCGTTGAGTTTTTTATAATATGTGATATGATTATATTAGTATTGATAAAATTTTAAAAAATTGGCGATTAAACTAAGAATAAGGTTTACGAGGGGTGATATATTATTATTTTTACCCTATAGTTTATTTGAATAAATTCTTATCAGAATTTATTTTGTAATTACTTATGACTATCAACCATTATTTCCGTTTAAAATCTGTACTATTACTTTAAGAAAGGATGAAAAATGTTGAATTTTTTAAAGAATTTTTTTCTAAAACCACTGAAAATCAATTTTTTAAGTATACTGCTTGTAATTATATCTGTATACTTAAGTAGTCTATCGGATAATAAATATTTCATACTTTATCTTATTGCTATTCGATTTGCTGCACTTATACTTGATTATATTACAAAGGATAAGGATGCGGGTAAATCGGAGTTATGATAATACAAGAACAGTACAGGGGAGATGTGTGAGCATCTCTTTTTTTGTTATAGAATATATTAATATAAGACTAGGAACTATTAGAAAAGGATTTAAGACTCATAGAACAACAAGTGTTATCTATCTTGAAGTTTTAGTCACGATACTATAATATAAAAGTAAAGTATAAAAAATGAAGGTGATACTTATGATGGTGCTAGTTACTTATGATGTTAATACAGAAACAAAAGAAGGACGCTCTAGACTTAGAAGGGTAGCTAAAACATGCGTTGATTATGGTCAGAGAGTACAGAATTCAGTTTTTGAATGCAGTATCTCTCCGGCACAATATGAAGAAATAAAAATAAAATTGAAGAAAATAATTGATGAGGATATGGATAGTTTAAGGTTTTATTTGCTTGGTAAGAACTGGAAAAATCGTGTTGAGACTATGGGAAGAGATGATACTTATAACCCTGAGGAAGACACATTTATTTTGTGAAGAGATTTTAGTAAAAAAGAAAACAAGATTCATCAATCTTGTTTTCGTCTACATAGTAAATATTTTTTCAATCCACACAAATATTAGAAGTTATTCAGTGTGCATATTTGTGACCGTTTAATTATACTATACAATAATGATTTACACAATTACGTATATACTCTTTTATTTATAGATTTAAATATTTACACTAAAACATATTTATTCTACATAGTAAATATTAAAGTTGTTATATTGTTTTTTATATTGTATAATGGAATTAAGTATTGAGGAGGTGAGTGTTTTGAAAATATATGGAAGATTGTTAGAAGGTAATGGCGAAAAAAAACAGCTATTATCAGATCATATTAATGGAGTTTATAGTAGAGTAGATAGTTATAGCGAAAATACAGATTTCAACAATCTAATCAAGACAATAGCCCTTGCTCACGATATCGGTAAAGCCAGTAAAGCTTGGCAGTCTTATTTAATTACCGGAAAGCACCGAGTTCCTCACTCAAATATGGGAATATATCTTGTAGATAAACTGATTGAAGAATTGAACTTTGATTCAAAATATGAGAAATCGGTAAAATTCTTTCTAAAAGATATTTTAGGATATGTAGTCGGTGCACATCATGGATTATTTGACACAGTAGATAATAATGGAAACTATCTTCTTGATGAAAAGGTTAAGTCTATTACAAAGCAAGAAATAGAAGATTGCTTAGACAGTTATAAGCATATAATTGACAATAAAAAGCTGAACATTCACATTAAAGATGCTTCTAAAGAGATGGAAAACATAATATTTAAAATGGAAGCATTAAATAAAGAGTTAAAAAAGGCTGATCCAAAAAACGAAGTAAATTATAGTTTTTTTCTAGGTGTGATAGTTAGAATGTTATTGTCTATGCAGATAGATGGAGATTGGTCAGATGCTGCGAATTTTGAATTTGATTATGAAAACAAATTTGACAAGCACTTTGAGAATTTTTCATGGGATGAATTAATAAAGATTTATGAAAGTTATATCAAGGAAAACTTCACATCAAAATCCCCGATAAATTTAATAAGAACCAAAATTTCTGATGAATGTAAGAAGAACTCAGAATACAAATCCGGGATATATAAATTATATGTTCCAACGGGCGGAGGTAAGACCATCGCGGCATTTAGATATGCTTTACATCACGCAAAAAAATACAATAAGGATAGGATTTTCTATATAGCTCCTTATAATTCCATACTTGAACAGAATGCAAAGGTTTACAGGACTATTTTTAAAAGTAAAGAGGATTATATTTTAGAGCATCACTCAAATGTAGTCCATTCTAAATTCGATACAGAAGATCCTGACAGAAAATATAAGTACTTAACTGAAAAATGGACATCCCCGATAATATTAACTTCGATGGTTCAACTACTAAACGCATTTTTCTCGGCTGATAAAAAGTCTATTAGAAGACTTCATAGACTAAAAAATGCAGTGGTAATTATTGATGAAATGCAAGCATTGCCATTTAAAACAATTACAATTTTCAATACATTCATAAATGCGATGTCAAAATTTTTTGGAACCACATTTATATTGTGTACAGCTACTCAACCGCCATATGAAAAAATAATGGGCCAATCGGATTCATCAAGGCTAACTGCTGACATTTATTTTGAAGAGAAAATAGATTTGGTAGGTAATTATGAGAACTATTTAGAGTTTGATAGAGTAATCATTAAGGATAAAACAAAATTAAAACCATACAATATTGATGAAATTGAAAATTTAATCATAGATGAGTCCATAGAAACTAATAGTATCATGCTAATTGCAAATACCAGAAGAGCTGTAGATATAATTTTTAATCGTATAAAAAATACAGAAGAATTAAAAGATTATGAAATAATAATGCTATCGAATAATATGTGTGCTGCTCACAGGATGGATACTATCAATAAAGTTCGAGAAAAGTTAAAAAACAAGGAAAGAGTCATATTAGTTTCAACTACATTAATAGAGGCAGGCGTCGATCTCAGCATGGAAAAGGTCATTAGATCATTAACAGGTTTAGATTCTATAGCACAAGCTGCAGGTAGATGTAATAGAAATGGGGAGATGGAAAAGGGAGAAGTAATAATAATCAACATTGACTCGGATATAGAAAACACAACTCAGATGAAAGAATTGAGAGCAGCACAGGAAACAACAAGAGCTATTTTAAATGATTTTGAAAAGGAACCTTCAAATTATGATAATAATTTATTGGGCAAAGCAGCTATTGAGTTCTATTTTAAAGAATTACACAAAAAACTTTCTAATACTACACATTACCTATTAGATGATAATAACACTATATATGATCTTATAGGAAAAGGTATTAAAAAAATGAAACTGGTACAATCTAATAAAAGTCCAATGAGACCACTAAATCAATCCTTTTTAACAGCCGGAATGCAGTTTAAAGCGATCGATGACTTGGCAAAAGATGTCATAGTGCCATATGGAGAGGGGCAGGAGATATGTAATAAGATTTTATCCAGTTCCACGTCGATTTATGAATTTAAATCATTACTAAACAAATTACAACATTATACAGTTTCTGTATATTCAAATGTTTTGGAAGAATTATTAAAGAACAATGCACTAGTTTACGTAGAAGAATTTGACATTTATCTGGCAAATGAAAACTTTTATGATAATGATAGAGGATTGGTGCTGGATGGGACAGATATAAATACATTTTTCATATAACAAAGAAAGGAGAATTAAATGGAAAAAGAAAACATACTTAGTTTTAGAGTGTTTGGAAGACGTGCATTATTTACCGTCCCGGAAAATAGAATGGGAGGTGAAAAATTCACCTACCATATTCCTACTCCTGAAGCGATTAAAGGTATAACGGAGTCAATATTTTGGAAACCCACTATTAAATGGAATGTAAGAAGATATCGAGTTTTAAATTCCATACAGACAGAAGCTGTAGGAGTTAAGCCATTAAAAATGAATGCCGGGAATGATCTTGCATATTACACCTATCTTAGAGACGTAGAATATGAAGTAGAAGTTAACTTTGAGTGGAATGAGAATCGACCGGATTTAAAAGATGATCGAAACGAAAATAAGTACTATTTTATGGCGAAAAGAGCGATTGAAAGAGGTGGTAGAAGAGATGTTTTTTTAGGCACCAGAGAATGCCAAGCATATGTTGAACCATGCGTTTTTGGAGAAAAAGAAGGTTTTTATGATGATATAGAAGAACTATCCTTTGGATTGCAGTTTTACGGATTTAATTACCCTGATGAAGCATTGAAAAGCACTGAAAATGGACTGTTTAAAGCAAACTTTTGGCATCCGGTTATGAAAAAAGGCATTGTAGATGTAATAAAACCTGAAGAATGTAACCTGACCAGAGTAATAAGAGAAATGGACATTAAAGAATTCATTTTGGGAACAAATATGCTGAGTATAGAGAAGGAGGTGAAAGAGTTTGACATGGATTAAGAATTTAATAGACTTATATGATTATTCTATGAATGATGAAGGATCTTTTGGAGAGAATGTACTGGTTCCAATTTCAAATATTACAATGAACTCGCAAGTAGAAATTACTATTAGCGAATCTTCAGAATTCATACGAGCATCGGTTATACCAAAAGATGAGGCAAAAACCATTGTGCCATGTACTATTGAGTCATCTGTCAGGACATCTGCTCCAAGACCTCACTTATTATTTGATAATATGAGTTATTTGGCAGGAGATCTAAAGGATTATATTAATGACACGGTAAGAGCTAATAAAGTTTATAACGAATTCTTTGAACCCTTTATAGAACAGTTAAAAAAGTGGGCAGAATCGGAGTATTCTAATAAATACGTTAAAACCATATATAATTACCTACTGAAAGAGAGACTTACAACTGATTTAATTAAAGCAGGCATAATTGAAAGAGATGAAAATGGAGAATTAGTTGAGAAAAAGATTGAGAATGTCACTCCTGATAAGTACATGATAAGAATCAAAATTGAAGAAGATGGAAAAATATTTGAACCATGGTCTGATTTGGATTTTATGAAACTTTCCTCTGAGTACTATTTAAATATGTTAGAGAAAGAGAATAAATCGCTTTGTTATAGTACTGGAAAAATATCTTATATTACACCTGTTCATGGTAAATATATAAGATTTCCGGGAGACGGTTCTAAACTACTATCATCTAACGACAGCACAAATTTTACTTTTAAAGGACGTTTTAAGAAAGCTGATGAATGTGCTCAGATTAGTTATGAGGCATCAGAAAAAGCTCACAGTGCGTTGAGATGGATAATACGCAAACAGGGATATACAAATGATGGCTATACTGTAGTAAGTTGGAGTAATAGAAACTCAAATATTCCAATGGTAAATGAAGATTCTGACGGTTTTATGTTAGATTTTTTCAATCAAGAAAGCGTAATAGAAAAAAAAGAAACCGATACAGGAGAAGTTTACGCTAAGAATTTACGAGATGCTGTTAATGGTTATAAAGCAAATTTTAAAAAAGGTGAAAAAGTAACTATAATGGCATTAAATAGTGCAACTCCAGGAAGATTGTCAATACTGTATTATAGAGACTTATATGCAGGTGAATACGTAGATAGACTCAAAGATTGGTATAGTAGCATTTCTTGGAAACATAGTTACAAAAAAGATGAAGATACAAAAAAGCTTTATCAATTTATTGGTGCAGCATCCCCGATGGATATTATAAAGACGTGTTTCGGCGTTCAAAGAGGTGAGTTTATGGATCTTGATAACAAGATAATAAACAGACAATTTGAAAGGTTGATGCCATGCATTATAGATGGAAAAAGAATTCCACTGGATTTTGTGATGGGTGCATATAGAAATGGAGTTAATCCGGTCACTAAAAGTAATTACAATTGGAGAAAGTGTCTAACAATTAGTTGTGGACTATCTAAAAAATATTATAGTGAAAGAATGGGGGAGGAAATAGATATGAAGCTAGATGAAAATAATAATAATCGAAGTTATTTATACGGAAGATTATTAGCAATAGCTAATCGAATCGAAGATACGTATTACTTTAGAAATGATATTCAGAGGATGCCAACGGCATTAAGATTGATGGAAGCTTTGTCTAAAAGACCATATAAAACCTGGGCTAATCTTCAACTTAGACTGATTCCATATTTACAAGGAACCGGATCAAAGTCCAGAAATTATTACTTGGGATTAATAGATCAAATAATGGTTCAATTTAAAGAAGGAGATTTCAATAAAAATAGACCATTAGAACCTATGTTTTTGATGGGTTTTCATGCACAAAGTGAAGCTTTGAAAAAGGTTAAAAAAGAAGATGAAAAAAATTCTATTAAAAAAGAGGATGAATCTTAAATGTTAACTAAAAAAATTGATTTTATGGGAATAATAAGTGTGAATCATGCAAATCCAAACGGAGATCCATTGTCAGGGAACAGACCTAGAGAAGATTACAATGGCTTTGGGGAAATATCAGATGTATGCTTAAAGAGAAAAATAAGAAATAGACTTCAAGATATGGGTGAAGATATTTTTGTTAAGATGGCAGAAAGGGCTGATGATGGTTATAATAGCCTAAGTGAAAGAGCAAAAGGCGAAGTCAAGAATTATAAAACCAATGATGAATACGCCAAAATTGCTTGTGAAAAGTGGATTGATGTAAGAGCGTTTGGACAGGTATTTGCTTTTAAAGGCAAAAGTGCAAAAGATGGAGTCTCTGTAGGGGTAAGAGGTCCAGTATCAATACATTCTGCTTTCTCAGTAGATCCTGTTGATATTTCATCTATTCAAATAACTAAGTCAGTGAATTCAGAACCCACAAAAGACGGTTCAAAATCGTCCGATACAATGGGAATGAAACATAGAGTTGACTTTGGAGTGTATTTATTAAAGGGAAGTATAAACTGTCAGTTATCTGAAAAAACCGGATTTAGTGATGAGGACGCTGAAAAAGTTAAACAAGCAATTATTACTATATTTGACAATGATGCATCTGCTGCTAGACCTGATGGTTCAATGACATTAGAAAAACTCTACTGGTGGACACATTCAAGTAAATTAGGAGATTATCCTGCTTCAAGAGTTCACTCTCAATTAAAGTTAAATCTGAAAGACGGTATCGAAATTCCAAGCAAAATAGAAGATTATGATATAAGTGTCGAACCTTTAGATGGTCTTGAATTGAGTTTATATCAAGCTTAATGGATAAATCTGATTTAATTGCTATAAATCTTATTCAACATTTTATGTTTTGTAAAAGACAGTGGGCTTTAATGGAACTGGAAAATGTATGGATTGAAAATGCCGATACGATTATAGGGCATGATGTTCATGATAAAGCCCACGATATGTCTTTTACAGAGAAAAGGGGAGATAAGATTATAACAAGAAGTTTACCTATAGTTTCTTATAATCTTGGCTTAAACGGAGTAACAGATATTGTAGAATATAATAAAGACAATGAAGGTATAACGATACAAGGCTTTGAAGGCAGGTATAGGCCATACCTTGTAGAGTATAAAAAAGGAAAACCTAAAAAAGGTAAAGAAGATATTATGCAATTAGTTGCCCAAGTTGTCTGTATAGAAGAGATGCATAATACAAAAATATACGAATCTGCAATATATTACAAAAAAACAAACAAAAGATTTGTTGTTGAAATAACTGATGAATTAAGAACAGAACTTAAAAACATTATAGATGAAATGAAACAAATCTTTGAGAGTACAGAAACTCCAAAAGCAGAGCGGAAATCAAAATGTAATAAATGTTCGTTATTTGAAGCGTGCTGGCCAAGACTTACAACACATAAAAAGTCTGTAATAAACTATATAAAGAAGTATATAGAGGATGAAATATGAGAAAACTCTTGAGAACACTTTATGTTACAAATCCCGATTTATACCTAGGTCGTGACGGTTTAACAGTAGTTGCTTGGTTAAATGATAAAAAGGTTGCTCAATTCCCAATCCATAATTTTGAAGAGATAGTATGTTTTAATTACACAGGTGTCAGTTCTGCATTGCTTCAGCTTTGTGCTGAAAAAGAAGTATCTATAACTCTTCTAAGTAGGACAGGTAAATTTAGAGGTAAATTTTATGGGCCAATAAAAGGGAATGTGCTTTTAAGAAAGGAGCATTATAGAATATCAGAAGATAAAGACTTAGCATTAAACTATGCAAAAGTATTTATATTAGGTAAAACATACAATTCAGCTAGAGTCCTAGATAGGTTTATCAGAGACCACAAAGATGCTTCGGATAGAGTAAAAGATGTAAAGCAAAAATTATCCGAATCAAGAGTGAGGATTATGGCTTTAAATAATTATGAAGAATTGTTAGGGGTAGAAGGAGACCTGTCTAGAGATTATTTCTCTGTTTTAAATGAACTAATAAGAAGAAATAAGGATTATTTTCAATTTAACACAAGAACTCGCCGACCTCCGCTTGATCCTGTTAATGCTATGCTATCTCTTACGTATTCATTTATCAGAGTAAAAATGGAAAGTGCCTTAGAAACAGTTGGATTAGACCCGTACGTAGGTTTTTATCATACAGACAGACCCGGTAGAACAGGACTGGCATTAGATATGATGGAAGAACTAAGACCATACATGGGAGATAGATTTGTTTTAAGTTTAATCAATAATGGTGAGGTAGATAAAAAAGACTTTATGACAAAAGAAAATCATGCTGTGCTGTTTACTGAAGAGGGATTTAAAAAGTTTATAAATCTTTGGAACAACAGAATGCAAGAGACTATAAAACATCCATTTCTTGAAGAAACAATAAATGTAGGTTTAATTCCTTATGTTCAAGCGATGCTGTTGGCTAGATGTCTAAGAAAAGACCTTGAAATATATCCTCCATTTTTTATGAATTAGTTTGCGAACCTATTACGAACATAAAAGATTAAAGAGATAGAAAGATTTTATTACAAAAATTAGTAAAATAATATTAATAAATTGTTTTATATTAGCAAATATAATATAAATAATACTAGAATTACTATATATAGTTTT
>JAEZWM010000117.1 GCA_023443025.1 Bacillota bacterium
AATGTATCGAGTGTATTTACTCTTGCGATGGCATGCTTCTGTTTAGGCGGTCTTGTAGCCGGTATACTAAAAACGAACGGACTTGGTAGGATTTCTATTTTAATTGCAGCTATTCTACTACCTGCAGGATATTTTTTAGCCTCTTATGCAGAGTCTGCCTCTTTTTTATTTCTAGGATACGGACTTATGGTAGGACTAGGAACAGGGATTGTGTATACATATATACTGAGCAATCTAACTGTACTTTTCCCGGGAAGTCAAGGCTTGATTTCTGGGATACTTCTTTTTGGATTTGGTATGAGTTCAATGGTAGTTGGTCCACTTTATACTAATTTTGTCGAAAATAATAGTTTTAGAACTTTTTTCAGAGGATTTGGAATTTTCGCATTTATAGTTATACTGTTAGCTTCTGTACTTATAAAGGATATTGTAAGATCTCGAGATGAGAGTAGTGATGATAGCTCTTCTACGCCTATGAGTATGCTAAAATCAAAAGTATTCTGGATATATGTGACTTGGGCTTTAATATTTACTGCGATTGGCCTTGTAGTAATTTCACAGAGCGCTGTAATTATTAGCACGTCAATCCCTGGAGTTTCTATGGATAGAATTGCAATCTTGGTGGGATTACTATCCATATCAAATGGTTTTGGACGAATAATTGCGGGGCAAATTTTTGATTCTTTTGGTTATTCTAGGAGCATGTATTTTATAGTAGCAATGGCACTTGGTTCTTTATCGTTGATATTAATTAATCTAAAACTAGGATCGAATTTTATTATGGTACTTGCATTTATAATGGTAGGACTTTTTTATGGCGGAATACCAAGTACCAACTCTGCGATAGCACTATCGCTTTTTGGAGAAAAGTATTATTCTATAAATCTTTCTTATATGAACCTGAATATACTCGTCGCGTCTTTTGCTGCAACAGCAGCGGGAATCATTTATGACAGATCAGGATCATATAGTCCGACACTTATAATCTCTATTGGATTAACAATTGTTGGTTTTATCATGGTATTTATAGCTAAATCAATTATAGAAAATAGACCTAAAACAATTATGAAAAGTAGACCTAGTGAATCCTAGGTCTATTTTTCATTATTTTATTTTTTTTCATTTGTATAATAATCTTTTCGTATCGGAACTGCTTTCAGTTCCATTCCGTTGTATTTTGGTTTTATACCAATAATTTTTCGTATGGGAGAATTCCACTTCTCCTGTTAATGAGAGAATCCTGACGATTCAAATCATTAAATACATTTGTCTTTGGTTTTTTATTAATCGTAGAGGAAGTGCCCTCACTTCCATTCATTTGTCTTTTGGTTTTTATACCAATAATTTTTCGTAGGGGAGAATTCCACTTCTCCTGTTTATGATAGAAGCCTGAAGCTTCGAATCATAAAATTCCTTTTTTATTGACAATTTTATCCACATGCCATAGTTAATTTGGATTAAACAGAATTGGAAGTGAGGCACTTCCGCTACGTGTGAAGTAAAGATAATAAATCAATAAGATCAATTTATGCTAGATTTAATCCAATAGAATGTACATGGTTAAAAAGATTTATGGTAAGGGAAAATCGGAGTTTTCCACTACGCTTACACGACAAGTTTCTTGTTGTTTATTACATAAAATGCATTTAATCAGAAAGAAATCTAACTTCTATCTTCTAATTTCTCACATCTAACCTCGTAGAGGAAGTGCCCTCACTTCCATTCATTTGTCTTTAGGTTTTATACCAATAATTTTTCGTAAGGGAGAATTCCACTTCTCCTGTTTATGATAGAATCCTGAAGATTCGAATCATTAACTACCTTTTAGAAGAAATTCAGACTAGTTCTATTTTTTAAGAAATTCTTTTAATTCCGGTATGAGTTTTCTGCCTTGTGATAATCCCATTTGATACATTTTTTCTAGCTTTCTAATGTCCTTTTCCCTATTATCTATCGGCATATTATATGGAGCGAATATAAACGCATCCCCGTCTCGTTCAAGCTGTTCAATCCGTTCTAAAGTTGAATTGTAAACCTTATATCTATTGAGGATAGTTTCTATAGTTTCAGGATAATCTTTAAAGGTATGTCTTAAAAGTCTGGTTCTAGATGGAGGAATTTTTCTATATCCTCTTTCCCTCGTTAATATAAAGACAAATTTATTATATCCATTTGCTTCAGCTGCATCAATTGCAATACCTCCAGCTATACCACCATCGATATATATATTCCCATCAATCTCTACAGTAGGCATATAAATAGGAAGTGTAGAACTTGCTCTGACCATAAGCATAAGGTCGTTCATTTCCACTATATCAGATTTCGACCAATAAACGAGCTCAGATTTAGTTATATTATATGCACCGATGCTAAAATCAGCCGGATTAGCCATAAACATCTCATAATTAAAGGGTAAATCACTATCCGGTAAACAGCTCTCTTGATAGATGTATTCTGCATTAAAAAATCCCTTACCTCGAAGAAAAGTTCTCCATCCACCAAAGTTAGGATCTTTAACAAAATCCACAAAAGATGCTTTTATCCTAGGCATATCCCTTGAAATATAATTGACGGTACAACTGGCTCCTGCTGAAATTCCTGCTACATAGTTAAAGTATAATTTGTTTTCAAGCAGTGCATTTGCAACTCCTGAGCTATAGCTTGCTCTCATGCCCCCACCTTCAAATACTAGGGCAGTATCGTAAATATTATTATCTATCTTCATTAAATCACCACTTAAAATTCATATTTCTACTTTTACATTCTAACATATATCTTTATGATGCACTAATCTTTATAATTAGTTAATAAAAAAGACTACTTTGAAAACTCAAAATAGTCTTAATATTCATATTTGTTAGAAAAGATCTCCTGTTATAGCTTCTACTGCGGAATAAAACTCTCCGGATTCAACCAGCTTAGTAACTGCTTCGATATCAACATTCATAATTCTGTCTCTATCTAAATAGTCAACAACCGATCTTACTAGCTCATATGCCTTTTCAGTTCCTTTTCCAAGTTTCTTCTTGCCTCTTACGTCGATTGCTTGACAAGCACATAGGATTTCCATTGCAACTACTCTTGTCGCATTATAAAGAATTTCTTTAGCTTGTCTTGCTGCAATTGTACCCATTGAAACATGGTCTTCTTGATTAGCAGAAGATGGAATAGAGTCAACACTGGCTGGATGTGCAAGTACTTTGTTTTCTGAAACAAGTGATGCAGCTGAGTACTGAACAATCATAAAGCCTGAGTTTAAACCACCCTTTTCTATTAAGAAAGCCGGTAATCCACCATTTAGTGCCGGATTTACTAGTCTTTCTAATCTTCTTTCTGAAATATTTGCAAGTTCTGCAATACCAATTTTTAAGTAATCAAAAATTTGTGCCATAGGCTCGCCGTGGAAGTTACCACCTGAGATTACTCTATCTTCATCAACTAGGATGATTGGGTTGTCAGTAACAGCGTTCATTTCAAATTCTACTTTATCCTTAACATAGCTCATACAGTCATGAGATGCACCATGCACTTGTGGAGCACATCTTAATGAGTAAGCATCTTGTACACGTAATTCTCCCTGTCTAGTAGTCATTTCACTACCTTCAAGAATCTTTAGAACGGATTCAGCAGTTTTTATTTGACCATTTTGTCTTCTTATAATATGAGTCATAGGTTCAAATGCGTCAGTGATTCCATTTAATGCTTCCATTGTTAAGCCAAGGGAAATATTCGCAGTTTTATAAAGGTTTATTGCATCATATAGTGCATGAGCACCGACAGATGTCATAACCTGAGTACCGTTGATAAGCGCAAGGCCTTCTTTAGAGGTTAGGTGAATTGCTTCCATTCCGGCAGCTTTAAGAGCATCTTTTCCACTCATTCTTTCGCCTTTATAGATTGCTTCACCTTCACCAAGCATTACCAATACCATATGTGCCAGTGGAGCAAGGTCTCCACTTGATCCAAGAGACCCCTTCTCCGGCACTATAGGATGTACGCCTTTGTTCAACATGTCGATAAGCTGCTGGATAGTTGACATTCTTATCCCTGAATAACCTCTGGAAAGCGCATTAATTCTAAGGAGCATAATCCCTCTTACCACATCTTCCGGAAGCGGGTTCCCTACTCCACATGAATGGCTTATGATCAGATTAGTTTGAAGGTCTACAGCATCATCTTTCGAGATGATAACCTTACTAAACTCACCAAAACCAGTTGTAATTCCATATTCTACTTTATCTTCAGCAACATATCTGTCAACCAGCTCTCTCGCTTTATTGACCTTCTCTATAGCCTCTTCTGTGAGCTCTACCTCACCATAACCTCTGGTAACTTTAATAAAATCTTCTAATACCAGCATTTCGCCATTTAACTTGAACATCGGCATAACTTTTCTTATCCTCCTACTTTAGTCTTTCATAGATTACTTCAAGAAGTGCTTCTCTCTTTGAGTACATCTTCTTAATTAAAGCATCCATTTCTTTTCTTGTATTTTCAATATATTCTTGGTCTTTCATTACTTGAAGGTTAATTAATACATTATAAACAGCACCCTCAAGTCCTGAACTCGCCATTAGTATACCAACACCTATATCACTTACTGCACCTTTAGTTCCATGATTTGCAAAAACTTCTTGTAGTTCTAAAACTTCCATACAAGCGTCAGCACATCTTTTTGGTACTTCTAATGCAATTTTGTAACCTTCTTGAACAGCTGCCATTCTAGCTTCTTTTTGCTCATCAGTGTCTTTTGGCATCGCAAATGCTTCCATTACTTTGTCAAATGCATTTGCATCTTTGTCCACTATCTCTTCTAATTCTTTCTTAAGAGCTTCAAGTTTCTCAAAACTTTCTTTAAGTTCGTTTTGAGTTTCTTCAGGAAGTTCTTTGAAAGCCTTTTTAGTAAACGTTAAGCTTCCCACCATTCTTGAAAGTCCTGCTCCAATTGTTCCTGCAAGTGCTGAAACTGATCCACCACCCGGAACCGGTTCATCGCTATCCACGATTTCTACGAAATCATGAACACTTTTGTTAATTAACATCATATCTCCTCCTTTAATATATATCAAAAGCCGCGGTTTTATCATAAACCATTTTACCGGCCTTGATTACTTTTTCAACAAGATTCACTGCAATTGTATATGAAAGATGTTTGTAGCTAGGTGCATCGAGAATGACTACATCGCCTAATTTTCCTAATTCTAAACTACCTCTATCTTCAGTTTTATCTATTGCTGCTGCTCCGTTGAGAGTAAGTGCAGTAAGAGCTTCTTCTACGCTCATTTTCATATATATAGTTGCAAGTGCAATCATGAGCGGGATTGAGTTAGTGTGACAACTACCCGGGTTAAAATCTGATCCCAGTGCAACTGCTGCCCCATTGTCTATCATAAACCTAGCTCTTGCATATGGTTCCTGCAAGCTAAAAGCTGTTGAAGGTAAAAGGGTACATACAGTTCCAGCTTCAATCATGTCTTTAATCCCACCATCGGAAGCCTTCAGTAGATGATCAGCGCTTACTACTTTTAATTCCGCTGCAAGTTCACTTCCTCCAATTTGAACTATTTCATCGGCATGCATTTTAAGTTTAAATCCTTTTTCTCTTGCTGCCTTTAATAGCCTTCTAGAGTCTTCTATTTCAAAAACATTTTTTTCAGTAAATATATCACAGAACTCGGCTTTACCAACAGCAGTATCTAGTCCACTTTCTATGATAAAATCAACAAATTCTGAAGTCCTGCCAGTATACTCTTCAGGTACCTCATGAGCTGCCATATATGTTTTTATTATATCAATAGGATGATTCTCATCAAGCTCAGCCATAACTTCAAGTTGTTTTAACTCAGTGTCTATATCAAGACCATAACCTGATTTTCCTTCAACCGTTGTAACACCAAATGAAAGCATTGAATCTAACCTTTTTCTTCCGGATTCTGCAAGCTGCTTATGGCTTTCTTCATGAGTAGCTCTTACAGTACTCTTGATTCCGCCACCTGCATTCATAATCTCCACATAACTAACGCCCATTAGTCTTTGATTGTATTCATCATCTCTATAACCACCAAATACAAAATGTGTATGAGAGTCAACAAAGCCAGGAATTAAAGTCTTTCCTGTAGCATCTATAACTTCAAAATCATTTAAATCGTATTTTTCTTTAATCTCTGAAGATTTTCCTACATAGCTTATAACTCCATCTTCGATTACTACACCTGCGTCTTCGATGATTAAGATTTCAGACATTTCACTTCCGCATCTTTTAGTACTGCCTGTTGGTGTTGCAAGTTGTTTTGCATTTAATATTATTGTTTTACTCAAGTTTTTACCTCTTCTTTTATAATTCTCTTCTGTCTTCCAGTGCCTTATAAAGTGTTTCAGAGTCAAAGAATTCAATATTTCCACCTATTGGGATTCCGCTTGCAATCCTTGTTACTTTTACATTTTTTTCTTTTAAAAGCTCTGCTAAAAATAAAGTAGTCATCTCTCCTTCAATGGTTGGGCTAATAGCGAGAATAACTTCATTATGTTCACCGGAATCAACTCTATCAAGTAGACTGTCTAAGTTTATATTCTCAGCCTGTATATCATTTAGAGGTGATATAAGACCGTTGAGTACATGATAAAGTCCTTTGAATTCTCTGGATTTTTCTATTGCTATAAGATTTGGGGTGTCTTCAACGACACAAATAACGGCTTTGTCTCTTCTGTCATCTGCACATATGTCGCATATGTCTTTATCGGTGAGATTTCCACAAATACTACAGTTATGGACTTTAGTTTTAATATCTATAAGCGCCTGTCTTAATTCTTCTACTTCTTCCAGATCTGTTTGAACTAATTTAAGCGCAAGTCTTTCAGCAGACCTCCTCCCAATTGATGGGAGTTTGGATAATCTGCCAATCAGCCTCTCTATAGGTTCAGGATATAAATCCATCTACGACTCCTAAAGTCCTGGGATGTTAAGACCACCGGTCAGTTTACCCATTTCTCTTTCTGAAATTTCAGTAATTTCTCTTAGCGCTTCATTAACTGCTGCTACAATCATATCTTCAACCATATCTGCATCGTCCGGATCTAGAATCTCCGGATTGATTTTAATGCTTACAAGTTCTTTTTTACCGTTGACTGTCGCTTCAACCATTCCACCACCAGAACTTGCCGAAATTTCTTTCTCTTCTAGCATTTTTTGAGTTTCTTCTAATTGTTTTTGCATTTTTTGCATTTGTTTCATCATATTACCCATATTGCCTCCACCACGTGGAAATCCGCCTCTTGACATGTCATCCTCCTTATATTTTATCGACATTATCTGCACCGAATAAATCCGCAATAAGCTTAAAAGTCTCATCAATCTCTTCATCTGATTTTTCATCAGCAGCAGATTCATTGGTAATAATTATCTCATATTTTTTATTTATAAAAGAATTCAATCCTTCTTTTAATTCACTTTTTAAATCATTTGCTTTTTGATAAGCAATGCTTTCATCTTTTGGAACATATAGAGTCAGTTTATCGTTTTCTAAGTTAACAGGTCTTAAACTATTAATCCAAAACCTCCAGAAAGGATTTTTGGCAGTAGCATCTGCTACATAATTGTCCCATTCAGGTAAAAATGCTTTTAATACCTGGTCTACCTCGTCTATAACACTATTATCATCTATGCTTTCATCAGCATCCACTATATTTTTCTTTGGCGATGAATCCGAATTTGAATTATCCTGTGTCTTACTAATAGCTTCAGTGTTAACATGTTCTGTTCTTTTTGAAGCTGCAGGATCCTTTATGGCTTTAACTTCACTCTTTGTCTCCACTTTATTTAATACGGTATTTGACTCAGCATTCACTTGAACTCCATCTTTAAGTTTGATAAGTTCTGCTTCCAGCTTTTCAATTCTTGAAAGTAGGCTTTTTCGATCTACTTGATCTATTAGTTTAACCACTGTAATTTGTGCTATTATTCTAGTTAATTCACTTAACCTCATTTGTGAAGTTGCATCGAGAATTATTTCGATTGAATCAACAATCCGTCCGATTTCTAAATCTCTAGCTTGATTTACAAACCTATTTACCGTTTCCTTTTCGTACCCAAAAAGCCTTTCCGGAACGGTTTTGGCTAAAAGTAAATCCCTGTAATGATCAAGTAGAGATGAAATAAATTCTCCTGAATCAATCCCGGATTCAAATACATTCTCTAAAATTTTTAAAGCCTCAGCTTGACTTCCATTAATAACCCTATCTACAAGTTCAAAAATCTCATCTGATTTAACTGTTCCTATTATGGAAGCAACTAAATCCGTTGTAACATGATTCCCTGATGATGCCAAGACCTGATCGAGAATACTTTGAGCGTCTCTCATAGCTCCGTCGGCTGCTCTTGCAATCATCTCGACAGCTTCTTCTTCAATCGACACATTTAAATCATTTGTAATATATTTAATACTCTCAGTAATACCTTCTCTATCAATTCGATTAAAATCAAATCTTTGACATCTGGAAAGTATAGTTTGAGGGATTTTTTCAAGTTCAGTTGTTGCAAGAATAAAAATTAAATGGGAAGGCGGTTCTTCCATGATTTTTAAAAGCGCATTAAATCCTTCATTTGTAATCATGTGCGCCTCATCGATAATATATACTTTGTATTTTAAAAGTGCGGGAGGGTAAATTACTTTATCCCTTAAATCTCTAATATCATCGATTCTCCTATTTGATGCAGCGTCCATCTCAACTACATCCATAGTAGTGTCCCCTAGTATTGATTTACAATTAATGCATTCATTGCAAGGGTTTCCATCAATTGGGTTTAAACAATTCACAGCTCTTGAGAGAATTTTTGCACAGCTTGTTTTTCCTGTTCCTCTAGTACCGGAGAAAATATAAGCATGACCCAGTTGATTATTCATGACTTGATTTTTTAAAACACTAACAATTTCAGATTGTCCTATTACTTTATCAAATGTATCGGGTCTATATTTTCTATAAATCGCTTGATACAACGCCTCACCTCCCTTGCACTATCATTATAACATATGTTAATTCAAATATGAACAATAGCTCATTAGCATGGTAGAGAGTTTTATGTAATCGTTGTCATTGAATAATTATATAATTTATAGCGTTGTATTTTTTAGTTATTTAATTCAATATATATTTCACTATAATATATTATTTGTTATTATATTATCATTTTACTATAACCTCTCTAATTAGATAATGAGATTATTTTTGCATAAATCAATAAAGTTAGTAATTTTTTTAAAAATTTTCTCAGATTTAAATTTAATTTTAATTTTTTTAATTATTTACTAGTACTTTTAAATTATTTATGATAAAATTTAGAAAACGTATTCATTCGTTTAAATTTTAAAGGAGGGATTTTTATGTTAACTAACCCGGTAATTATTTCTGTTGCTGTTATGACTATACTGGCTTTACTGAAAGTTAATATTCTAATAGCTATATTTATAGCTGCAATAGTAGCCGGTCTAGCGGCAGGTATGCCAATCGCAACCACCATGGGAACACTTATAGGAGGTATGGGAGGAAACTCTGAGACTGCTCTATCTTATATCATGCTTGGAGCGATGGCTGTTGCTATAAGTCACACCGGAATCGCAGACTTTTTAATCCGTGGGATGAGTAGTGCTTTTAAAGATAAGAAGAAATTATTCATACTTATTATTGCCGGCATTGCGTGCTTCTCACAAAACCTTATACCAGTACATATCGCTTTTATTCCTATTCTTATTCCACCTCTACTAGGTCTTATGAATAAAATGAGAATTGATAGAAGAGCAGTAGCTGCTGCACTTACCTTTGGTCTAAAAGCTCCATATGTTGTACTTCCGATCGGATTTGGAGGAATTTTCCATACCATCATAGTTAAGGCACTTGTAGAAAACGGAGTTGAAGTTACAAAATCTCAAGTTATGCCTGCTATGCTACTGCCTGGACTTGGAATGTTAATCGGACTTTTAATAGCTATTTTCTTCAGTTATTCAAAAGACAGAGATTATGCTGATCAGCCTATCGCAGGTCTTGATGATGTTGAGCAGGAGCATTCTTCAACATTTAACAGAAAGCATCTTGGTGCATTACTAGGTGCAGTGGCTGCTTTTGGTATTCAAATTATATTCGTAAAAATGGACTGGTCTGGTGGTTTACCTCTTGGTGCATTAGCAGCACTAATTATAATGATGGCATTTGGATCATTTACATTTAAAGAATTTGACAAGATAATGAGCGGCGGTATCGGACTAATGGGATTCATAGCTTTCGTAATGCTGATTGCGGCTGGATATGGTGCTGTACTTAGAGAGACGGGTGCAGTAGTAGAGCTTGTTGAAGCTTCTGCAAGCATACTAGGAGGCAGTAAGGTAATATCCGCACTAGTTATGCTATTAATCGGTCTTCTTGTAACAATGGGTATCGGTTCTTCATTTAGTACTATACCTATCATAGCGACTCTATTTGTTCCACTGGGCGTTCAGCTTGGGTTCTCCCCTGCAGCTATCATAGCTCTAGTAGGTACAGCAGGAGCTCTTGGAGATGCCGGTTCACCTGCATCTGACTCAACTCTTGGACCTACATCAGGACTAAATGCTGATAGACAACATGATCACATCTGGGATACATGTATACCGACATTTTTACACTTCAATATACCACTAATCATATTTGGTGTAATCGCAGCGATTATTCTATAATCTAAATAATAAACCAATTAAAAAATCCCCGCATAGGGGATTTTTTTATGATTCTAATTTCATATCTCCAAACTTTATTAAACCGCCATTTCTCATCCATTCAGAGATTATTAGAGAAAGTACTCCCGGGGCTATAAAGTGCAATACTGCTATTTTAATTAAAACATCAGGTGAACTACCCATGGTTTCAATCATAGCAAATTGTCCTACAAGTCCGCTTGTTCCCATCCCGGCACCAATGCTTATAGACTCCATTTTAAAAACAACTGTAGAAATAGGTCCGAGTACGGCTGATGAGATTATCGCAGGTAGCCATATCAGTGGTTTTTTTATAATATTAGGAACTTGAAGCATGCTGGTTCCTATACCTTGCGCTAAAAATCCACCAAATTTATTTTCTCTATAAGATGCAACGGCAAATCCAATCATATTTGCACAACATCCTACAGTGGCAGCACCGGCTGCAAGTCCTGTTAGATTTAATGAAATCGCAATTGCTGCAGATGATATTGGAAGCGTTAGTATCATACCCATTAGGACTGATACCGCAATTCCCATTGGAATAGGTCTAAGTTCAGTTGCTCTGTTAATCACCTCACCTACTCCACTCATAACCTGACTCATTATAGGCGAAATAAAGTGTCCGGTAAGGCCACCGGCTATGATGGTCACGAGCGGTACTAACACGATGTCCACTTTAGTTTTTCCGGAAACAAATTTACCCAGCTCAGCTGCTACAAGTGCAGCAACAAATGCACCGACAGGTTCACCAACTCCTGCGAGAAAAGCTCCTTCAGCTCCAATTGAAAGCGTTCCTGCTCCAATAGCTCCCACGGCAGCTGAACTCATTACTACAAGTGGTGGAGAACCTATAACATAAGCGACTCCCACTCCAATCGCCGGTCCCATCATTCTTTGAGCAATATTTCCAATATCTATAAGAATGTCTATATTCAATACGGTGCCCAATTGTTTTATTATTAAGCCAATTAAAAGCGAAGAAAAAAGTCCCCATGCCATTCCATTAAGTACTTTAGTAATATAATTTCTTATTTTCAATTTCCACCTCCGAGGTTTGCTGTTCATATTGTAACATAAAAAAGATTTAATTTAAAAGAAAGGCGCAGAACGATTTTATCTATAAGTATGATTACCTTGACACTTCGTACTCTTTCGAATATAATATTATTTCGTAAACCTTTTATGGAGAGTTGGCCGAGTTGGTCGAAGGCGCACGACTGGAAATCGTGTAAACGTTAATCGCGTTTCGAGGGTTCAAATCCCTTGCTCTCCGCCATCCGTACTAGATGGGGAACTAGCGGTGCCCTGTAACCTGCAATCCGCTACAGCAGGATCGATGCCCGGTCTCGACTTATAAGCTTTTTGGTCTGACCTTGGCAAGTGGTGTTGACGAATGGGTCTTACGCAACAGGAATCTATGAACCTCGTCAGGTCCGGGAGGAAGCAGCGATAAGTAGACACTCCTGTGTGCCGTGAGGTTGCCTGTTTTGAGCTAACTACCGAGGTAACGCGAGGGACTTATCTGGCAAAGCCGGGTGTACGGTTACATAAAAAAATCTCCGGAAAATTTTCCGGAGATTTTTTATTTCTATTTGATTTTTAAATCTAATCGATTATACACTGCAGCTGATACCGAATTATTTCCTCCAAGTACCATTATATGGCTTGGTTTTACGGAGTCCAAATATCCATTTACCGATGCCGGTAATGCTTTAGAATTCGTTAATAATAAAGTTCCGCCGTATTTAGCTGCAAGCGGTGCACCTACCAGTGAATCAGGGAAGTTCATACCGTCTGCAACCACAAATACCTTTCTCTGTGGAAATAGCTTCTTAGCCACTTCGACCGAGGTTGCATATCTATCATCACCATAAACTCTTGATACATTTACACCATTTTGTCTAAGTTTATCACCTATAGGGCCACTAACCGACTTTACCCCACCGATAATAATAACTTGATTTGCAGCATTTAATTTAGCTTCCGTTTTAGCATCAAGTGTAGTTCCATTTGTTAGAAGTACAGGAATTTTTGTTGCCGCTGAGTATGCAGATACTGCTAGAGCATCGGCAAAGATGGTACCATTAGCTAAAATGTATTTATCATTTTGACCAAGAGCATCAGCTATATTAACAGCAGTTTCAAATCTATCTCCACCTGCAATCCTATCAACTTCCATACCGTCTATGGATGCAAGTTGAGCAATTAGTGAATTAGGAAGTAGACTCGTACCTCCGATTACAGTGACTTTTTTAGCTCCAAGCCTTATTATTTCGGCTTTAACAGACTCTGATAATTTACCTCCATGGTTTAAAAGAATTGGATTATAACTGCCTGAATTATTTGTAAGAGCAGAAGCTACCAGTGCATCAGCATAATTGTCCGCAGATGCTATAAATACATGAGAAGCCTTTTCAGGGTTTAATATAGTACTCACTCTAGTTGCCGTTGTGATTCTACTATCCCCAAATAATCTTTGCATCTTAACATCCGGAACTTCGACTTTAGGTGGTTCTGGTTTTTCCGGAGTTACAGGGTCTTGAGGCTTTGGAGTTGGCTCAGGATTTGGATTAGGAGCCGGCTCAACAGGTTTTACAGGATTCTTAAGCTCATCCGGTATAACCGGTTTTGCAGAGGGTCCGGGTATTGGATCTTTTCCGTCAACTAATGTAGTTTGAAGACTGTACATTACAATAGCAGTTTCCCAGCCATATGTTTTACTTGGAGCCCATTTAGCTCCTAAGTCCTCAACATGTTTTGCTGTTCCCATTAAAAATGGAAAATGTCTTGGATCCGGTGTTTTATCCTCATCATATGGAAATCCTGTTTGACCTGCATAAAGAGCTAAGTGATGAACTTGTGCAGTTATCCCTTCGTTCCAGTCTTTAAATTTCTTATGTGCTTGTTTATCAGTATCCGATCCTCCAACGGTTATCTTTAGTCCGCATGGATTAAAGTGATCCTTAGAAACAACCCCTGTAAATTTAAAATAGTTCGTCTCCTTTGCTGATTGAGCATAGGTTACAGCAGGGTCAATTCCGTGTTTAACAGATACATCGTAGAAAGTCTGTGCTTGTTCAATAAAGTCAGGGTCTGCACCTTGCTTTTTAGCCCAAGCTTTCATCTGTGCAACTGTTGTTGTCGGTGGTCCAATTATAGGAGTTTTTCCTACATCTGCACTTACTATTTGAAAGCTACCAAGTAGTATTGCAAA
>JAEZWM010000088.1 GCA_023443025.1 Bacillota bacterium
AAAATGGTGGGGGATCAATAGTCAATATTTCTTCACTTAACTCAGAAGTTCCAATGTGGTCAGGTTCTGCATATGCCAGTGCTAAGGCAGCAGTAAGCATGCTTACTAAAAATGCTGTTTTAGAAAATATGAAAGATAATATAAGATTTAACGCCCTGCTTCCAGGACTAATCGATACTCCGCTTACTGAGCAGTTTACAGAAATAGATGTAGTAAATGAAGCTTTTATGGAAAGAATTCCAATGAAACGTGCTGGTAAACCCGAAGAAATGGCAAGTGCAGCATTGTTCTTAGCGAGTGATGATGCGAGTTATATCACTGGATCAACACTAATAGCAGATGGTGGTTGGTCAACAACGGGATACCCTGATTTAAGTAAATTTATATAGAATATGTTTAGAAAGCCCTAAATTTTAGGGCTTTCGCTATATTTGTGATGTGTTAAAAAGAGAGAAAATTTGGAAAGACATTTGATAAAATAGGTAAGATTTTAAAGGGATAAAACTATAGAAAAGTAGGAAAATTTGCATGGGTGAAAATACAAGATATATCTTAAAAATATTAATGTGGATACTTATAATTGGATTTGGGTGTAACTTTATACTCCAAACAATAAGTTATTCTTTTTATAAAAGAGCATCACTTAAAGAAAATATTAAGAATAAGCCCATTCCAATCCAATTTAATGATAATTTATCCGGTTATGGAGTAAATTTAAAAGAGGATTCTGAATATGTTATATTATTTTTTGGAGGTTCAGATTATATAGCCTATAATGCTGTAGGTGAATATGGGAATTTTGAAGCTCCTTTCCTGGCAGCAGACTACTACGGTAGTCAAAAAAGTAAAGGGAAAATGAATCTTAAATCAATGCAAAAAACAGCTACGGATTTGTATGACTGGACAATAAAAAACTATAAAAATAAAAGAGTTGTTGTAATGGGTCATAGCTATGGAACCGGAATTGCAACTTATTTATCCAGTGTTAGAAATTGTGATGAATTGTTTTTGTTTTCTGCATATCGTGATGTTTCGGATCTTTATAACAAGATAGTACCCATCTTTTGGGGACCTGCAAAAGTGTTTATATCTAATAATATAGAATTAAAAGAATATGCAAAAAGAGTAAATTGTAAAACACATATTATAGGTTCGAACGCAGATAAAACCTTAAGTGCAGACTTACAAAGAAAGATACATAGATATTTTAAAGCATCAGAACTTGTTATTTTTAATGATGTATCACATGATGAATATTTGCTTAATCATCAAGTGATAAATTATGTAAAAGAAATTTTAAATTAAGCGATTAATCTGACTTTGATTTATTTTATTAATCGTAGAGGAAGTGCCCTCACTTCCATTCTCTTGTCTTTTGCATTTATATAAAAATCTTTTGTAGGGATAATTCCACTTCTCCTGTTAATGAGAGAATCCTGAAGATTCGAATCATTAACTTCCTTTTTATTGTTATTTAATGAATAATTAACCTATATGCCACAATATGTTTGGATTAAACATAATTGGAAGTGAGGGCACTTCCGCTACGTGATAAGTAAGGATAACAAATCAATAAAATCAATTTACGCTAGATTTAATCCTATAGAATGTACATGGTTAAAAAGATATATAGTAAGGGAAAATCGGAGTTATCCCTAAGCTACACGACAAGTTTCAAGTCGTTTATTACATAAAAAGCATTTAAGCAGAAAGAAATCTAACCTCTAACTTCTGATTTCTCACATCTAACTCGTAGTGGAGAACTCTGATTCTCCTGTTAATGAGAGAATCCTGAAGCTTCGAATCATAAACTACTTTTTTATTGATAATTTAATGAATGATTAATTCCACATGCCATACTTTAATTTGAATCAAAGGCAATTGGAAGTGAGGGCACTAATTCTACGTTAAGGATAATAAAACAATAAAACTAATAGTAAGAAAGTGTCTATTCGAAAGAATTTTCATGATTTAGTAGATTTATCTAAAGGCAAATCGGGACTTCGCCACTATATCCGTCTATAGTGCCACGTACTTAGTGGCACTTTTATAATGGATATAAACATAAAAGTCCTAAAGTATTTAAATTTAAACATACGTCGGACACGACGTATTTACTTATTTAGATATATACATTATACTTAAGGTAGAATAGTAGAGAATAATAGATCTGACAAATCGAATATCCATAAAAAGGCATGATATTACGGAATTAATAATAAGGCAAGAAGCTTTTAACAATCTATTAGGAAATACAAAATTAAAACAAAAAACTCAAACAATCGACCTAAGTGATGTGGATGACCATATACTTGCAAAAAATGTATATTGTAAGCATCCCAATACAAATAAAATTATCTGATTATAAAAGGTAGTGGATTTAGATAATGATAAAAATAGCAATTTATGGGAAGGGTGGTATAGGTAAATCTACCACCACTTCCAATATTTCAGCAGTACTATCCCAAATGGGATATAAGGTTATGCAGATTGGTTGCGATCCAAAAGCTGATTCTACAAGGCTGTTAATGGGTGGAAAACAGATTCCGACTGTCTTGGATACCATAAGGGAAAAAGGTAAAGACATTAAACTGGATGACATAGTATTTGAAGGATTTAATGGAGTACTTTGCGTAGAATCCGGCGGGCCAACCCCTGGGATAGGATGCGCAGGAAGAGGAATAATCGCTGCTTTTGACAAGTTAGAAGAGCTAAAAGCATACGAAATATATAAGCCGGATATTGTTCTCTATGATGTACTGGGAGACGTAGTATGCGGCGGCTTTGCCATGCCACTCAGAGAAGGTTATGCAGATAGAGTATACATCGTCACCTCCGGAGAGATGATGTCCATGTATGCAGCGACAAATATCGTGCATGCACTGGAAGGCTTTAAAACAAGAGGATATGCGAAGTATGGTGGAATCATATTAAACTCTCGTGGGATAGAAGACGAAGTACAGCAGGTAGAAAAACTAATATCAGAAATCGGTGGAGAAATCATAGGGATAGTTCCAAGAGAACCTCTGATTCAAAAGTATGAAAATGAAAACAAAACCCTAGTTGAAGGGCATAAATCCGGTGATACCGTTGAAGTCTATAAAAAAATAGCGAAAAAGTTTATGGAGGATTCTAATGTTCTATAATGTTTATGGCGATGTCCTCTATCACTTTGATGGGCGTAAAAAAAGAAATAGAAAACCCATGATGAGAGTCCCTGAGACTCACGATATTTACATCTTGCCACAAGCCTGCGGCAGAAGAGTGGGGCTCAAAGCAATTTTAGAAGGAAGAAAAGATAAGATATCTTTTATTTACATTGAGGAAGAAGATGTTGTGCTAGGAGGATATGAGGACATAATAGTGGAAGGAACCGCTGAAATCCTTGATACTCTTATAGACAAACCAAAGGCCGTCTTCCTCTATGTAACCTGTATTGACG
>JAEZWM010000056.1 GCA_023443025.1 Bacillota bacterium
TTAAAAGGAAGACAGATTACTGCTGAGATTGCCAGATCGAGAAGAAAAGGCGGTTCCGGCGGAAGAAGAAAGAAAAATAAATAAAAATAAAGTTTATTAAAAATTATTAAACTAAGAGTACAATAAAGTGTGTGGATCATAAATGGTGGAGATCTATGCACTTTATTTTTTAATTTGACAATAGTTATTACACTGATAAATGATAAAGTGTAATCATATTGTAATATGCATTTATGTAATATGTGTTATAGTAGATTATAGATAACTATGTCAAGATAACAGGGGTGATACTTTGTCCGAAGCTTTTATACAATTAAAAAACCTACATAAGATTTACAAGATGGGGGATGAAAAGATTAGAGCCTTAGATGGTGTAAATATAGACATTCAAAAAGGTGAAATAATTTGCCTTTTAGGAACCTCAGGCTCTGGTAAGTCAACACTTTTAAACGCGATAGCAGGTCTCGAGAAGCCAAGTAAAGGTGAAATAATTATAGGTGGGATACATATAGAAAAACTTAACGAGAATCAGATTACTTCTTTTAGAAGATTGAATATTGGTTTTGTCTTCCAATCCTATAACTTAATTCCAACACTAACAGCACTTGAAAATGTCAGTATTGGGATGATTTTTAAAGGAGTTTCCAAGGATGTTAGAAACAAAAAGGCAATAAAGATGCTAAAAGCAGTTGGGTTAGGACACAGGCTAAACCATAAGCCCTCAGAGTTATCCGGTGGACAGCAACAAAGGGTTAGTATAGCAAGAGCCTTTGTCGATAATCCCAAAATAATATTTGCCGATGAACCCACAGGAAACCTTGATACTAGGACCACCGATGAAATTTTAAAACTAATCACCGGAATGGCCAAAGAAAACGGTCAGACCATGATTATAGTCTCACATGATGAAGAGGTTACTGAGTTTGCAGATAAAACCTTTCATATGGAAGACGGTAGGATAAAAGAAATAGCAATAAGAGATAGGGAGGAAGAGAATGAAGAGATTGCTTAGCATACTGCTGGCATTTATTATGATTTTTACAAATGTGCCGGCCAGTGCAAACCAATGCCAAAAGAAAATTTTTAAAAACACGATTTTAAGTATCGATAGTGCGGTTACCGAACCTGTAATTACTACAAATGGTGAAAACTTTGTACTTAAAATAAACGTAACTAATATCTCAGGTTATGACCTTGAAAATGCGGTATTTGACCTTAGAGAAGTAGGACCTGAAGAAGGTAAGGCTAACAGATACTTCAAGCTTTCGCAAGAAGTAGAAAACAACACAGCGACCAGACCTTTTTCACTTGCAAACGGAGCATCAGCAGAATTTATATATGTATTATTAGCAAAATGTGACTTAGGTTGCAGCAAGTATCCACTTACTCTAAGCATTAAAGTCGGGGAATCTGAGTTTGTAGATAGAATTGGTGTGGATGTATATAGGGACAACACTATTCAGCTTCCATCCAATGGTGACGGACCTGAAGGAGAAGCTGATATATTTGACTCTGGACTTCCTACTCTTCCGGCAGATAAAGATCCAAACAAACCCATAGACACAGAACCGACTCCGGATCCAGATCCAAAACCGGATCCTGATCCAAAACCGACTCCGGATCCAAAACCGGACCCTGATCCAAAACCGGTTCCCGACCCAAAACCAACTCCTGATCCCGGACCGGGCGGCGACGACTTCGGACCACTTCCTACTATTCCATCAGGCGGCGGCGGAGGATTTTCAGGTGGCGGAGATGGCGGCAGCTCAGGATTGTCAGGGGATAAAATTAAAAATAAACCTAAATTAATTATAGATAAATATGGATTCAATCCTCAAAGACCGATGGCAGGAGAAGAATTCACCATGAATCTAAGCTTCTACAACACAAATGCTGATAAGAGTGTTAGAAACATTAAGATCTTTTTAACTTCACAAGATCAAGCAGAATCAGCAAATCCAACGGAATCAAGATCACCATCAAGCTCGGTGTTTACACCGGTTGATAGTTCAAACACATTCTTTATTTCATATATAGAACCGGGTGGAACTGTTCAGAAGAGCATTAATCTAACTACATCACCTACTCTTGCGGCTAAGAACTACTCAGTAATCGCGAACTTCGAATATGAAGACAAGGATGGTAATGAGTATACAGCACAAGAACTAATTGGAATTCCAATTGTACAAGAGACAAAGCTTCAAACCAGTGAAATCACACTACCATCTGAAGCGTTTATAGGAACGCCTGTAGAAGGGGCAATAGAGTTTTACAATACAGGAAAAGACACATTAAATAATTTAATGGTAAAAATTGATGGGGATTTCCAAACGGAAACAAAGCCGTATTATGTTGGTAATTTCCAAAGCGGAACCTCCGATTCTTTCCAATTTGACTTCTCTCCATCTCAGCCAGGAGAAATGAGAGGAAAGGTCATATTCACATATGAAGACTCCACAGGAAAAGAACAGACCTTAGAGAAAGAATTTGCGCTTGGCGTATCCGATCAACCTCAAATGAGTCCGGAAGATATTGAAGCTGCAATGCAAATGGAAGGTGATATGAATAAACCTAAAAATAGTTTATTATCACCTCTTACCATAGGAATAGCAGCACTTGCGCTTGCAGGTGGAGGAGCTTTTATTTATAAAAAGCGAAAAGACAAAAAAGAGAAAGAAGATTTGATAATCGATGAAGACGAGTGATCTCTTTTCATTAGGCTTTAGAAATCTGTGGAGGAGAAAACTAAGAACATTCTTAACTGTTATAGGGGTAGTAATTGGATGTGCATCAATAGTTGTAATGATGTCACTTGGACTTGCCCAAAGAAAACAAATTGACGATATGATCGAAAACACACAGTCTTTAACCATGATACAAGTTCAACCCTCTCAATACTACGACCCAAGATCAGAAGGAAAACCACCTAGAGAGGGGCTTATAACTGATGATATTATCAAGCAGATAAAAGCTCTACCAAATGTAAAAGGTGTAGTATCCTCGACTCAAGTCAGTGGGAATATGGGCGGTGCACGGGTTACGGTAGACAAGTATGTATACATGGATTCCATAAAAGGAATGCCACAAGAAAATCTTGAATTGGCCGGTGTCAAAGTAGATACAGGCAGACTGTATAATCCGGGCTCAAAAGACATTGAGGTTATAGTACCTAAAGAGCTTAGGTACTCATTATATGATGAAAAATCAACAGGACGAAACTATCAGCCTGTAGTCATAGACGACCCTATGAAAAGCAAGGTAAAACTTACCATAGGAAATATCTATGCAGAAAATAATCCACTTACAGCTATGGAAGGTGGAACAAGTGCTAAAAAGAAAACTTATAATCTAAAAGTAGTGGGTGTTTATGACGGCGGTATGCCATTTATGGGAGGAGCTTCAGGTATTTACGCTGCTCCGGAAAAGGTAAAACTTCTAAACGATGAAATGAACCAACTGATGTTAACACCTGAAAAATACAAAGAATATAAAAAGAAAAATGTAACCTACTACGAAAACATACAAGTTCATGTCAACGAAATGGACGATGTAAAAGCGACGGTAAGTGCTATAGAAGAGATGAAATTGCACGCTCATAATGACGGAGAAATGCTCCAACAGTGGAAGGACCAAGGCAATGTTGCACAAGCAATACTAGCAGGGATAGGATCGATCTCGTTAATAGTTGCTGCAATTGGTATAACCAACACGATGGTTATGTCAATCTATGAAAGAACTAGAGAAATAGGAGTAATGAAAGTAATCGGAGCATCGGTTGCTGATATTAGAAATCTTTTCCTACTGGAAGCCGGTATGATAGGTCTATTTGGAGGAATTGCAGGGGTTGCCCTCGCATACTTTTTATCACATCTTCTCAATACCGTGCTTGGAGCAAATGTTGGTGGTGGCATGATGGGTGATGGGGAATTTATAATCTCCGTAATTCCAATATGGTTGGCTGCAGCATCGCTGCTATTCTCATTTATAATTGGAGTTGCAACAGGGTATTTCCCTGCACTTAGAGCTACCAAACTATCCGCAATTGAAGCTATAAGGACTGAATAATATGAAAATTGTATGTCTCGGCGATAGTTTAACATATGGATATATGCTACCCAGAAAAAAAGCTTGGCCTAATTTATTGTCAGAAATTACTACTTATAGAGTCGTTAATAAAGGCGTTAACGGTGATACTACAGCAGGGATGCTATCAAGATTCCAGACGGATGTAGTTGCCGAAAAACCTTCAAAGCTTATTATCATGGGTGGAACAAATGACTTTTCAAATGGTTTAGACTATATAGCTGCAGCAAGTAACATAAAAGCCATGATTATGCAGTGTAAATACTACATCATAAAACCCATGGTTTTGATACCCGTTCCAATTATTTCAATGGAGCCAATGCTCCTAATGAAAGCAGGGATGGTTAATGCACAGATAGAAAAACTAAAAGATGAACTATTAGAGTTTCAATCTATTGAAGGATTTGAACTAATAGATTTAAAAGATGAGATGATTAGGACTATTCAAAATGAAAATATCGCAGATTATTATTTAGATGATTTACATTTGAACTTTGAGGGTAATAAAATGGTATCTGAGATCATCAGCAATTACCTATGATAACTCATATGGAAAGGAGGACTTGTGATGGAACTTTTAGGAAATATAAAAAGTGAGAATAAAAGAAGAACCGCACTGGTTTTAATTAGCGTTGTGCTATACCAAGCACTGTTTTTTATCGTTGAAGGTTTGAATCTTAATTACAATGTAATATATCATCCACTTGATGACTTGATACCTTTTAATGAATATTTTATGATTCCATACATCATGTGGTTCTTCTATCTTGGTTTAAACTTAATTTACTATATTAGAAACACTGATAGAAGTATATTTAATCAGTATTATGGACTGTTGTTTGGAGGAATGGTTTTCTGTCTTTTAATAAATGTAGTATGGCCTAGCATGGTTCAGCTAAGACCAACTCATTTTGAAAGGGAAAATATATTTATAGAGATAGTGAAGTTTACACATATCATCGATACACCTACAAATGTATGTCCAAGTATACATGTCTATGCAACTGTAATTACGCATATGGCTCTTGCAAGACTTACGAAACTGGGACAGAACAGATTTGTTTACTGGACGTCCTTAATCGTTTCTATACTTATTCTGATGTCGACTGTGTTTCTAAAGCAGCATTCCATAATCGATGTCATTGTAGGATTATTTGTTGCACAAGTTCTATTCTTAGCATCTGAAAGGATGAAAAATGTTAGTTTTGAAAATATGGGCCTACTTTTAAATAGAGGATCTAATAAAAAGCTTAGAGTAGAAACTGAAACATATTACAAAAGAAGTAAATAAAAAATATAAAGCTATATGGTTCAAGTTACTTTGCCATATAGCTTTAAATTATTAAAAGTGAAATAATATAAAAACAAACGATGTTAAATACAAGCAGCACCGGAATTCCTACAACAAATATGGGCTTCTTAGTCTTGTGTCTAAATACATACATACCCAGTAAACTGCCAAGTGATCCGCCAAGGGCAGATACAAGAAAAAGAGTGTTTTCGCTCAGTCTATTTCTCCTGCTTCTGGTTCTCTTTTCGGATTCGTTCTTGTCATATGCAAAAAGCAAAATCGATAAAATATTTATTCCAAGAATATATATAAAAAATAATTTTTCTTTAAGTGGAAGTGCTTGAAGTATTATCATATTAGAACCTTCTTTATTAATTCTAAAAACCAACTACTTTAATCTTAGTACAAACTATATTATACTATATATGCGACACTTTAAAAGAAAAATTATAATTAAATTCTAAGAAGATTAAAATATGAGGTTTATATGAATAATAGAAAATTTATCTATGTATTACTAACCATTGTGGGCATAGTTATTATAAGTTTGCTCTTCTACTTCAGCCCTGAGCTTACAAGGAAAAGTTTAGATATAACACATGATTTTAAAGAATTAAATATCAATCAAATCCAGCCTCTAAAAAACGGAGTTTATGCAGTTGAAGGGGATTCACTGATGTACTATTCTGCAGAATCATCAAAGATACAAACAGAGACTTCTCCAAAAACACTGGCAGAAGGAATTATGATTGACCAGAATAGGAACATATTTAAACTTAAGAAAAAAATGAATCAGACACCGGATACAAAGATTGATTTTGACCCGGAAGCAGTTATTAAGCTGCAAGATTATTTTTTAATAAATAATAAACACATGCTAGTTCTAGATGAAAGGCTAAACAAAAAATACGAATACGAGTTTGACACAGGAATTGCAGGAGTGTTTAGCAACTCAAACAACACTATAAACGGAGTTATAACTATGGGAACAGTAGGTGGAGGCCTCAGTTCGTCAGTTATCCTACTCGACACAAACAGAGAAATAAACTTTAAGCTGACTCTAAAAGACGAGTATATATTGGGAGCTCATTTTATAGGAGATGAAGAACTAGCTATTGCAACATCAGCATACCTCTATGTATTTAAAGAGGGAGTGATGGAAGACAAAAATCCAATGCCTAATACTATGGGCTTTAGCGCATCAAAAAAATATATTGTAAGGACCAGCAAGAGCAGCATACTCATACAAAATACACAACTAGAAAATCTATACGCAGGGAGCGTTGAAGAAGATATAATAGGAGTTGTAGCAAATGACAAGCATGTAGTAGCATACGGACGGCTAACTTACTACCTCTATGATGGCGAAGAACTTAAAACCTACAGACCAAACGGAAACATAAAAGGCATTAGAAAAGATGGAAACAGAATTTTTATAATCTACGACAACGGAGTCATAGAAATCGACTAGAAAACACAGTTTAAGCTGTGTTTTTAGTTTCTAGAAAGATCTAGGAGAGTTACAATATGAATAGATATACCTGTAAAGTGCATAATTACTCTAAAAATGTTAAAATATTCAACCCTGACCCCGTTTACGTTTATTAAAAAGGAGAGAATACTGAGGTCATAGTTATGAGCCTTATAAGGACTTTAAGAACCGAACTAAAACTCCCATCAATAAAGAGCATGAGGACAGATATTTGGAAGAGTGTTTGAAAAACTTGGAATAGAAAAATATAAAATATTATATAATAAGTTAAGAAAATATTTGTTGTGATATACTGAACAAGAGTAAACGAACCATTGTAAGATAGTATATAAAATCACATATGTTTTTCAAAATACAGTTAAAAAATGAGGTGTCCTAAATATGTTAAAGAAGATTATGATAGCTTTAGCAGTGATTATCATCATAATCGCAGGTTTTTTTATCTATTCATATTATTCACTAAAGCCACTACCAGAAGCCAAGAGGAATATATCTACAACAGATGTTAAAATGCTGGTGACTATAAAAGACAGTGCTAACAGAACCGCTATTGTTAGAACCTACACCAAAGAAGAATACGACAAGATGAACGAAAATAAAATAGAAAAATTAAAAAATACGATCAAGGGCAATATAGAAGGGGACATCCCTGCAGTAATTTTAGAAAATGGAAAAGGGAAAATCGAATTTTCTTTTGAAAAAAATGAAAATAAAAAAGATACTTCCACCTCTCTTATTCCAGCTGATACCCCCGAAATCAGGATGTCAGTCCTGGAGACAATTTACAGCAGTCAAAAGCCAATAGAATTCACAGATACACTTACAGAAACCGGAGAAAAAGGAAAATATCTCTATGAAATAAAAAGACATCTAAACACAGAACCTATAGAATATCTTGAAAATAAAAAGGCCTATTTTGAATCGATATTTATAGAGGTCTCTTATAAAATAGATGGCAAAGATTATATTTCATTTTTCGCAGTTAATGTAATTGAAGAAGTAAATAAGTAAAAAGCGAAACTCATCCATCCGTATTTGCGTAGGTCGAACTCCGATTCGCCTTATAAATCAGATGATTCAAGGGATTTAAATTATTTTTGTTTTTGGTTATTTCTTTTAGGCTTTTTGTATTTTGAGGTATATAAGTGTAGGAAAGTTTTTTATTTCTTCAGATACTTTAGTTACTAATTTTTTATCCTTGCATTATAATATTAAATCATATCAGGTATTTTCAAATTTACTTTATACCATAGAATGTAGGTGGTTTAGAAAATTTAATGTGTGGGAGCAACGGAGTGCTACCCCTACTACAAAATGAGAGGTAGTATTTCAGAATTATAGTTATTCTGAAATACTACCTTTTTCTTGCATTCACCCGCTTTTATAGAAATAGATACATATGTTCAACTTTTGCCATGTCTATTCCAATGATTAGTGTTGAATCAATTATTTAAATTATTTTTTTATTTTGAGTATACTACAAGTATATCCTCCTTTGATGGGTTCGTAAGTTATTGTTCGTCACTTTAACAATACCCAATTTCATTGGAGGATATTCTTTTCTGTAATTCTATGTTACCACAGGAAGCTGACCCCCTTTTTGGGATTTTACTTGAAAACGAACTGCACTTAATACGAGCAATGTATAATTTAAGAAATAGACATAGCTTATATTTGCATTTGAAAAAAGAAATATAGAGAAATAAATCCATATTTACACTTCTCTATCAAAGCCGTGTAAACTACTATAGGGGTATATAAATGACTGAAAAAAATAGAGCGTTAGAAAAAGTAAGCATTGGAATAGCGAATATGTTTGGTGTTTTTTGGATATATTCTATATTTTTACGTGATAGTTTCGTAATGGATCCCCTATACAAAACCTTACTTGGTTTTCTTGTGCTGTATGGGCTGGGATTGATTATTTTTTTAGTCATAATAAGTAAAATACCAAATGGTGCAATTAAAAGAAATTCGTTAGACTATGGACTGATTTTAAAGTGCTTTCTATTGCAATTCACGGCCTTAATAGTTTCGGCAATTCTTACTGCTATTCTGATCCAAGTAGAAAGTACAGATGCAAGTGTCATGATAAGTTCCTTAACTCCGGAGATGTTATTTATACTTATAATATACAATCCTATTGTAGAAGAATTTGTATTTAGAAGATTATTTGCTGTTAAGCTATTGAAGTATGGGGAGCTATTTTATATATTCGTTTCGTCATTTTGTTTTTCACTGGTTCATCTCGTGTCACTCGGAATACCACAGATGGTTTATACTTTTATCTTAGGGCTTATTTGGGCTTATCTGTATGTAAAGACAGGGAGACTAAGCATAGTGATATTCCTGCATTCGCTTTCAAACTTATTCGGTGCAGTATTTATTGAAGCAGCACAAATTATATCAACGGAAGTCTTTGGGTTTTATTTAGTTCTGATTGTTGTTTTGGGAATAATTGGCTTTGTATCCCTAATAGCAAGCATAAAGAAGGTGGGTTTACATAATGCTGAGATAAAAAAAGATGAGGTTGTAGACATATTTACAAACAGAGGAGTTATTTTCTATACGGCACTTGTAATAGCAGTGAGCATACTTAAAATGAAATATTAGAGATAGTTATGGTGAAATATGAAGATATGAACATTGCTTTTCTTTCTAGATCAGGTTAATACAAAAATTTATAAGATTAATTAAATTTATAATGCAAATCCTAATGCAGCGTACAAAACATGGGTATATAGTAAACAACAGCTAATATGGTATTAAAAAAAGAAAGTGGAGGATTTGATTATGAATAAGAAACAGCTTGAAATCATGAAAAATGGTAATGGATTTATTGCTGCACTAGATCAAAGTGGAGGAAGCACGCCTAAAGCGTTATTAGCTTATGGTATTGGGGAGGATTCATACAAGACGGAAGAAGAGATGTTTGATTTAGTTCATCAAATGAGAACGAGAATAATAAAAAGTCCTGCATTCACAAGTGATAGAATCTTAGGTGCTATCCTATTTGAGATGACAATGGATAGAAAGATAGACGATATGTATACGGCAGACTATCTTTGGGAGAAAAAGGGAGTAATACCGTTTCTAAAAGTAGACAAAGGTCTTGAAGATGAAGCCGGCGGGGTTCAACTTATGAAACCTATTGATGGTCTGGATGAACTTTTAGACAGGGCTATAGAAAGAAATATATTTGGTACGAAAATGAGATCCGTTATAAAAAAGAACAATCCAGAAGGAATAAAAGCGGTAGTTGATCAACAATTTGAAATTGCTAAACAAATTGCGGCAAAGGGCTTAGTGCCAATAATCGAACCTGAAGTTGATATAAACGCCGATGACAAAAGAGAAATAGAAGCCACTTTAAATAGAGAATTAATTAAACATATTGAGAACCTTGATGAAGACGAGAAAATCATGCTAAAACTTACAATACCAACAGAAGAAAACCTATATGCGGACATAATGAAGTATCCTCAAGTAGTTAGAGTGGTCGCTTTATCAGGAGGATATACAAGAGAGCATTCAAACGAACTTCTTAAATCAAACCATGGACTAATAGCAAGTTTTTCTAGAGCTTTGGTTTCGGATTTATCTGTTAAGCAGTCAGATGAAGAGTTTGATAAAGGGCTTAAAGAAGCAGTCGATAGTATCTATGAGGCATCTATAGTTTAATTTGGT
>JAEZWM010000096.1 GCA_023443025.1 Bacillota bacterium
CATCTTCTGTACTGGCTAAAGCTGTAGAGGCTCCAATTCTACTGACACCATCAAATAAACTCGATCCAAGAGTTGCTACGGAAATAGAAAGACTTGAAGCTAAAAAAGTCTATATAGTAGGTGGAGAGATATCTATTACACCAAGCACAGCGGAGGAAATAAGAGCAATAACAGGTGAAACTGAAAGAATCGGTGGACCGGACAGATACGACACATCAGCACTAGTAGCTGAAAAAGTAGTAAGTATAGTTGGACAAAAAGGAACAGCAGTAGCTGCTTCAGGGGAAGTATATCCGGACGCATTGGCAATAAGCTCATACGCATCAGCAAACGGATACCCAATCCTACTAGTAACAAAGAACAGTGTACCACCTGTAATTACAAAAGCTATATCAGATTTAAATATTAACAAAACTTATATTGTAGGTGGACCAAACACTATCTCAGCAGCTGTAGAATCAGCACTTCCTGGAGTGGAAATGAGACTGGCAGGAGCTGACAGATACGCAACCGCAGTAGAAATAGCTAAAAAACTTCACAGCGGAGCAAAACTGGGCTTTGTAGCATCAGGCGAAGTGTTCGCAGATGCACTAGTAGTAGGACCGGTAGCGGCAAAATCAAACTCACCAATCCTATTAACAGCTGGTAAAACTGCACCTGAAGTTACAAACAGCTATATCAAATCAGCAGGCTTCACAAAGCTAATCTTCGTAGGTGGACCAAACACCATCTCAGAAGAAGTGCTAAAGATATTAGTTAAAAAGTAAGATAAAACCAATAATAAGCCGAGAGGGAACTCTCGGTTTTTTATTTGCTCTATAATTAAAGATATTTAATAGTTGAATTATTTAAATATTTTTCAATATCATCGCCATGGTTTCGTAGAAATACAAGAGCATTCATAAAAACAATATATTTCTGAAATAAATAAATCAAGAAACGGAAAAATTATAAAAAAATATATCAAATTATTAAAATTTTGTAAGAATTTTTTCTCTTTTTCTGTATATCATTAGTTATATTGTAAATCCCATAAAATGCGTACTAAGGATATAACATACATAATAAATAACAATCATTATTGAGTTGAAAAAGTAAATTCATCCGTAAATAATTGACATTATATAGTTGACGTGATAATTTTGAATTGAAGAATGTCTAATACTCAACCTCTGTAACGGTCTCAAAGTATTATACATACACAACAATATAACAAGCTATATTATGAAGTGAATATGATATGGAATATAATAACGGTTATATCCAAAGGATGAAACTAGATTTTCAAAACAAGAACTCTAAATTGACTAAAAATGAATTAATATGAAATAACTATAACAATAATATAAATGTAAATAATTTATTTCACCAATATAAAATAGATTATTAAAGCATCAACTATCTTAAAGAAAGGAGAGAGTGGAAAAAATTAATAATTTATTAATATTAAAACGAAAGCGAGGAGAAAAAATGGAAAAAAGTAAAACGAAACTAATGAAAAAGAGACTTTCGCTATTATTAGCATTTGTTATGATATTCTCGAGTATCATACAAGTCTCAGTATTTGCTGAAAATACCTCCGGTGGTGTTTCAGACAACATAATGCCGATGGCAGCAACACCGCCACCTAATTGGGATGAACCTGAACCAGGTGATCCTGATTATTGGCCGATCCCAGCCGGAACATACTATAGTGGTACGAAAATCATCTATAATGGTTTGCGTTACAATAGTAAAACCAGCAACACATACAAGATAACCTATACGGTATGTCTTGAAGCACTGGATACAGCGCTTGATTACTTAGAAATCAAGGTTGACACAGAATTAGCGCCATATGTTGAAAAGCTAAGAGCAAAAACATACGCAACAACTATCTGGCGTGATATGGAATCTATGGGCGATGGTGTTTACAGAGTTAAGTTTAGTTCTGTTATAGGTGCAAATCTTGGCGCATTGACACAGTCTCTAATCGACATAGACATCATTCTTAAGGATCCTCACACTACAGAAAATATTCCACAATTAGATTATATCGTTCAATCAAGAGTATCTGGAAGTAGAAGTGGGGGACGCTATTTCATTGCAAAAGAATCAAAGGGAGTTGGGACTGTTTTAATTGAAGCACCAGTAACCAATGTAGCAAATAGCAACTGGCTAAATAAACCAGCAGCTATAATCACTGAGTTTGATCCAGAGACCAATATCTTGACCTATAAATGGAGGAACAACCCTGTATGGGTATATGGTGCAGCTACTGGAGCTGATAAACCATATGTACTCAATGTTATTGTCGATCCTGTAATAGTGGATGCTTCTGAATCAATCACTGTACGAGCAGATGCTGCTTTGACACAAGGAACTTCTTATCCTATTGACAAGAGCTTTTTTGATACCACATCAAATCCGGGTTATGCAACTGCTAAGATTACACCCGAAAACGGTTCAGTTCCTAAAATTGGTGGAGATCTTTCAACAGGTGGAGCTTTAGCGTATATTTCAAATACAGGAGCGCTTGATGTTCCGATTTATACAGTAATGCAATTCAAGATTGATCCTCAAAAAGTATTTACAGATAGTTATCATCACAATGCAACTGCGAAGATGTTTTTTACCGAAAAATTACAGTCTAGACAAAGGCTGATTGTGAACTCAAGTGCTGAAAACTATACAATGCTTTACAAAACCTTCTGGTTACCTGAAGTAGATGATGCTTATACTGATGATACAAAAGTATCAGGATTTACTATTCATCCAGATATGTTTGTAAAAGTTACTCTTCCAAATGGGACAGAGTTAACCGGAAGATCAGCTGAAAATCCTGACGCAAATGGAAAGTATCCATTCTCAATAGATTTACCTGCAGGAACAGATTTAACTAAAGGTGAAGAGATTAAAGTTCAAAATGCTGAATATGGTAAAACATTAAGTAATCCTGTAGTAGAAGTTGTAAATGCAAGAATTACATTCGACAAAAACTACACAGGAGCACCGGAACCTGAAAAGATTGCATTAGATGACGATGCAGCAGTAAACACTCTTGGTGAAGATAAAATGCCTGAAGAACCAACTAGAGATGGATATATCTTTGCAGGTTGGTATGATAATAAAGAAGGTACAGGAGAAGAGTTTACAGCTGAAACCGTAGTTACAAAGAGCAAAACAGTTTACGCTAAGTGGGATCAAGCAATCCCTTATACAGTTAAATACTTTGTAGGTGGAGTTGAACAAACTAGCCTTGAAGAAACCGGTACCGTGCCTGCATCTAAACGTTATGTTAAATTAGAAGATATTCAAAAAGTAATACCTGAAAAGAACTTCCTAAGAGTCGAACCTGTAGCAAACTCACTAGGACAGGTAGCAGTTCCAACTGATGGTATTATCAAGATGTACTATGACGGAAATGTTATCGCAGACCCAACTGAACCTACACCTAATGGATATGTAAGAATTACATTTAGTAAAGGTTCAAATGGTGAGTTAGAAGGAAGTAAAGTATTTGATGTAAAAAACGGAACACCAATGACAGAAGTGCCTGTTCCTACAATCAAACCAAATGTTGGATACGTTGAAGCTGATGCTCCATGGTCACCGGCACTTCCTGAAACTGTAACTGAAGCAAAAGAATATGTAGCACAGTATACAAAGTTAGAAGATGTAATAGTAGATCCAACCCCTGATACAGACGACGACAAACCAGATGGATATGTAACAGTATTCTTTAAACCTGGTACAAACGGAACTCTATCAGGAAATGTTAAATACTATGTAAATCCAACAGCAGGAAAGACGATGGCTGATATAACAGAGCCAACAATAAATCCAAACGTAGGATATGTAATAGCAGATCCAAAATGGGATCCAGCATTAGATACAACTACTGCAATAGACGATGATTTAACTTACACTGCACAGTATACAGAATTAGATGATGTAATTGATGGAACAGATCCTAGTGTTGATAAGCCTGATGGTTATGCTACAGTAGAATTTTTACCTGGAGAAAACTCAACATTATCAGGATCAACTAAGTTCTATGTAAATCCATTAAAAAATAAGACTATGGCAGATATACCAGAGCCAACAATAAATCCGGCAGATGGTTATAAATTAGCAGATCCAAAATGGAATCCTGATTTCAAACC
>JAEZWM010000001.1 GCA_023443025.1 Bacillota bacterium
TCCTAATACTTTTTGCAAGAGATAGTAAACTACTTTGTAAAACATTTGATTCTGATAATTGCAGTAATCTATTTACAATAACATCAAATACTTTGCTAATATCAAAATCACTTAAGCCATTATAAGCTAAATCATTAATAGCATGGATGTAGAGTTCCGCATCCATTTTCAATACACTTTCATCATAATATTCTATCAAATCCTCTTCGGTGTGCCACCACCAAGGCATTAAACTATTTCCTGTCGTATATTGATGATTTTCCTCAAGAGTTGATGCCCAAACAAAAAGTGGAGTTATTCCTATATTCTGAAATGATTGATCCCATCCCCTAACTGGAAGTGCTAATTCACTGTCTTGGTTTGTCAATTCTTTAATATGTTTTGCTGCAACATGATATAGTTCTGGGCCTGCACTTATATGGTTATATTTTTCTGCTCCTTTTAACCCTGGCATGTCAATGTTTACATATGATATACAACTTTTCTTTAAGTTTAAATAGTTGTCACTAGCATAACAAGATGAACCTGCATAACGACCATTAGAATGCCCCGTCCACCAAGCTATTCTGATTTCATATTCTAATACTTCCTTAGCTTCATTAAAATATTTAGCTAGGTATAACGCAAGTGCATTTCCTGTACCATTATCTGTTGCACCATAATACCAAGAATCTAAATGATTACCGATTAATATAAACTTATCATTAGAAGAATTATAAGGTTTTACAATAGCTTCAATCACTGGTATTCTCTTAACTGAATTAGTTAATTTAGTCATTATACTGGCTCTAACATTTCCATACTTTATTTTTTCGAGTATGTTTTTTCCATCTTTTCCATTTATCGCCAGTATTGGTATACGTGGATAATAATTTAGTTCATTGTAATCTGGAGTACCCCAGATAGGATTAAAAATACCTTCATGAATTAATTCTTCTTCTCCTTCCCAAAACTGGATATATCCTACAGCGCCCCTGTTTTGTAGTTCTAAAACTGATATAGGGTTCATAGTCTCACTAATTATTATCTTATCTTCTAAGTCTCTAATTGCTTTATTCTTATTTAATTCATAAACAATCAATGATTCATTTAATTCTTTTGATGGGATATACATTAAATTACCATGCTTATATCGCCCATCAGTAGAATAGGAAAAACTTCTAGTTTTCGAAACTATTCTTTCTTCTTCCCCAGCGGAGTTAATTAATAAATCTGAGTCTATAGGATTGCTTAGTAATGCGGAGTATTCATGAATATGGTATTCTATATTATTCTTTCCTAACTCTTTAATAATATAGTCTACTGCATCTGATTCACCCTTGCCACCCGTGAGTCTATCGTATTTAATTAAATTAGATAAATAGGCATTTATTTCATTCATGCAAATATTTACATCTTTAATTTTCATTTGGTACCTACCTAGATAAATTAATTTTTTTGAACTCCTCTATAAAATCTACCATATAATCAACAGTAGCTTTTAACATTTCTATCCCTTCCTCTTTAGTAGAGTACTTTGGATCATCCTTTCCAAACCATCCACTTTCTACTACATCTCTTACATCTCTCATAATTTTAATATTAGCACCTTTGTATTCTACGGTATTTATATTCAAGCTTTTAAAGTTGTCAGTAAGATCGTTATATTCAAGGGGTAATGCTTCATTAATGTCAATTAAGCTTTCATCTATCGCCATAATTGCCGATCCTTCTTCTCTTCCAGCATGCCCCCCTGCCCAATTTGAATTTAATTGTCCTGCTAAAACCCACCAATCTACTGTTGCCGCTATGCCTCCTTCATTGTATAGTTCCAGTGCTACCGTATCAAGTGCTGCATCATTCCCACCATGGCCATTTAAGAATATAAATCTTTTTATCCCTTGTTCGAATAATGAAAACACAATATTCCTTACTAGTTGTATAAGTACATCATGACCAATATTGATAGTTCCTGGAAAACTTTTATGATGAGGGCAAACACCATAAGGTAACACAGGTAAAATAATAACTTCTGACTTTGCATCAATCATTTCAGCTAATCTTTCTGGTATCATATAATCTGTACCAAGTGGGCCATGAGTTCCATGATTTTCAACGCTTCCAACCGGTAATATTGCTGTATCAATTCTTGAGAAAACATCTTCTGCCTGTTTCCATGATAAATTTGCTAATTTCATTTTTACCTCCAAATTATTGAAGACAAAAGTCATATACTTCTGTCTTCAAAGTTTTTCTATAAATTATAATCTTCTAAATAGTTAAAGTGCCTATTTATAACTCTTTCATCAGGTGGCCTAGTCATTAAGCTTACAACTATCATAACTATCGATCCTATTAAAGCAGATACTATTAACGGATGGAATCCAAAGGCTAATGATTTAAATCTAAAAGTTATTAATATCATTATTACCACAGTAACTATTACGGATGATATAGCACCTTGAATAGTCGATTTCTTCCAATACATACCGAATAGTACTGGAATAACAAACGCTCCCATTCCTCCAAATGCAAATAGTATTATTTGGAAAATACTTGCAGGTCTTAATATACCAAATAGAATAACTATAATACCTATACATATTGTTACATACTTAGAAATTCTCATGACATCGTCATCAGTGGCATTCTTATTAATCACTTTCTGATATAGGTCTCTAGTAATAGCTCCTGTCGACATAATTAATACACTATCTATTGTAGACATGCCAGCAGCGACTATACCAGCTATAAAAAGAGATGCCATAAACGGATTTAAACCTCTTTGTAGTATCAATGGTACTATATTATCAGATTCTTTACCTACTAACCCTAATATAGACACTGTTGCATTAACGCCAGACCACTCTATGAGTGTAGCAGCAAACCACATTCCCATAGTTCCTAGTATCACAGCTTTAAACATAGTTCTATGATCTTTCATTGCAAAGAATTTAGTAAATAAGTGTGGTTGTCCCATTGTAAAGAAACTCCATAGCACGATTTGAGATACATAATTTTGCCACGGCATATAGTTATTACCACCTGGAAATGAAAGCATTTCAGGGTTATTTGCAGCTAGAGTTTCATGTATATTTGAAAATCCACCACCCATTTTTACTGATAATATAAAGGTTATTACAGCGGTTCCAACCATCAACAATCCCTGAATAACATCAGTTATCATTGCTCCCCTAATACCACCAGCCATACAATATATTATTACAATAATACCCATACCTACAATTCCTACCCATACTGGCAACCCAGTAAATACATTTACTATTACTCCAGCCCCAATTGTTTGAGCCCCCATATTTGGAATTAAGAATATAATCATTAGTATTGCTAGTAAAATACGAATAGAATTAGATTGATATCGATCAGCTAAGTAATCTGCCATGGTTAGTAGATTGAATTTTCTACCCATTATTATCAACTTTCTCCCTATCAAAATAGCAGGGATTATCATACTAAATACTAGTCCAGGAACTGATACCGCGAGCCCAGCATATCCCACATTATAGATGGTTCCGGGAACCCCCATAAATGTACTCATACTGTATTGTGTAGCAAAATAAGCTAATCCGCTTACTAAAGCCCCTGCTTTTGCGTTCATTACAAAGAATTCGCTTAAACTGGTAGTTCTTTTAGAAGCATACCATCCTATGTATGCCATTCCAACAAGATAAAGTGCTAATACCGTATAAAAAGGTAACGGTGTAGCTTGTACAGTATTATTCATAGTTATTCTCCTCTTCAACATTTTCAAATATCTGATACTCTTTACGTGCCAAAGCTTTTTTTGAATATACAACTATCAACCCGAAAGTCACAAATGTATGAATAATCCATCCAATTAGAAACAACGGTATTCCTGCAATTGAAGGAATGTATCTAGTTGAATAGAAAATTGGTAATGGCAACATTATCAATACATACATTGCAAAGAATATAATAATCCATTTTTTCTCAAACTTTTTGTAATCAGAACTCATTAATAAATACCTCCTTAATTAAAGTCACCTCTATACCTCCTCATATTTTATTGATAATATGAATAATGCATTTTTCATGCCAAGATTTTGGCCCTAAATTAGAAACTTTAGTTCAAAATTTCGCTTCATTAAACTAAATGAAAGGGATTTAATGGGAAATACTTCCCATTAAATCCCTTTCATCTATCTTTCTATTTTTGATTTTTATTTATAGCCTCTTTACCTAGATTAGTAATATGAATACCTTTTCTGCCCCTATATGTTTCCAAAAGACCAATTGTTTTTAAATCGTCAACATATTTCCTAATTTGATTCTCAGGTATATCAAAATAATCCGATAAAGACCTTCTACCAACTGATACATTATTTGAATTACATATAAATATTCTTTCTAGTATTGAGTTTTTTATATTTTTCTCTGTATTCCATTCATTCGAAGAGTATAAATCAATTATTTCAAAAGGTAAATCTTTAAGACATGGTGACTCATCGTTTTTTATATTTACAAGATATTCAATAGTATTTCTTAACTCTCTTATATTTCCAGGCCAACTATATTTATTAAATGCATCTTCAATCTTGGAAAAATATATCTCTGATGATATCGTTGGATTAGGTAAATAATAGTTATAAAAAGACTTCGCTAGTTCCATAATATCTTCTTTTCTTTCACTTAATTTAGGTATATTCATTGGCAGTACGCATAACCTATAATATAAGTCTTCCCTGAATCTTCCTTCCATCATTAGTTTCTTTAAGTCTTTATTAGAAGCAGAAATTATTCTAACATCTATTGGAATAATTTTTGAACCTCCAACCCTTCTAACCTGCTTTTCTTGTAATACTCTCAAGAGTCTTATTTGAAAATTTAATGGAGCATCTCCTATTTCATCCAAAAATATTGTACCCCCATGTGCCTGTTCAAAAAGCCCCTTTTTCCCTCCTTTTAGTGCACCTGTAAAGGCTCCCTCTTCATAACCGAATAACTCACTATCTAGTAGAGTATCTGGAAGCGCTGCAAAATTAACAGCTACAAAAGGGCCTCTACTTCTTTTTGATTCATTGTGTATAGCTTGAGCAAAAAGCTCTTTACCAGTTCCACTCTCTCCTTGGATTATTATAGGCGAATCAGATTTAGCAATCTTAATAGCTTTTTCTTTGGTTTCCAATATACTTGTGCTATTTCCTTCAATATCATCAAATGTATATTTAGATATATATTCCGATAAAATAAGCTTTCTTCTTAATTCTTCTTCAAGGCGTAAAATTTCTGTCACATCTTTTAAAGTTAAAACCTCTCCTATTAGTCTGTTCCTGTATTCCATTTTATTTTTATTATAAATAAATTCTTTTTTTCCAATTTTAATAAATTCTTCATGGTTCTCATCGCTATTTTTTACTAGCCTAGATATATCTTTAGGTATATCTAACAAGAGATCAGATTTCACAACATTAAATATATTCTCCGAAACATGATTAAAGACAGTAATTTCCTTATTCTCATTCCATGCAATTATTCCATCACTTACCGTGTTTATTATTGTTTCTAGCCTTATACTCTCTCTTTTTTGTTCTGCCATAATATGTTCTCTCTTCATAATCAAATTTATAATATCTAATACATATTTAGCAGAAAGAATATTTGCCTTTTCATCCATCAGGTCAAACTTTATTAGTATTTCAACAAGTGTTGTAAAATCAATTGTCCTTGTTTTTATATCTATGATGTTATCAATATCTTCCGGAACTAAATGCGGCTCTCCTACAGTAACAGCAACATTACATTTGTGATATGATTCAATTCCAGGATAGTAAGGAAAAAAATTTATATAATCGATACCCAAAGTGTTTAGTAGTAGAATTGTTTCATTAGTTGTTTCTTCTAAGTCGTTGACTAATAATACATCAGTATTTTCTGGTATATTAAATATGTCATTTATCTCATGATAATTGATAGATCTACGTGCAATTAAAACTGAAGAATTATCGCATATATGGCTCTTTGCTTTTTTATAAATCGTCTTACTAGTAAACAAAATCAACTCGTCATGGATCTTAGACTCACCTAAATTACCCAAATAATATCCTCTTATGTCTATTTTGTCCCCTATTAAATTATATATTTGATTTTTAATTACTCTTAGGGTATTTTCTGTACTAGTAACTATTGATAATCCCATATTAATCGTCCTTTCAGTTTCTACTAATTAAAAATTTCTATACTCTAGAAATATAACATTATGAGTCCTTGTTTCCACCCATCCTAACATATCTTTACCCCAATTACCACACAATACTTCATATAACACAATCATTTAAAACCATTTCCATATCCACCTAAGATTATTATAAATATTTTACAATTTCCTATCAATTTCTAATATAATAAACTCCAAAAAAATGATATACTTAATAGCACATTGATTTTTTCACTGTGTTCATTTTATCGTGTTATTTGGAGTTAGTAACCGGCTTTTTATTTTAAAGGAGGATA
>JAEZWM010000029.1 GCA_023443025.1 Bacillota bacterium
TATCTATTATAAATATCTTTATATATTTTTATATACTCATCTGAAATTGTATCCCAATTAAACCTCTTAGCACCTTCGATTGCATTTTTAGATATGTTTTCATAATCATGTAAAATATCCATTATCCTTTTAGCAATCTCGTTAGGATTATTGTACACGACATGATATCCGACTTCACCTTCTGCAAAGTTACCGTCAAAACCTTGTTCCTTGGTATAAATTACAGGAAGTCCCTGGCTCATAGCTTCAACATATACCAGTCCAAAGGTTTCGTGCTTAGATGGCATTACAAAAATATCGGATTTTCTTAACTCATCTAGAACACCGTACTTATCAAGCTTACCTTTATAAATTATATAATCCCTCTTAGGTATTATTTTTTTAAATAGATTATTTTCAAGTCTGCCAACAAGAGTAAGTGTTATGCTCTGCCCTTTAGATATAAGAATATCACAGGCCTTTATCGTAGTGAAAATATTTTTGTTAAAATCATCCACTCTTCCAACATAAACAAGATTAATCGTATTTTTCGGAAGTTTTTTCTGATGGTTTAAATTGCTTAAATAATAATCATCAATGCCGTTTGGAAGTACGATAGATTTTTCTAACATGGCATCAACATCGTTCTTACTTACGTATTTTTTAAGCACTAAATCCCTGTAACGAGGTGATATAAACACTACCTTTTCAGCCTCATTCATAAGTTTCCTAGCTTGGAATATGAGATATGGCTTATATTTTAGAAAAGTAAATACATCCGTGTTTCTAACAGCTACAATATAAGGAAGGCCAAACTCGTGTTTTAATCGATTTGAAATAAACCCATTTGACATAAGGGAATGAGCATGGGTCATGAAATAATCTTTTGGGTTGATTTTTGTTAGCAAATCCTTATATACTTTATTATGCTTGATAGAGTAAACAAATCTATCCATAGGATTATAGGCTTGTGAAATAATTACATTTGATCTGACTGGAGGAAGGACTGTGGATTTGGCACAGAAATAAAAAGTATCATAATCCATCCCTTTTCTACCAAGTTCGTCGAAGAGATTTTGATATAGCACTGTGCCCATATAGTAAGAGCAAACTTGTAATATTTTTTTGTCCATATCAAACTCACCCTCTTTTTTAAATAATAAAAATTAATCACCCTCAATTATATAATACTTGCAATTATTAGACAATATATAAAAGAATTAGTTTTATTAATTTATATGGATAACTAAATATTCCTAAAATCTTGACTACTTTAGTAAATTAGGGTATTATTCTATTTAGAGAATAATGAATTTAAATGATATATAAGTGAGGAAAATATGAAATTAATCAATACAAATGATGCTGTTGGACATATCCTATGCCATGATATAACGGAAATAGTAAGAGGAGAGGTCAAGCATGCCAGATTTAGAAAAGGCCATGTTGTAACCGAAGCTGATATACCCGTACTTCTCAAGCTTGGAAAAGATAATTTATATATTTGGGAAGTTCAAGATGGTATGATACACGAGGATGAAGCAGTTCAATACTTAAAAAAAATGTGTTTCAACGAACATATGAGAGCAAGTGAAAGTAAAGAAGGTAAAATTGACATATATGCTGAAATTGATGGCCTACTAAAAGTAGATATAGAAAGGCTTTTTTTAGTTAACTCATCGGATGAAATGATGATTGCCACAAGACATAATAATATGCCGGTAAAAGCGGGAGATAAATTACTAGGCACTCGCATTATACCTCTAGTTATAGAAGAATCTAAAATGATCGAAGTACTTGAAAAGGTTTCCGAAAAGCCAATATTAAAACTACTACCATATAAAAATTTAAAAGCAGGAGTAGTAACAACAGGAAATGAAGTATTTCATAAAAGAATAAAAGATACCTTTACCCCTGTTATCATTGATAAACTCAAAGTTTATGGAATAGAGGTAACTCATCATGAAATCAGTGATGATAATAAGGATAATATAGCGAAAAAGATAGAGAAGTTAATCGAAGCAGGAGTGGATATGGTAGTATGCACAGGAGGAATGAGTGTAGATCCTGATGATAAAACACCTGCAGCAATTAAATCAGTAGCTCAAAATATCATTAGTTATGGTGCACCGGTACTTCCCGGAGCAATGTTTATGTTGGCTTACACGGATAGAGGAATTCCAATTATGGGACTTCCGGGCTGCGTTATGTACTGTGCCAGAACGGTTTTCGATCTAGTACTTCCAAGGGTTGCAGCCGGAGACCCTGTAACAAAAGCTGAAATTTCAGCGCTTGGACATGGAGGACTATGTCTTGAATGTGAGAACTGCACTTTCCCCGAATGTTCATTTGGAAAGGGAGCGTAGATGAATAAGAAATTAACTCATTTTGATGAAAGCGGTAATGCAAGAATGGTGGATGTATCAGAAAAATCGGACACCAAAAGAGTTGCGATTGCCACCGGAAAAATAAGCGTAAGTAACGATATCATAGAACACATTGCAAATAAAAGCATCGAAAAAGGTGATGTACTTGGAGTTGCAACAGTTGCCGGAATAATGGCAGCTAAAAACACGAGCACGACTATACCCATGTGCCATCCGCTTATGATAACAGGGGTGGATGTTACCTTTAAAATAGATGATGCCGGTTTTATAGAAACGAGAGTAGAGGTTAAAACCACAGGTCAAACCGGGGTTGAAATGGAAGCACTTCATGCCTGTTCCGTTGCCCTTCTCACTATTTACGATATGTGTAAGGCAATCGACAAATCCATGGTAATATCTGATATAAGACTCGAACATAAATCAGGTGGGAAGTCCGGAGACTACAATAGATAGATGGTGATTTAATGAGAGATAAACACAATAGAAATATTGATTACGTCAGAATATCTCTAACCGATAGATGCAATCTTAGATGCGTATACTGTATGCCAGAGGATGGGATAGAGCTCGTAGAGCATGACGATGTTTTAAGATATGAACAAATCTTAAAACTTTGTTCTGCCTTTATTGAAAATGGCATAACAAGATTTAAACTCACCGGTGGAGAACCACTTGTGAGGCGAGGCATAATAGACTTTATAAGAGATTTAAAAGCACTTAGTGGCACAGAGGAAGTAACGATTACGACCAATGGAGTACTGCTGGAAAGCATGGGAGCGGATCTGGTTGAAGCCGGAATAGATAGAATAAATGTTAGTCTTGACACCTTGGATAGGCAGGCTTATAAAGAGTTAACAAGATTTGACAAACTGGATACGGTGCTTAGAGGAATAGATGCAGTGCTTGAAACAGGATTCAAAAATTTAAAAATCAACTCTGTCCCCATTCAGCCAATCGTCAAAGAAGATATTTTAAAACTCGTTGAGTTTGCAAAGGAAAAACCAATATCAGTTAGATTTATCGAACTCATGCCGATAGGAGAGGGAAGTGAATATACAGGGTCTTCATCTGAAGAGATAATTAAGATTATAGAATCAGAATATGGAAAAGCTAAGGTATACACCGGAAAACTTGGTAACGGGCCGGCTGAATACATTAAAATAGATAACTTTACCGGGTATATTGGTTTTATAGAAGCGATGAGTTCAAAATTTTGTCACAAATGTAATAGGATAAGACTAAGTTCCACAGGTTTTTTAAAACTCTGTCTACATTATGACTACGGAGTTGACATAAAAGAATATATTGATAAACTGTCAGTCGAGGAACTATCTAAAAAGTTAAATGAAATAATCTATAATAAACCAAAGGCTCATAAACTTGGTCTTGAAGTTGAGCATATGGAATTAAAAAACATGAATCAAATTGGAGGATAACATGGGAATTATCAGAGCTGTTTGCATTAGCGATATTAAAGGAATCCCAAAAACAGATATTAAATCAGCTAAATTAATAGAAGAACATGGAGTTGACAAAGACTCACATGCCGGAGCTTGGCATAGGCAGGTAAGCCTTCTTTCATACGATTCAGTTAGAAGATTTGAATCAAGAGCTGATTTTGACATAGAAAATGGAGCCTTCGGTGAGAATATACTCGTAGAGGGTATAGATCTTTCAAAATTACCGGTAGGTACAATTTTAAAATCCGGAGATGTGGAGCTTGAAGTTACCCAAATAGGGAAGGAATGTCATCATGGATGCGAGATAAGAACCAGAGTTGGTGACTGCATCATGCCAAGAGAAGGAATCTTTGCAAAAGTAGTTCGTGGGGGAACAATTTCTTCAGGTGATGAGATTGAAGTCAAATCATATCCCAAGTACACTTTCGCAGTTTTAACTGTCAGTGATAGTGGGTCAAAAGGGGAGAGACAAGACAAAAGCGGACCTATAATTGAGGAGAGATTTACAAATCATGGTTATGAACTCCTGTACATGGACATCGTTGCAGACGACAGAAGTGAGATTTCAAAAAAACTTATAGAATATTCGGATAAGGGTGTTAATCTGGTCCTTACCACAGGTGGAACGGGTTTTTCACCTAGGGACATCACTCCGGAAGCAACTCTGGACATAATAGAAAGAGAAGTTCCGGGTATACCGGAGGCAATGAGATATGAAAGTTCCAAGATCACCGATAGAGCAATGCTCTCACGAGCAGTTGCAGGAATTAGGAAAAACACACTGATTATAAATCTCCCCGGCAGTCCAAAAGCTGTCGACGAGAATATAAGCGTGTTTTTAAATACATTGGATCACGCACTTGAAATTCTAACAGGACGTGGTTCTGAATGTGCAAGAAAATAAAGGAGGAAAGAAAGTGAAAAAGTTGATTATTGCAATGCTTCTAGCGTTTTCATTAGTGCTTGTAGGTTGTAACCAAGCTGGTAATGAGACGAAAGAACCAGAGCAAAAGGTTGAAGAAAAAGCAGAAGATGCTAAAGAAAAAGTTGAAGAAAAAGCTGAAGACGTAAAAGAAGAGGTTACAGGTGATCCTGTAGAACTTACTGTTTCAGCAGCAGCTTCTCTTACGGATGCTATGGAAGAATTAAAAGGTATTTACCAAGAAAAACATAAAAATGTTACACTTACATTCAACTTCGGTGCATCAGGAACTCTTCAAAACCAAATTCAAGAAGGTGCAAAAGTAGATGTATTCGTATCAGCAGCTCAAAAGCAAATGAACGAATTAATTGAAAAAGAAATGGTTGATAAAGCTGACGCAGCTGATTTATTGGTGAATGAGGTAGTTCTAATTACTACATCAAAAAGAGATGATTTAAATATCGAAAAGGTTGAAGATCTGGTTAATGAAGAAGTAAAAACAATTGCTCTTGGAGAGCCGGGAGGAGTACCGGTTGGACAATACTCTGAAGAGATACTTACCCATTTAGGAATTCTGGACCAAGTTAAACAAAAAGTTTCTTACGGATCAGACGTTAGACAAGTGCTTAGCTGGGTTGCTTCAGGAGAAGCAGATGCCGGTTTAGTTTACAGAACTGATGCAATGATCGAAGGAGACAATGTAAAAATCGTTACAGCAGCTCCGGAAGGTTCACATAAGCCTGTAATCTATCCTGTTTCAGTTCTAAAAGGATCAGAAAACAGAGAAGCTTCACTAGAGTTTATCGAATTCTTAAAGAGTGATGAAGGAATAGCTGTATTTGAAAAGTAAGGTTTTAAAAAGGCTCAATAGGTTAGATTATGGAATGGTCTCCGTTTTTTATTTCAATGAGAACAGCGGGCATAGCTACAGTTCTTACTTTCTTTTTAGGAATCTATGCCGCACGTTATGTAATGAAAACTAGAAAACTTAAGGGGATTATCGATGGGATATTCACACTACCGATGGTGTTACCACCAACGGTAGTGGGATTTTTCCTGCTTATAGTTTTCGGAAATTATGGAATTTTTGGTTCTATTTTGAAAAGATTAAATTTTGATATAGTGTTTACTTGGTACGCAACTGTTATATCTGCAACCATAGTCTCTTTTCCGCTTATGTATAGAACAACACTTGGAGCATTTGAGCAGGTTGATCAAGAACTTATATATGCAGCAAGGACACTAGGAATAAGTGAAAGAAGGATTTTTTGGCAGATTATGGTTCCTGTCTCCAGACCGGGAATTATTGCCGGAGTAATACTATCATTTGCAAGGGCACTTGGAGAATTTGGTGCAACTATAATGATCGCCGGTAACATACCGGGAAGAACTCAAACCATGTCTACAGCCATTTATACAGCTGTACAAGGCGGAAAGAGAGATCTCGCGTTTAGATGGGCGCTCATCATAGTGGGAATAAGTTTAATTATGATGGTTCTCCTCAATGCATGGTCTAACTTCTATGTTAAGAGCGAGAGATTTGGCGGGAGTGGAAAATGACATTAAGAGTAAAAGTTGATAAAACCATTGGAAGTTTTAATTTAAATCTAGATTTTGAATCTAATAAAAAGACGATTGCAATCCTTGGAGCTTCAGGAAGTGGGAAGAGTATGACACTTAAATGTATATCAGGACTACTCAGGCCGGAAAGCGGGTACATTTCGGTTGGAGATACCGTATACTTTGATTCTGAAAAAGGTGTAGATTTACCTACGAGGATGAGAAAAGCTGGATATATGTTTCAATCCTATGCACTATTTCCACATATGACAGCGATAGATAATATAATGTTTCCAATGAGTGGTAGCAGGGATGAAAAAGAGAAAAAAGCAAAAGAATTATTAAACTCATTCTATATAGGTAACCTAGCTAAAAGATACCCATCACAGTTATCGGGTGGTCAAAAACAAAGGGTAGCAATGGCAAGGATACTTGCAACTGATCCGAAGATTATCTTATTAGACGAACCTTTTTCTGCGCTTGATGGTATGTTAAGATGGAAAATGGAAGAAGAAATTATTGGAATGATTAGAGAATACGACATTCCTACAATTCTTGTTTCACATGACAGAAACGAAGTTTATAGGATATGCGATGAAGTTGTAGTTTTAAATAATGGTCAAATGGAAGTCTTTTCAGATAAAAACAGTGTGTTCCTCAATCCAAAAACAGTAGCGAACTCGGTCTTGGTTGGATTTGATAATCACAGTAAGGTCGAGGTTGAGAATGGTAGAGCATATGCTAGTGAGTTTGGAATGTATTTAGATGATTCTATTGATAAGGATATAACATATATTGGAGTAAAAGCATCGGATATTAAAATTAATACCAATGGAGAATATAAACCATTTATTGTAAAAAGGGTAATTCCGGAGGTTAAAGGTAATATAATCATATTGAATCGTGATATTGAAGAAGAAAGATTTAGCGATATAAGAGTTGACATATCCGACAGAGAAGAAGTGCCGGAAGAGGGACAATACGTAGGACTGGATATTGATTTAAATAAAGCAGCACTTATAGAATAAACCTATGCTATTTCTTATTGCATAGGTTTTTTTGTTAACAAATTTAAATATATAATATTGTTTTACAAAAAACGACCTTGATTTAAGAATACTATGTTATAATGTAAAGGTGATTGTAAATATAGTTTACATAAATGAACCAAATACTTACCGAGGGAAAAATGATAAGGAAAATAATAAATAAAAAAACCATTACAATACTATCACTGCTATTAATTATATCTAGTTTTGTATTCGTAAATATAGATTCACTTGCAGGATTTGGGTTAGTGCAAAACACAGAAGATAAAACTAAGTCAGAAGATGTTGAAGTTTTTATCGAGAGTAATAGAGCTACGTATAGCAAGACTCTTATAGATAAATTTAAAGCAGCTCAAGAAAAAATAGTTAATTTAAGAAAGAAAAAAACACAAACAATACAGCTTTCAGAAAATGACTTGTATAGTAACAATGTATGTCTAATGAATGCCAAAACGGGAGAAATCATTTATGCTATTAAGGAAAACGAAGTAGTATTTCCTGCATCACTAACCAAAATGATGACCACACTGGTGGCTGTGGATGAGATAAAGAACTACGATCAAATTCAGCCCATTACAGAAGAACTATATACAAGTATGATTGCCGATGATGCATCTATGGCAGGATATCTCCCTAATGAAAAAATAAATTTAAGAGATTTAATTTATGGGACCATGCTGCCATCCGGTGGTGAAGCTTCAGTTGGACTAGCCGAAGGATGTTCAGGTTCAGAAGCTGCACACGTAGCGAAGATGAACGAAAAAGCAAAAGAAATTGGTCTTAGAAGGACTAATTTTATGAATGTTTCAGGACTTCATGATCCTAAAAATTACTCTACAGCAAAAGAAATGGCCGAAATCGTAAGGTATGGATTACAGGATGAGACCTTTGCAAAGATTTTTACCATACCTCATTACATTTCATCTCAAACAGAAGAGCATCCTGATGGAGTATATATGATGTATTCGGTACTGGCTTATATGGACTCAGCACCTTCAGAAGGGTTTAAAATATTAGGCGGAAAGACAGGATATACTGAACAAGCAGGCTTATGTCTCGCTTCTACAGCGATAGTAGGAGATGAACAGTATATATTGGTAACACTTGGAGCACTACCATACGATGCAGGTTCAAAATTCCATTTTGAAGATGCAGTCACTATATATAGAAGATTAGCAGAAACAAAAAGTGAAATTCAATAAAACTGAATTTCACTTTTTTATTTCTTCTTTTTTGATTCGTCCATAAAGATGTCCTTGCCTCTAGCTCTTCTTATCCCAATCTTACTTGATAGAAAACCGATTTTAAGAAGTTTTGGCAGTTGAAATTTCCTTGCTCTTAAAAGATTCTTAATAATTTTCATTTGAGTCCTCCTTAGCCTTAATCTATAGATACCCAAATTCATAAAATTATAAAGGTTTATTTAAACTATTGAAAATTTCTAAAAGCTTTTCATGAGAATCATCATCGTCACTACATACTTCGTACTCAAACTCTTTGTCCTTAGAAGCGTATTTAATATCATAGTAGTTTTTTATAAGCTCTTCAATAACCATATCATACTCGTGCTTATGAATGGATTTCTTAAATTCATCAATCTTTTCGCTGCTTATATATCTGTTCAGTTTGACGAGAGTATCAGATAGCTCAATATCATTATCATGTACATATTCGTCATGGATTCTTTTAATTCTGTTTTCCATAGAGGAATTTATTCTTACTTTCGTACCAATGGACAGCTTTTCCATTAAAATTTCAGGTAAAAAAAGTCTTCCGATTCTTCTGCTTTCACCTTCGATAAAAAACAACTTACTATCATGTGATTTAAGTTCGTTATAAAGCAAGCTATCAAACATCTTTTGGCTTGGTTGTGGATCTTCACCAATGGTTCCCAAAAGAGAACCTTTATGATTTGCCAAATTCTCTAAATCTATAACCGGCGCACCGGAATCTTTTAGTTTTTTTAATAACTCCGTCTTCCCGCATCCGGTATTACCATAGAGAACAATGAAGTCCGATAAAGAGATTAGTTCTTCTAACTTGGAATTGATAAACTGCCTATATTTTTTATATCCGCCATCAAGTTTATAAATTGGAAGCCCTAAACTTCTGTACAAGTTTACTGGTGCAGTGCTTCTGAATCCTCCTCTGGCACAATAAAGAATAAGCTTATCATAGTCATCTACGAGCTTGTGTAATTTTAAATACATCTCATCTGCATGAGCCCCGGCGTATTTAAGGCCAAGAGCTTTTGATTCCATAATATTTCCTTTTACATACTCCGTACCAATCTCTGCTCGTTCATCATTATTAAAAATTGGAATATTAATACTCCCGGGTATGTTTTCAGATGCGTGTTCCTCAGCTGTTCTTACATCAACTAGTATATAGGACGAGATTTCACCATCATCTATTTCTTTATAATCTATCATCTCAAACAATTCTCATCACCTAAACCTTCCTCAGTTTAATTATAAATTTGTATATGCAAGTCGTCAAATAAAACTTGATTTTGAAAAACTATAGTGATAGAATTATAAGGATAAATAATTTAATACTACTTTAAATCAGTCCTGAGAGGCTGGAAAGGAGAAAAAAATGACAGATCATGTACACGAAGGACTAAGAGGAACTTCAAGCGCTTTTGAGGCGGTGAAAAGGTCTATACTTGGTCTACAACATCTTATCGCAATGTTTGGAGCAACAGTACTTGTTCCGATTCTAACTGGTTTATCACCTACCGTTGCATTATTATCAGCAGGTGTAGGAACTCTTATCTTTCATTTTGTAACTAAGAAAAAAGTACCTGTTTTTCTAGGTTCATCATTTGCATTTATTCCGGTAATATTAAAAGTAAAAGAAATGTATGGGGGAGACCTTTCATATGCTCAAGGGGGCATATTGATTGCAGGTCTTATCTATGTGCTTTTATCTTTTGTAATCAACAAAATTGGAACTGAGAATATTAACCGAGTATTACCGCCACAAGTCATAGGACCTATGATTATAGTAATTGGATTAAACCTAATCCCAACGGCGTTAAATATGGCAAGCGGTAACTACCTACTTGCGGCACTTACACTCGGAACTTGCTTATTCATCCAAAGATTTACAAGAGGTTTCATTAAGCAGCTTTCAATCCTTATAGCCGTAATAGTAGGCTATACAGCATCACTTGCACTTAATCAGGTGGACACAGGCATAATAGCGAGCGCTTCGCTGCTGCAAGTGCCAAATATGACACTTCCAAAGTTTAGTGCACCTGCGATACTAACCATAGCTCCCATAGTACTGGCTGTATTTATGGAGCATCTAGGAGACATTAAAACAAACGGACAAGTAGTTGGACAAGACTTTCTAAAGGATCCGGGACTCAACAGAACATTACTGGGAGACGGACTTGCTACCATGTTTGCTTCAATTGTTGGAGGACCTGCAAATACCACTTATGGTGAAAACACAGCAGTACTAGCAATTACTAAAAACTATGATCCGTCATTACTAAGACTGGCAGCGGTATATGCAATAGTACTTTCATTCGTAGGAAAATTAGGCGGTGTGCTACAATCCATCCCTGTATTCGTAATGGGAGGTATCTCACTGGTGCTTTTCAGTATGATTGCACTAGTCGGTGTTAAGACTATTAGAACAAATGAAGTTAAATTTGATTTAAAAAACATCATTGTTATGGGAAGTATTCTTATACTTGGACTTTTCAGCACTCAAATCGAGACCCTAACAGGAATTATGCCCGGTATTAGAATAACAGAAACAATTGCAATCTCAGGAATTAGCTTTGCAGCTATAGTGGGAATAATATTAAACACTGTAATTGATTTAGTAAGTAGAAAAAGCAAATAATAACAAATTTAAGAGGCATTATGAAAACATCCGTTTTTATAATGCCTCTTTTTTAAGTCCTATTAAAAATAAGATATTAAGGATAGTTTTTAATCTTATTTATTTTCAAAAATTCTAAATATGCTAAATAATGCTATAAAAAACAAGGTCGGTGTAAGCCAAGCAAAACCCAAATCTGCAAAAGGAAGCAAGTTAACAAAAGAGTTTAAGCCTGAAAAAATTCTTGTAAACATTGAAGATGCAGAATGCCCGAATACTGAATTCAGAATAGCTGCAGTTTTAGGTACTATATAAGATATTCCTTGTACGGCTCCTACAAAGAACGAAGCACATACAGCACCCAAATATGCTGACCTAGTAAGGTATCGATCGAATAATGACATCACTATTAGAACCAATGTCATTGGATAAATGGTAACGAGTATTGGCACCGCAATAGAAACTATAGCATCTACTCCGATAGTTGCCATCACAGCACTGAAAACCGATATTATAATAACTGCCAGCTTGTAAGATAATTTGTAGTTGGTAAGTTTCGAGAAAAAAGCACCAACTGTTGCAGTTAGTCCAATAGCTGTTGTCAAACACGCAAGTGCAACTGCAAAACCGAGTATAATCGAACCAAATGAGCCCCAGAGGCTGTTTGCTATAAAAGCGAGCAATTCTATTCTGGTCATATCAGACCCCGCTATAGAGCTTGTGGTCGCTCCTACATATACAAAGCCGCCATAAACTATTGCAAGCCCTAATGCAGAAACCAGTCCCGCAACTATTGTCATATTCAGTATGGTACCATGTTCCAAATAACCTTTCGATTTGATTCCTTCAATTACGATTATCGTGAGGATGATAGACCCTAGTGCATCCATAGTTTGATAACCCTCCTCAAATCCCATCCTGAAAGTGTTTATCGCCCCTGTATCAACCGGGACCCCTATGGGAGTAATGAAAGATTTTATCAATATCGATGTCAACATTACTATAAGTATCGGAGTTAGAACTCCGCCAATTCTATCTATCATCTTTGAAGGAGTAAGCACAAAATATAGTACTATACCAAAAAAGATTATTGAACCAACAGCCGGGGATATATTAATAGGAAGCTTTCTAAGTCCAATCTCATACGTCGTCGCAGCTGTTCTCGGAATTGCTAATAGCGGTCCAATAGAAAGCATGATAAGAGTACCTAAAATCTTTGAGAAAACCTTACCAACTCGGTCGGCAAGATCTTCTATATGTCCACCTGCTTTTGCAGTAGCAATTACTCCAATTACAGGAAAACCAATCCCGGTCAGCATAAATCCAATCATTGACGGTAGCCACCTATCTCCGCTTAGATTACCTAAGGTAGGTGGAAAAATTATATTGCCTGCACCAAAGAACATTGCAAATAATGCTAGACCAACGACTATGGTGTCTTTACTTTTTGATTTCAATGCGTTACCCCCTAACACTGTAAAAGTTTGAAAATATTATCACATTAATTATATATGATTAAGAAAAAATAAACCACTATTTTTTAATTATTTTAGCAAGTGAAAATTAATAGATATTTATAAATTCTATGATTTTAAAAAGTGTTTGAATTTTAAGACGGATTTTCAATTATTTGTGCTATTTGACCAAATAATGTATAATAATTGGTATATTCTAATGTATGATTGGAGATAATATGAGCAGAACAGAAGAATCAAGACAAAGACGAAAAGAAAAAGCGAGGAGAACTAATATTATAGCTAGTATAGTAATACTTGCTGTAATTTTGGTGATTTTTCTTATCGTAAGAGGTATTAGCAGTTTAGGTAAACCTAAAGAAAACACCTCAAAAACAGTTGAATCCAAAGAAGTGGAAAGCGACAATAAAGCTGTTGAATCTGAAACTCCGAATACCGAAGAAAAAAAGGAAGATGAAAAAGAAGTTCCGCAGCAGAACCCTGAGGAAAAGGAGAAAATTGAAGCAGCAAGAAAAGAAAAGTATAAAGAATTTTATGTTCCATTGCCTGCTGTTACTAAAAAAGCAGAGGACAAAAATGTTAAAGGACTATATGTAACACAAACAACTGCTGGATATAGTTTTGATGAAGCAAATATAAAACTATATGAAGAGTATATTAAACACTTAAAAGGGGAAGTTGAAAGCGAGCCGGCCGGTTTAGATGCAGTTAATAATTTGGAAAAGATATTGGCAATTTGTAATCAAACAGAAATCAATGCACTGGTAATTGATATAAAGAGCGATGACGGTTATCTTACTTGGAACAGTGATATAGAGATATTTAACCAACTCGACACGGTAATGCCTGCTTCAGGTGATGATTTTAAAGCTCTACTTGATTACATGAAAGCTCATGATATTTATCCGATGGCGCGTGTGGTTGTATTTAAGGATTTTATTTTACCTGAGATAAAACCTGAACATGCGATGCAGTTAAATGAAGGCGGTGTCTATACCGATAATCAAGGAATGCCTTGGGTTAATCAATATGACAAATTTGTATGGGATTATGTCATTGCAGCGTCTAAAGAAGCTGCATTGAGAGGATTTGAGGAGATTCATTTTGACTATATTAGATTTCCGGACAATGCTGCATATTACAACGAGATAGTGAACTTCCCGGGTAGGGATGGCAAAAGAAAAGATCAAAACATTCAAGACTTTATAAAATATGCTAAAGAGGAATTAGAGCCATATGGAGTAAAAGTTGGAGCAGCTGTTTTTGGCATAATAACTAGAAGCTGGGAAGATCAACCTGAGGACATAGGACAAACTTGGATAAAAGTCACTAATGATGTAGATATTATCAGTCCTATGATTTACCCGAGCCACTACTCAGAGGGTTGGTATGGTTATCAATATCCCGATGCACATCCTTATGGGGTATTTAATCAATCTTTAATAGAAGCACTTGAGAAAAACTCTTCCGTTGAAAGCCCGGCAAAGATTAGACCATGGATACAAGGATTTACAGCACCATGGGTTGATGGTTATATAGACTATACACCTGAGGTTATAGCTGAACAAGTTAAAGCAGGAGTTGAACTGGGTATTGATGAATATCTGGTTTGGAATGCCGTTAATGAATACGATCCGAGAACATTTTTATTAACACCGGGTTTTACTCCAAATCCAAAAATCGACACCACAAATCTTCCTGAGTTTACCATGGACATGGTTCAAGCGGAAAGAGACGGTGGCGAGCCGGTTATGAAGGACAGTCTGGGCAGAAGCCCATATACTGCAATAAGTAAATATTTAAATGCAGTAAGTAATTCATATTCTGATGAGGTATATTTACTAACCAAAAGAAGTGAGAGGGCAGCTACTTTTGAAGAATTTGATGAAGACTATAAGACAAAGGGATTGACTGTTGAAAATTTTGAAGTTTCAAATGTGACAAAAACAGAGACAGGCTATGAATTTACAATTAATGCAGTCTTTAATTCAACTGAAGGTAGGGCAGCTTTTAACGATGGCAAGATTATGGTAGTACTTGAGGACAACATTTATAAGATAATACCACCTACCATGCAATTTGAACCTACAGAATAGATAACTTAAGGAAGGTGAAATACACTCGGAGTCCATGGGCTTCGAGTGTTTTAATATGAATAATAAAATAAAGTTTGAAAGATTAATAGAAAATGCGGATGTACTTTTTACAAATGGGGATTTAGATATTCAAAAATGTGTTGAAGAAATCGTCAAAACATCGACTCTTCATTATGAAAGTGCATGGGACACAGATCAAAAATATCTTTGGGTCCTAATTTCGTGGAAAATTAACTTCCATAAGATTCCTAAAAAAGATGAAAAATTAAAGATTATTACAGAAGTAATTGGACATGTGGGATTCTTTATAGTCAGGAATTTTAAAGTTTACAGTGAAGAGCTTTTGATCGATGCTAATTCAGTTTGGACAATAATAGATGATAAATCCAGATCGATAATTAGAATCCCTAAGAATTTGACTGATGAATACAAAAAGATAAAAAGATCCGAGTTAGATTTGTATCTACCTTCAATTGATATACCGGTTGAAACCAGTTCAAAATCTACAATCACGCCAACACAAAATGACATAGACTCTAATGGACATGTCAATAATGCAGTTTACTTTAATTGGTTACAAAATTCTATAATGGGATACTCATCAGATATACTTTTAGATAAAAAAATTAATGTACTCTATAAAAAAGAAATTCTAGTTAATGAACAGCTATGTATAAATACTATAGATTTTAAATCAGATATATTTATGATAGTCACTAACAAAGAAAATGAAGAGCTTAAAGCTATTATTGAGATGACAAATAATAAAGGATAATAGATATTTGTAAAAATTCATAAAGAAAATAAAAGTACGATGGAGTTTTATTAAAAGAAAGGCTTATATAAGCAATTTAAAATGCTTCCTTATAATTATATACAATAAAACATATAAAAGTATTAAAGGATTGACAAGCTAAAGTAAATGGTTTATAATGATTACTAATTCGATGAAGTGTATGTAGTACTGTGGATGATCCCAGAGAGACCGGGTAGGTGGGAGCCGGTTATCGTGAAGCTGTATGAAGTAGGAACACGGAGAATATATCGGCGAGCATTATGTGAGCGGTATACGTAAACCTTGCGTTAAAAGGATATGAGTGGATGAGTTATCTCATCAAAAGGAGTGGCACCGCGTATATTACGTCTCTTTTCCGATTAGGAAAAGGGGCTTTTTTTATTATTAAACATTACGGGGGTAAAAGATGGAAAAATTAAACTTAAAGAAAGTAGTATTGGCGTATTCTGGTGGACTGGATACATCAATAATCATTACTTGGTTAAAAGAGAATTATGGATGTGAAGTAGTCTGTGTTGCTGCAAATCTTGGTCAAGAAGAAGAACTTGACGGCTTGGAAGAAAAAGCTCTGTCATCAGGTGCGAGCAAAATTTATATTGAAGACTTAATCGATGAATTTATAGATGACTATGCTTTTTTAGCACTAAAAGCTGGAGCAAAGTACGAAGGAGACTACCTACTTGGAACTGCAATTGCTAGACCTGTTATTGCTAAAAAACTTGTAGAAATAGCACATGCGGAAAACGCAGATGCAATAGTACATGGATGTACCGGAAAAGGAAATGACCAAGTTAGGTTTGAACTCGGCATCAGAGCATTTGACGCAGAAATTCCAATTTTGGCACCATGGAGAGTTTGGGAAATAAAATCCAGAGATGACGAATTAAAATATGCGGAAGAGCACGGAATTCCAATTCTACGATCAGGAGATTCAAGCTACTCAGAAGATAGAAATCTATGGCATATCTCACATGAGGGGTTGGAGTTAGAAGATCCGGAAGCTGAACCGAATTGGAAAAATATGCTTACACTTAGCGTAAATCCTGAAGACGCACCGGACGAACCGACTTATATAAGCGTAGAGTTTGAAAAAGGAGTCCCTGTTGGAGTTAATGGGGAGAAGATGAAGGGATCGGATATAGTAAGATACCTAAATGACGTGGGCGGTAAAAACGGCATAGGAATAGATGACATCGTAGAAAACAGATTAATCGGAATGAAGGTTAGAGGAGTTTACGAAAATGCAGGAGCAACTATCCTTTACCATGCACATTCATTTCTAGAAGCACTTACGCTTGATAGAGATACCATGCATTACAAAATTGAAATTGCTAATAAATTAGCTCAACTTATATACAATGGTCAGTGGTTTACAACCACTAGAAAAGCACTAAGTGCTTTTGTGGACGTAACTCAGGAAACTGTAACAGGTAGTGTTAAACTTAAACTCTATAAAGGAAATGTAATTAATGCCGGAGCAAGTTCACCATACACGCTTTACCATGAGGAATTTGCAACATTTGGTGAGGATGGAGTTTATGATCAAACCGATTCACAAGGATTCGTAAATCTTTACGCACTTCCTATAAAAGTACAGACTATGATGAGAAAGAAAAACGAAAATAAATAGATTTAAAATGAAAGGGGCAAAAATGGGAATCTGGAGTGGAAGATTTTCTAAAGAACTGGATGATATTGCAAGTGAATACAACTCTTCGATTGCAGTAGACCATGTCATGTATCGTGAAGACATCGAAGGCTCAATAGCTCATGCTACTATGCTCTCTGAATGCGGAATTATTTCTACAGAAGATAAAGAGAGTATTATAGCCGGACTTCAGTCAATAAAGTCCGACATAGAAGACGGAACACTTAAAATCGACATGTCTGCTGAAGACATTCATATGTTTGTAGAAACTGAGCTTACAAAAAGGATTGGGGATGCCGGTAAAAGGTTACACACTGCAAGATCGAGAAATGATCAAGTGGTCACTGATTTAAGACTATTCTTAAGAAATGTTGTAAGCGAGATTGAAGCTGAAATCTATGAACTCTGTAAATCTATCATTGAAAGAGCGAAAGAAAATACAGATTCCATCATGCCGGGATATACACATCTACAAGCTGCACAACCGGTAACTTTTGCCCACCATTTAATGGCATATACACAGATGCTTATACGAGATTTGACTAGATTTAAAGATGCTAAAAAAAGATTAAATCAATCTCCACTGGGCGCCGGAGCACTTGCTACTACTGTTTACCCAATAGATAGACATAGAACTGCTGACCTTTTAGGATTTGAAAAGCCAATGGCGAATAGTATGGATGCAGTATCCGACAGGGATTTTGTATTGGAACTTGAGTTTTGTACATCTCTTACCATGGTGCATCTATCCAGACTGAGCGAGGAGATGATCATCTGGTCAAGTCAAGAGTTCGGCTTTATCGAACTTGACGATGCCTTTACGACAGGATCTTCGATTATGCCTCAAAAGAAAAATCCCGACATGGCAGAATTAACAAGAGGCAAGACCGGTACGGTAATAGGTATATTGACAGGAATGTTGACGACCATGAAGGGGATTCCACTTGCTTATAATAAGGACATGCAGGAAGATAAAAAAGGCGTGTTCGAAGTAGTAGAAACCCTACTTAAGACATTAAAGGTGACCAGAGGAATGATAGATACTCTAGTTGTAAATGCTGATAAGATGAAAGAAAAAGCAAATCATGGCTACATCGTGGCAACGGATTTAGCGGATTATCTTACTGAAAAAGGTATGCCGTTTAGAGATGCATATACCATAGTCGGCGCCATAATTAAAAAAGCCTCAAATGAGGGGAAAAACCTTGATGAATACAGCTTGGAGGACTATAGTGAATTTTCAGATATTTTTGAAAAAGATCTTTTTGAAGCAATAGCACTTGAAAATTCATTGAATAGAAGGTGTGCGTATGGAGGTCCTTCGCCTAGTGCGGTTGTAGAACAAATTGAAGAAACATTGAAAGTATTATATAGTATAAAGGGAGATAAATGATATATTAAAAAATAATGGGGGTTAATATGAAAAAGAATAATGAAGATGTCATGGAGAGGCAATCTTCAAAGTATAGGAAAGCAACGCTTTTAGAATCACTATTTACATTCGGGGTTCTAATAGCCGTTATGTTCACTGCAATTATAGTTTTTGAAGTGGATCCACATATGCCGATGTTTATCGGAGTAATAGTTGCCGCACTAGTTGCACTAAAAATCGGATATAAATGGAACCAGATTGAAGAAGCTATGATAGTTGGAGTTACCCAAGCACTTCAGTCGGTACTAATACTTGCAATAATCGGTATACTTATAGGAGTTTGGATTGTAGCAGGAGTTGTGCCAAGTATGATTTACTATGGACTAAATATCCTTTCGCCTTCGATTTTCTTAGTTGCTACAGTTATAATAACTTCTATTACATCACTGGCAACCGGAACATCATGGGGAACAGCCGGAACCATGGGAATTGCTCTTATGGGTATTGCACAAGGTATGGGAATACCAGCACCCATCACAGCCGGAGCTGTAATTTCAGGAGCGTATTTTGGAGACAAGATGTCGCCACTGTCAGACACGACAAATCTGGCACCGGCAATGGCGGGTACAGATGTATTTACACATATTAAAGCAATGATGAAACCAACGATAGTAGCTTATGCACTTTCACTGTTAATCTTTGGAGTAATAAGTTTTAATTACTCAGGAGTTGGAGCGGATACATCAGCTGTTGGAATACTTCAAGCAGGACTAAAAAAATCCTTTAATATAAGTCCGTTGTTACTGTTACCGCCAATTATCGTAATTGGAACAATCACCATGAAAATGCCTGCAATACCCGGAATCACACTCGGTATTATATCAGCAGCAGTACTTGCACCGATTTTCCAAGGAGCAAGTCTAGGTGATATACTTTCCTCAGGAATGGCAGGTTATGTTTCAAACACAGGAGTAGAGTCTCTGGACAACTTGCTAACATCAGGTGGTCTTGAAAATATGATGTACTCAATTTCACTTACAATTTTAGCGATGATGTTTGGAGGTATTGCTGAGAGAACCGGTCAACTAGAGGCCATAGTTAATGTACTTCTAAGCAGGGTAAGATCAGCAACAGGTCTTGTTTCAATGACGATATTAACGGGAATAGTTTCAAATGCTACTATGCCGGAGCAGTATATTTCAATAGTTGTACCTGGTAGAATGTATGCAGATGAGTACAGAGAAAGAGGTTATGACCCGAGGCTGTTATCCTCAACACTGGAATCAGGAGGAACCGTTACGGGAGCACTAATCCCTTGGAACACCTGTGGAGTGTATATGAGTGGAGTACTGGGGGTATCAGTACTTAAATACGCACCATTTGCACTGTTCAACCTACTAATGCCTATAGTAACAATTATTTTTACAGCCATAGGGCAAAACAATTTTAAATTAGGTGAAACTGAATAATGCATTAAAATCCCACAATTATTTTATATTGAGGGATTTTTAATTTCCATAATAAACCTATAATACAAATAATTATGATATAATAAAATGTACAAATTATTTTGCAATGGAGAAAAGTATATGAAAATTTGTTATTTGTCTGATGCCAACAGTGTACATACACGAAAATGGTGTGAGCATTTTAATAAAATTGGATATGAAACTTTTGTGATATCTTTAGGAGATGGAGAGATACCAAACTCTAAAGTCTATTCGCTTGGAGTAAAAGAGTTTAACAATAAAAGTCAAATTAATAAGCTGTTTACTTATATAACTAAGATTGGGAGAGTTAGAAGGATTATGGAGCAAGAAAATCCTGATATAATCCATGCTCACTATGCGACAAGTTATGGACTTCTAGCATCACTCCTAAATAAGCACCCTTATATACTTTCAGTATGGGGTTCAGATGTTTATGATTTTCCAAAAGGCGGATTTTTAAATAAAAAATTACTTGAACATAATTTAAGAGCTGCCGATTATATTTTTTCAACCTCAGAAGACATGAAAATTGAAACAGAAAACTATACCAATAAAGAAATTATAGTAACACCTTTTGGCGTAGATACCGATATCTTCAGACCTATGGAAGTATCAAGAAAATCTAAATTCACTGTGGGATCCGTAAAATCGCTTTATAAACTATATGGACTGGACTATTTAATAAGAGGATATGCAGATTTTTTAAAAGCAACCGGTGAAATAGATAGCAAATTAATTTTAGCAGGTAGAGGCCCTCAAGAATCAGAACTAAAAAATCTCGTTGAGGAATTAAATATACAAAATCATGTTGAATTTTTAGGATTTATAAATACTGAAGGGGTTGTCAATGCTTTTAATAGCATGGATGTTGCAGTCTTTCCATCTATTGAAACGGAGAGTTTTGGAGTTGCGGCAGTAGAAGCAGGAGCATGCGGAGTGCCTATGATAGTTTCAGAAGTTGGTGGATTGGTTGAATCTACCAGACCGGGTTACTCAAGCATGGTAATTCCAAGCAAAGATTCTGCGGCCATTACAGAAAAACTAGTAGAACTATATAATAATCCTGACTTAAGGATGAGAATGGGTAAGTATGCAAGAGAGTATGTACTGGATAAGTTTGATATAAATAAGAATTTTAGTGAAGTTGATAGAGTATATGAAAAGATATATCAATTAAAACTTAAGAAATAGATTATCCAATTTCATAGTGAGTTGAATCCATTATCTTTTACAATCTAAATAATAGAAAATTGATTCATGATATTCCTCTAATTTTTACAATGAAATATATATAAGACTGAATAATTACTGAATAGATGATGTTTTAATTTCTTAAATTATTCATATTTTAAAAAGATAAAATGAAGTATGAAAATTTATACGTCTAAGCAAAAATAATGCCGTTAAGAAGCTTTAATCTCTTTACGGCATTATTTTTATGAATTTCTTTTACTTTTCGTCCTTTTTCTTTTCTATTTCCATATCTACTGCTTTTTCAAAGATTTCTTTTCTAAGTATATTGTTGATATGTTCATATCCGGAAGGTCTATGAGGAACTAGACAACCTGAGCAATCTTTAAAACCGAAGTTCCACTTTGGATTTCCTTTACATTCCTCGATTAAAAATAGTGGGCAGTAACAGAATAGACAGTTGAATTCTGAGTCGTCTTCTACTTTGTGACATGGGAAGTACATACAGTCTGTGTTTCTAAAAAATTTAAAACTATTTTCCATGGTAAAACTCCTTTAATGTTTTTATTAGATATTTGTTGTCTTCATGCGACCTGACAGCTATTCGTATATAGCTGTTATCAAGGCCTCTAAAAGTACTGCATAATCGGATAAGGATTCTGGATTGTAAAAGATATTTAAAAAGCTCGTCCGTATTACCTGCGATTAGTCTTAAAAGTAAATAATTTGAATGGTATTCATAAATCTCAAAAGCATTTAATTCACGTAGCTCACTTATTAAGTAATCCCTTTCATTATTTATATACTTAATAGTATCGTTTATGTAACTATCGTCATTAAAAATATATCTTCCTGCTGATTCTGCAAATGAGTTGATACTCCAAGGGTTTAGGGAATCATTGAGATTAATAACATTTTCTTCACTCATAATTCCATAACCAAGTCGTATACCCGGTAGGCCAAAGAACTTGGTAGCTGCTCGCACTATTATTATGTTCTCAAAATCTACGTCTATTGCAAGATCAACGGTATTATAATCCAAGTCGGCAAATTCAAAAAATGCTTCATCTAGGATAAGTGTTGCTTTATGTTCTTTGCAGTGTGAATGTAGTTTTTTAATATCTTCAAGACTCAGTACATAGCCGGTTGGATTGTTTGGATTGCCTAATATCACACAGGTGTTTTCCGTCGTTTTGGAAATTGCATTATACATTTCTCTAAAGTTAAGGCTTAAATCATCACGAGGAGGGATAAATTGGGTCTTACATTCATTTGCCACTGCTCTGAGTTCATACTCTATAAATGAAGGATAGGGGATGACACATCTGTCAAAGCGTTTCAGTACGCCATCGATTATTTCCATTGCTCCATTTCCGGGGACGATATTATCGGAATTCACACCTAGATAATTTGCTATGGAAGCTCGTAGTTCTCTATACTTTATGTCAGGGTAAGCTTTTACATTGTCAAATTCTGAGAACATAAACTCCTTTAGTCCATCAGGATAACCTAGGGGATTTATATTGCTGCTAAAGTCAATTAAATCTCTATCTGTTTTATAACTTAATATATCTGCACCATGTATCATAGTATTACACCGCCACTGAGTATAAAGTAAATAATATAAAGAATAAAAAACAATATTTCTGTACGATACATTATTCTTATCGTATCGTCTATATCCTTGGCTCTGACCGGTCTTATTGAATCGCCGATATATGGTTTTTCAACATATATGTTTTCGTAGAATGAACCTCCACCCAGTTCAATATTCAATAGTCCTGCTACAGTGCTTTCCGGGTAACCTGCGTTTGGACTGCTATGTTTAGCATGATCCCTCATTGTAATCTTAAGTCCATTTCTCATATCAAAAGAGAAGACGGAAGAGACTATCATAAGCAGGGAGGTAAGTCTTGCAGGAATTATATTTACCAAATCATCAATTTTCGCAGGGAAGTATCCAAGGTCTTCATATTTTGAATTTTTATAGCCCAGCATGGAGTCCATGGTATTGATCATCTTATAAGCAAATGCAAAAGGTACTCCGAATAGTAGATAAAAAAGTGGAGCTATGATTCCATCTGATGTGTTTTCCGCAATTGTTTCAACACATGCTCTAATGATGCCATTTATGCTTAGTTTATCGGTATTTCTACCCACAATATATCTAAGCCTCTGCCTACCTCTTTCTACGGAGATCTTCATCTCTTTTTTTACTTCTCGTGCTTCTTTAGATAGTGATTTTGCTGCAATTGTAGTATATGCCAGATGAATAGACACGACTAGTTGTAGATACTTATTAAAAGATAGGAAATCCAAAAGATAGTATATACCAAAGTAAGCCAAGGAGACATTTAGCATTACGATAAATAGACCACCGAGCTTTAATGCTGTGGCAGTCTTGCATATCTTTCTAATTAACTTGTCTTCCATAGAGATTATTCCACCCATAAGCCTAACGGGATGGGGGAAATTCTCCGGATCTCCTAAAATCCAATCAGCTATTATTGCAGCTATTATAACCATACTATTCCTCAATTAATTTATATATATATTCCATATCTAAATTTTCTTTTACTA
>JAEZWM010000044.1 GCA_023443025.1 Bacillota bacterium
AGGAAGAAGATGTTGTGCTAGGAGGATATGAGGACATAATAGTGGAAGGAACCGCTGAAATCCTTGATACTCTTATAGACAAACCAAAGGCCGTCTTCCTCTATGTAACCTGTATTGACGATCTACTCGGAACAGATCACAATGCTTTTTTGGATATTTTAAGACGTGATTTTCCAAAGACGGATTTTGCAATTGGACATATGAACCCGATCTCATTTGAAAGTTCAATGCCACCACCGGCATCAAAGCTTTACTCATACTATAGTTTATTAAAGAAGTCTGAAGTAAAAGAAAAAAGAGTAAATATTATTGGAGCAATTAACGACCCAATAAAAGCCGATGACTTAAGTATAAAGCTTAGCAATCTAGGATATGAGTTGACCGATCTTTTTGCTTGTGAAACCTACGAACAGTTCCAAAAGATGTCCGGTGCTGTGCTTAACATCGTTATATCACCAATGGCAATACCGGCAGCTGAGCATATGGAAAAAGAACTTGAAATACCCTATATAGAAGCATTTGTGAACTATGACCCGGTCCAGATTAATGAGGACTACAAAAAAGTATTTAAGAGGCTTGGCGAAACTGTTGATCTATCTGAAGAACTTGAAAGAGGTAGAACTCTTCTTTCAAAACTGAAAGAGAAAATAGGGGAAAGACCGATAGCAGTATCATCAAGTGCGGTTATTAGGCCGATTCATCTTGGGAACTTTTTTATTGAGAATGGGTTTAATGTAAGTCATATTTTCGATGGAATGATACTTGACTGTGACTATCCTCTATATGAAAAATACACCAAGGGTGACTACGATGTTGTGATACAGGATAGTAGAAGACTTTTAGAGGATATTGAAGGATACGAAAATGCCATCGCGATTGGAGAATCTGCTAAAAGAAAATTAAGAACAAAAGAATTCATCGATTTTAACAACTCGGAAGTAAATTACGGTTTTAGTGGATTTGAAAAACTGATTCATATGATAGACCTCTCTTTAGCTGAAGGAACGGAGGGATAATATGGGTAGAATAAGTGTTTATTTACCATCATTTTCAAGTGACTATACAGGAGTAGCATCCGTGCTTTTTGAATACGGAGGACTTATTGTAATCCACAATGCCGCTTGTTGTAGTAGAAACTTCTCCAAATACGATGAACCTAGAAGTGTCAAAGGAAGATGGCCCGTATACTGCTCCGGACTAAGAGAGATGGAAGCAATACTCGGTGACGAATCCATACTGGTAGGAAAGATAGAAAAAGCACTCGAATCGGTAAGGCCAAATTTTATCGCCATTTTAGGAACTCCGGTTCCCATGCTTGTCGGAACGGACATGGATGGGATTGCAAGAGAAGTAGAAGACCAAACGGGAATTACCACATTAGGATTTAACTCTACAGGATTTAAATACTATAACAATGGGGCATCCAAAGCACTGATACAGCTGGTAAAAAGATTCTCAGATGACAGTGTAGAAATGGAAAAAAACCACGTAAATATAGTGGGTATGACACCGCTGGACTATACCGGCAATGAAAATATACTGGACATTTGTGAGTTCCTAGAAAAAAACGGATTAACAGTAAACGCATCACTTTCTATGGAAACCGGATTAGAACAGGTGAAAAATATAAAGAAAGCTGCTGTAAATATTGTAGTGTCTCAAATGGGACTGGATGTAGCAATTATGATGCATGAAAAATGGGGCATACCTTATATCGTAAGTCCGTTTATAGGTAGAGAATACAGTGGTGAACTATTAAAAAATATATATGAAGTCATGGAGAGTAGGGAATCAAAAGTCATGAATACAGAAGATTCTCATGAAGGAGATATCCTAATAATCCACGATCAAGTCATTGCCAATGGAATGCGAAATAATTTAGGAATGAAAGGGACGAAGTCAACCGTAGGAACTTTCTTTGGATTGGATTCAAGATTATCACAGCCTGGAGACTTGGACATTGATAGCGAAAAAAGGTTGATAGAGATACTCAAATCAAAGAAGTACAAAACCATTTATGCAGACCCACTGGTCTGTGAATTAGCAGAGAAGATAGGAGAGTTTAAACTGTTTCCAATACCGCATTATAGTGTGTCAGCAAAACTTTATGAAGAAGAATATATAAGATTTTTGAGGATTGAATAAGATATGGCAGTTAGGTGTTCTAGCTGCTTTTTTTATTGGAGAAATTACAAAACATAGATAAGATTTACAAGAAATTTACACTCCCTTAACTATTAAGACATACTAAAAGATTACAATATAGTTTAAACTAGGATTAGTATACCTAATATAATTTTAGCTAATAAACTTCAAAATATGCAAAGTAAAGATAATTAATCAGAAATAGGGGTAAATACAAACATGAGTGAAAACAAGATTCTAATATTATTCAAATCAAAATATGGAGCAACTGAAAAATACGCAAATATTTTGAAATCAAAACTGAACTGTGATGTCATTAATCTCGAAAACAAAGAGCAAATAGACTTGAAAAAATACGAAATAGTAATTCTAGCTGGTGGTATATATGCCAGCGGAATTGCAGGCTTAGGATTTTTAAGAAAACATTATAATGAAATAAAAGACAAGAATGTGGCCATACTTTGTGTCGGAGCATCACCTTATGACGAAAAGGCATTTGAAGAAGTGAAAGCAAGAAACTTGAAAGAAGACTTGAAAGACATTCCAATTTTTTATGCCAGAGGAGCATGGAATGAAGACATAATGAATATGAAGGATAAAATGCTTTGTAAGATGCTTCAAGTATCTATAAAAAGAAAAGACCCCGAGACATATGAACCATGGATGAAAGCATTCGCTGATTCAATGGGAGAGAAACGAGACTGGGTGAGTGAAGAAAGCATAGAGCCGTTAATAGATTATATAAACTCAAAAATGAAAGAGCATTAAGGAACATGTACTAATAAAGGAGTATTTTATGACTGAGAACAAAAAGAAAAAAAGTTCCATTATATCTAGAATCATATTAGTAATTATTCTGGGTTTTATTGTTACAATTCTGTACAGCTGTGTTACAGGTGAACTTAGATATATAGAAACATTTAGAATGCCGGGTGAATCAAGAGGATACCTCGGTAGAAGGTCGAGAATTATGGATTCTGAAGAAAGTTTTAAAAAAGTTTGGGACGAACTAAGAGAAAAAGAAGAGTTCAAAGGCAAAGAAATAAAATTGAACTCAATCTATATCAGTACCGAACGCTTATCTTTAGTCATCCAAGACCCTGAAAACTCAAAATACTTTGACGAATACGTCTATAACGGAAATTCACTACTTCCAAAATGGTCAAAACGAGATCCTCAGAAAAATTTTATAAACGACACATTAATTGATATTAATGATTTAAATATAAGCGGAATATATAAGTTCTATTCTAAAATGGTTGAACATGTAGAGAATAACAATATAGAACTCAAGAAGGACTATCCCTATACCATCAACATTTCACCGCCATCAGAAATAATGCCTAACCTCACATTAAGAGGATTCGTAACCGGTGTACGAGAAGACTTGAGCTTCGAGGCTGATAAAGATGGGGAAAGTTTTGAGGTGAAGTAGGGTATCTAGTGTTAAAAATACAAATATAAGCAACTACCAAAATAAAGCCCATACTAAATAAACCCAAAACCGAAGGAGTAATCTTATGAGCACTAGAAAAAAGGTAGCATTCATATGCGTACACAATTCCTGCAGAAGTCAAATAGCAGAAGCCCTCGGTAAACACTTAGCATCCGATGTATTCGAAAGCTACTCCGCAGGAACAGAAACAAAACCTG
>JAEZWM010000111.1 GCA_023443025.1 Bacillota bacterium
ATATGAACATAAAGAGGATTGTACTTATTATTATATTACTTCTTTTGACATCCGTGGGTTGTGAAAAGAAAGTTGAGGATACACTTGTATGGGAAATGGTCTTTAGTATAGGTGATGAGAAAGATGTTTCCGAGGTGTCTGATGCTCTTGAAGTGAGTCTGAATGAGTATTTAAAAGAGCATGATATTAAAGTCAGTATTTCAGGTGTATCACTAGAAGCCAAAAACATGAGCTTTGAGGAGTACTTGGAAGAGACAAACTTTTCCGGTATAGACTTACTCAGCATACCAAGTCAAGGCATATACTTCCGAGAAGGTGTGAGCTACTTTCATCCTTATAGTGCAGTTGCAGAAAAAAATATACTTTTGGACCTGTGGTCTTTTATAGAAAGTCCGGAAGGTGAAAAAATAAGGTCTAGTATTGGTGAGACTTCTATCCTGGCATCAGATATTGATGGTAGGCTTTTTGGCATATCTGCGTTTCCGGTTTCATATCATGCTTATACATATAATATAAAAGACTTAGAGGACTTGGGATATATGCCGGAGGACATCAATAGTACTATTTATGATAATGATGAACTGCTGGAGAAGTACAGTAAAAATGGCGATATTCCTATTTCAATGGTCAACAATGATTTAAGAAATGTTCTTGAATTGTATAAACTACCTATTAGTAATCTTATAGTTTTTAAAGATGGAGAGTTTCAAAGCATTCTTGATTTGGATGAATATAGAGAAGAGCTCTCAAAGAGAGTCGAGTATAAAAAACGAGGACTTATAGATACTGAGTTTAATCCGGATAAAAAGCACTTGGTTAGTGGGTTTAGGGAGTTATACTATATAGATGAGTCGTCGGTAGTAGATGGCAAGTTAATTGTACCGTATGCAGCGAATATAGATTTTTATTATGGCGATGCAAAGACGGGTATTATTAATAAAGGGAATATAAATCCTAAAGTATATGAACTATTAACGCATATATTTACGGATGATGAATGTGCACGTATAATTACCGAAAACACCAAAGATCCTGAAAATTTCAATATGCTTGACTTTATAAGAAGTGAAATGCTTCCTAAATGGACTAATATGTTGATTAGTAGTGGTAGCGGATTGGAACTACTTAATGTCAAAGAGGCGCTGTTAAGCGATTACCGAGATATAATCGGCTTTAGATTTGACCCGAAAGATGTAATTTCTGAGATAGCGAGCACCAATGAGATATACAATGTCGATGGAGCTGTATGGGATGCAAATCTGGAGTTTGATCGGAGTATCGCTGAGAGGATTTTAAACTATACGAGCGAGGACTTGGAATCGGATTTAGAGGATTTAAAGTTACAGCTGGACAATGAGGGATTACAAGTTATTATAGACGAAGCAAATAAACAGTACACTCAGTGGAAGGAAAGTACAAATGAGAATTAAATATTTAATAATTTTTATGTGTCTATTTCTTGTAGGCTGCAATAAAAATCAAACCTTTGAAAAATACGAATTTAGCTTGATAAATGACACGAGTATCGGTACGGAAGACCCTGATGGTTATTACTACACTAAAGAAGGACTACTCTATTATTATGATTTTGACTCAAAAAAGTCTGTAGTAGTATGTAACAAACCCGGTTGTGATCATGCTCCGTACAGTTCATCTACAGATGAGGACAAATTATGTCATGCAGCTATAGATTATAACAGTTTCCTAGTGGTTAACAATGATTATATATATGTAATAGAACCTGATACTTCAAGTGGTTTAAACCATGAAAGTGTAATTGTAAAATCAAAAAAGGACAGAACAGATAGGAAAGAGGTGGCCAAGTTTAAAGGCAATGTTTACAATGTCATAGCACAGGTCTACGAGTCCATTTATTTTACTGCAGGAGAGCCTGAAATGGAAAGTGAAAGTGATGGTAGCAGTACTATGACCCAGCGTAACACTTCGTACATTTACGAGTATAATTTAAATGAGGACAGATTAAAAACCATCGATCATACTGAACTGATGTACTCAGTAGATGACACAATAATAGGTAAGGTTGATGATGGGATATTGGTTAGAAGAACATATCAAAAAGAAAAAGTAGAAGATGGTGACTATACCAAAAATCTGGAACAAGAGATTTTGGTTATAAAGGATGAAGAGGTTATAAAAAAGGATATTCAGCTTTCCGGTGTAGGATTAAATGTAAAAACTATAGATAATAGTATTTATATTGTTGTGGAAAGTGATAATACTGAGGGTTTATATGATATACAAAGGTATGAAAACGACGCATGGAGTGAAGTAGATACTAAAGTTTCAAATGTTAATTTTATAGATGATGGCTTTTTATATTCGAAGGATGACAAGTACTACTTTTACTCGAATTCAGAAAAAAGCATAAGTGAAATAAAAAAGCCGGCTAGGGAATCTTTTGTTTATAATTCAGTTAGAGATTTTTATGTAGTTGTAGCTCAGGATAATGACGGCTATAGTTTGGCACTGATTAATAAAAACGACTATGTAAACGGAATAGACAAGTACATTTTTTTGGGGGATAATTGATGATACTTAAACTAGAGGAGATTGGTAAAAAGTATGGGAATTTTAGTGCCCTAGCAGATATTAACTTACAGTTTGAGCCGGGGATTACAGCTCTTTTAGGACCTAATGGTGCCGGAAAGAGTACCATGATAAAGATAATAACCGGCGCTCTAAAAAAGTCTACAGGATATGTTTATCTCGACAACAAGATAGTAGACACATTTTCAAAAAGCTATCTTTCAAATATTGGATATGTACCACAGGACTTTGCTTTTTATGATTCATTCACCATAAGGCAGTATTTAAGCTATGTGGGTACTCTCAAAGGCATTAAAAGAGATGATTTAAAATCACAAGTTGAAGCTTCTGTTGAGCTTGTAAACCTGTCAAAAGATATAAATAAAAAAATCAATGAACTATCAGGTGGCATGAAACGTAGAGTTATGATTGCTCAGTCGATACTATCGGATCCCAAACTTCTGATACTGGATGAGCCGACTGCCGGCTTAGATCCGGAGGAAAGAATCAGGATCCGAAACATAATATCAAAGATGGCAGGAGATAGAACTGTTTTGATAGCGACCCATATTGTAGCGGATATCGAGAGGATTGCAGATCAAATCGTGCTAATCAAAAAAGGAAGGGTAGTATGTAAGAATACTCCTGTAGAACTGATGGATAGTATAAATGGAACTGTGTACGAAGGTGTGGTAGATGATTCAGAATACTCAAATATGCAGAATGATTATATTATAAGTCAGGTTAGAAATGCAGAAAATGAAATGCATAGAGTAAGATTTATATCCAATACAGAGCCGGACTCGAAGTTTGTAGCGGTTTATCCATCATTAGAAGAAGTATATTTAAAAATAATGAGGGAGCAAAATGATAAGAAATGAGTTTAGAAGAGTATTAAATAAAAAATTTATTCTCTTTACCGTTCTGTTATTACTGGTGAATGGTCTATTAATCATGTCCACTTCCCCTATTAGGGGTGTAAAACCTGAACTTATTAAAAGAGCATTTCTGATTATTCATAGTAAAAACTATGATGCTAAAGAACTAATAGAACATCACGATAAACTCATGAATAATGAGACTAACACTTTCTTATTCTCAACGAACTTTATTGAAGAGATTTCTCTTTCAAGATTTATTAGTGATTATGCAGAGTCAATCTCAAACTATGATAATTACATAGACTCGATAATCGGTAAAGATACAGAGGTATCTATATTTAGTAAATCCAGTAATTACTCTAAAGAGTCCCACAGCATGTCCGTTGAAAAATACTCCAAACTAAAAGATATAAAACTTAAACCACTGAGTTATCTATCCGTTGAAGAACCTATTAGTTTTGTCATTACCGATATTTTTGTTATCTTAATAATCTTTTATGTAATTAATATCTTACTTCTGGAAGATCGTAACAATGGCAGTCTTGATTTCTATAGAACTATGGTGAATGGTAGAAAAAGATATGCAGTAATCAAACTGATTACGATATCTATTATCGCAATAGCTACAGTTTTAATTTTCCAAGCTTTAAATCTCTTAATTTCAACAAGTAAATATGGGCTCATAGATTATAGTGCACCCATTCAATCCATTAAGATGATGTACTCATCGTTTTTACGTGTTAGTATATTAGAATACTTATTGATACATATGGCTGTGAAATGTATGGTATTTTGTGCTATTGCATTCATTATGACATTGATTTCGTTTTTTGTTAGATCTATAAGAGATTTCTTTGTTGCATCATTTGTATTTATTGCATTGTCGTGGTTTTTATATGGATTTATAAATATACTATCACCTATGTATTATTTAAGGTTTATAAATATAATCCCAATGATGAGAACAGTTCCGCTATTTTCACAGTTACATACGCTTAATATATTTAATAATGCATTTTACTATCATCATTTAGTAATGATAATAACAGGCTTAGTGATTGTTGTAGCAGTAGTGGCTGTAATACAAATCCTGAGTAGGGCAGAGATAGTTGGATTTAGACAGTCTAGACTATATGACAAGTTTAGTGTTACTCGCTATTTAAATGCAAAGACCACAGCTGGTTTCGAAGTATTAAAGATAGGTGTCTATAACAGAGCCTTTATACTAGGAATTGTATTTATAATATGGCTCATTTTTAGAACGTATATGCTATTAAATACAAATCTAAATATTCAGGAACAGTATTATAGGCACTATGTGCATAGCACTTCAGGCAAGACCGATGCTGAAATAAAACAGATGATAAGAGAAGAATGGGAAAGATTTGAAAACCTTCGAAAAGAACAATCTAATATGTGGAAGGAAATTGAAGATAAAGGTGGTGAAAGTCCATCAGACACAATCGCGCTCAGAGAGATATCAAAAAGTTTAGAGCCAAGATCCGGATTTGAAAGAATGGTCTGGGACTATTATCGAATTGATGCTCTCAACAATGCATACAAACAAAATTTGAGTTTAGAATATGATGGAGGAGTAAACAGGCTAACGGCAAATGATTATTTTACGGTAAGAGATGACAATATAACAGCAATAGGGATTTTAGTGTTTATGATTGGAGCTTTCTCATCCATATTTGTTTCTGAGAAAGTGAGTGGTATGATTGAGATTCTAAAGGTCACGCCGAAAGGTAAAAATGAAGTAGTTAGATACAAGTTAATAACTGTGATTGCAATAACGAGTATAGCATTTATTGCATCTCAGATACCACAGTTTCTACAAGCTTCAAGGGTATATACCATGCCGCCATTAAGTACACCGATATATTCATTTTCAGCACTTAGAAATCAGCCTGTGAATGTAAGTTTATTGGTTTACCTTATTTTCCTATACCTTTCAAAATATTTAGGTGTAATTGTATGTCTATTTATCATAATAATTATCTCTCTAAATTCGGAAAATGAAGTTAATGCTATTATAGCAAGTTTTTCAGTGTTGATACTTCCATTATTCATTGATCTTTATGGCAATCATTTGGTGAGGTATTTTACAACTGTAGGAGTAGCTTCACCAAACATACTTTTAAATAGACATGGACTTTACTCGCTTGTTCTTATACTAGAGTTTTTAATTATAGCTTTTATGGTTCAGAAATATGCAGCTGTGGATTTTTTTGAAAAGTAAGGATTTATATTGCATCTTATAACAACTAAACGGCATCTTATAACAAGTCGGGATAAAAATGCATTCTACAGAGATTTGAAATAATAAATTTAATATAATTTTTACAAAGCTAGAAAAATCCATGCTATGATATTTTCAAATAGAAGTTAAATTTATTTGTACCGATAGTGAGGACTTAATAATGGAAAAAATCGTAGCTATACTAAAAAGTAGGAAACTTGTCTTATTTATAAGAGCGATAGGCATAGGCTATTTTGTTTTATTGCTTATAAATTATGTTTTATTGAAAAATACATATCTAAACTACATTTTTCTTGATAACTCGTTTTTACGATTTATTATGGGATTACTAGCTTTTTATGCTGATTTTGGGAAGTGGAAGCTACGAAAGACTGTCCTTTATTTTATATCTATTGCGGCAGTGCTCTTTTTGATTTGGAGAGTTGAGTTAGCTCAAGAGGCACACAGGGATGCTTATATAAAGGAACTTGAAAGGAAATATGATAAAAGATATCAGATGCTGATGTTGGAACAAACCGGACAAAATGTCCGGTTTTTTAATTCTAGTTTAAATTCGCTATATAATATAATGAAATATAATGTTAATGAAATTAATAAAATGTTTAGTTACAAGCTCTCTATGGTAAATATATACTAGTATTAAATAAGAAGAGGTGAAAAAAATGATTTGGGTTATATTAGGTTTAGCATTAGGACTTGGAGCTTTTTTTGTATCTACACAAAGACAATTTATAAATTTGGATGAAAGAAATCAAAATGCACTGGCTCAAATAGGCGTTCAACAGGACGCTAGATGGAACGCTCTCACAAATCTTGTTAACGCAGCAAAAAGTTATGCAAACTTTGAAAAAGATGCGCTTAGTGAAATAATTTCAAAACGTATACAAATTACAGGAGAATCAAGCACACAAGAAGTTAATCAACAGGAAGGTTATTTAAATCAAGCACTTGGTAGATTAATTGCAGTTGCAGAAAATTATCCGCAATTAAAATCTTCTGAGCATTATACGCTTGCTATGAATAGTATAAATAACTATGAGAAAGATGTAAAAACTGCAAAAATGGTATTTAATGATACGATCACTAAATGGAATAGACTTGTTAGATCTTTCCCATCGAGTATTGCAGCGATGATTTTTGGGTTTAAACCTAAAGGATATCTACAAACACCTGAAGAAAAACAAGAATATCCGGATCTAGAGTTTTAAATAAGAGGATATCCACATGAAAAAACATGTTAGAATAATTGGAATACTGCTGATTCTTTTCAGTTTAGTGTTCCAAATGGGAGTGTCAGCTGAATCCGAAAGGATAAAGGCGATTGATGTTGATGTAGTACTTGAGGCTGACGGAACAGCAAGGATAATTCAAAAATGGGATGTATCTACTCATAAAGGAACCGAGTTTTTTATTCCTATCACAAATTTAAATGATATGGAGATAGAAAATTTTAGAGTTTCGGACGAGACAGGTAGAGAATTTGAGTTTGTTGAAAATTGGGATGTCAATGGAAGTCTAGAGGATAAGGCTTATAAAAATGGATTTAACAAGATAAGTGGTGGAGTAGAGCTCTGTTGGGGGAAAGGAAGCTTCGGCGATCATGTATATACGGTTAGCTGGGATTATAAAAATGCCGTACAATCATATACAGACTATGATGGTTTCATTATTCGCTTTGTGAATGATAAGATGGAACCCTCTCCGGAGAGCGTAAGTATTAGATTATCAAAGGCTGATACACCATTTACGAATGAGAATACAAGGATATGGGCTTTTGGTTATGAGGGAGATATCTTATTTAAACCAGGCGGTGTGGTTGAAGGTAAATCGAGCAGAGCACTTAATAGAAATGAATATATGAATATCATGATGAGTTTTGAGAAGGGTATATTCTCACCAATAGTCTCTCACTCGAAATCCTTTGATGAAGTTATCGATAGAGCAATGAAAGGGGCATCTTCGTATGATTCTTCAGGCAGCTCCGGTAATTCATCAATCTCAGATGGACCGCCTTCAATGTTTAGATTTTTTAATCCAGTTGTATTCTTTGCTCCATTTATTGCTTTCTTTATGATAATAATTGGAGTTATATTTGGTAAAGGATTAGGAAAAAATATTGACTATTACAAAGATGGACTAAAGTTAAATCTTTATCCGAATAATATCCCTAAGATGAAAAAGGACAGGGATATAGACTACTTTAGAGAATTACCAATGGGTAATGACCTTCAGGGTATGTTTTATGTAAAGAATCTCTACAATATGAACAATGAGATGTGGTCCGACTTGATAGCATCACATATCCTTAAATGGATAAAAAGTGGAAATATTGTACCTGAAGAAAGAGTTGAAACTAAGGGGATAATCTTTACAAAAGAGGTAAATAAGGTTGCTTTGGCACTTCGTAATATGCCTAATTTCGAAAGTAATTCTGAAAATAAGCTTTGGGAGATGATTAGTCAAGCTGCAGGATCCGACTCAGTATTAGAAGAAAAAGAATTTGAAAGATACTTTAGAAAACAGTATACCGAGATAGATCAGTGGAAAAAAATGGTCCAAAGAGATGGCGGAGTTAAATTCTTGGATGTAGGTGGACTGGAAATCACTAATCAAAAGGCTAAAAGTGCAAAAACCATGCTTACACCTCAAGGAGAACAATATATATGGGAGTATTACGGATTTAAAAAATATCTGGATGATTTCACATTAATAGCAGAAAGAGGAATTAGCGAGCTTAGACTTTGGGATGATTATTTAATAATCGGAACGCTTATGGGAATAGGTAAGGAAGTCTCGGAACAGATGGAAAAACTCGTTCCAAACTATGTCTTTGCTCAAAACTATGATCCTAATACTTCTTCAACCAGCTTCTATACAAATTATATCCTATTTAATACAGCAAGAAGTTTTGCTTCTCAAGGTATGAGAGGATACACAGCAGCAACTTCTTCATCATCAAGCGGAGGCGGTGGATCATCGTTCTCAGGCGGTGGTGGAGGATTCTCAGGAGGAGGCTCCGGAGGAGGAAGTCGTTAGTATAAAGAGTGATAGAATGAAAGTTAGGATATATACTTTATTGATAATCTTAATTTTAATAACAGCATGTAGCAGAACCCGGCAGGATAATGAGCTTGGTTCTGCTTTTGATGTTATAGAAGAACCAAGTGAGATTTTTGTAGAGCTTAAGGATAATGATAAACACGAAACAGTGCCGGATGAGGCTGCCGAGGAAGTACATATAGAAAAAGACATAGAAATTGATATTGAAAGCCTTCTAGCAAAGTATGCAGGAGTGAAGCCTATTCAATGGGGAGATAGAATTGACGGTATGAAAAGCAAGCTTGGTACTGATGAAAGAATTGTTTCGCTAACATTTGATGCATGCGGAGGCAGCGAATCGGCAAATGGCTATGATGAAAAGATTATTGAGTATTTAAGAAAAGAGAATATTCCGGCTACCCTTTTTGTCACTAAAACATGGATAGAGACAAATACGAAAGTATTTAAAGAACTTGCAAGCGATCCTCTTTTTGAGATAGCCAATCATGGAAGTGAACACAAACCGCTTTCTGTAGTTCCAAATGAAGCCTACGGGATTGATTCAACTGATTCTGTAAAGTCTTGTATAAATGAGGTTATGGACTCCGCACTATATATTAAGGATTTTACCGGCTTACTACCCTTAAAGTTTAGGTCGGGAACAGCATATGCGGATGATGTTTCATTAAAAATCCTAGATGAATTGGGGATGGAGTTTATAGGATACGATGTAGCGGCGGATGCAGGTGCTACATTTAATCAAAATGAAATTTTAGAACAGTTTAAAACAGCAGAGCCCGGTTCTATAATCCTTATGCATTTTAATCATCCTGAAAGTGAATCATATGATGGACTTGTTAGCGGTGTTGAGTATTTAAAGAGCATGGGTTATGAGTTTTGTAGACTGGACGCAAATAGATAAAGATTTTAATTATATTTGTATTATAGAATAAAACTTGTAATGATTATATTAGAGTAAATAAAATTCACGGACTTGATACATCTGTATATAACTATCTATTATGCTCCATTAAAATATGTAGTTATATTTGTATATACGGGTAAATATATACAAATAAAAGATTAAAAGAGGTATCTAAATGAAAAAGTATTTTTCTCTTTTGCTGGTAATTATGCTTACTTTTCCCTTGCTTATAACTTCAGGGGATGCGGCGGCTGAAAAAATTAGATCTATTGATGTTGATGTAATTCTTGAAACAGACGGAACTGCAAAAATTACTCAGAAATGGGATGTTGCAACCTATAGTGGAACTGAGTTTTTTATACCCATTACTTATTTAAGGGATATGGAAATTGAAAACTTTAAGGTATCAGATGATACGGGCAGAGAATTCGAGTTTGTCGAAAACTGGGATGTAAAAGCCGGCCTTGAAGACAAGGCTTTTAAGTATGGAATAAATGAAGTATATAACGGAGTTGAACTTTGCTGGGGGAAGGGTTCCTATGGAAGCCATGTATTTATTGTTAGCTGGGATTATAAGAATGCCGTTAGATCTTTTATTGATTATGATGGATTTAATATACGTTTTATCAATGATAGAATGAATCCTTCACCTGAGAGTATAAGTATAAAACTATCCAAACCCGGAGTAGACTTAACCAGAGAAAATACTGCGATATGGGCATTCGGTTATCGAGGTAATTTGGTATTTAGTGATGATGGAACTGTGATTGGCAAATCAAGAAGAGCTCTAAAAAAAGATGAGTATATGAATATCATGATGCGTTTTGATAAAGGGATATTCAATTCCGAAACAATTCACGGATCGAAGTTTGAAAATTTCAAGAATATGGCCATGGAGGGTGCGAGTAGGTATAACGAAGAATATTTTAATAAAGCTGCAATCTACTTTTTCACTATTTCATTTTTTATAATACTCATATGGTTAATTTTCTATTTTAATGGTAGACAATCAAAGATAACAACCTTTTATAATGGAAATAGAGTAAACTTACTTCCTAGAAATATACCTATGAAGTCAAGCTTTAGAAATGTCGACTATAGTAGAGATTTACCATTTGAAAGTGATCTTATTACAATATACTATACAGGAAGAATATTTTATTATACTAAGTCTTTTGGGGATTTAATAGCTGCATTTTTACTCAAATGGATAAAAGATGATAATCTACTACCCATTAAGAAATCAAGACAAGATGGATCTGTGCTGAATGAAAATTCTAAACTAAATCTTGAGATAATTAAAGAACCTGAATTTAGCAGTGTAACCGAGAGGGATATTTGGAAGATAATTGCGAAGGCTGCAGGAGATGATCGTATACTTCAAGAAAAGGAATTTGAAAATTACGCAAAAAAAGAATTTGCAGAAATTAGTAGTTGGATTAATTTTGCAGTCACAGAGGGTGGATTGAAGTTCTTAGAGTTGGGCGGTTTAGAAATAATAGAAGATAATAGAAAGACGAAACAGACTAGATTAAATGATACTGGGATGAGTTTTATAAGAAGTGTAATTGGATTTAGGAAATTCTTAAAGGATTTTACTATTATAAATGAAAGAGAAGTAATTGAAGCTACACTTTGGGATGATTATCTAATAATTGCTACAGTTATAGGTATGGGCAATGAAATAAGAAAACAAATGGAGTCACTAATTCCGAAATACGTCTTTGCTCAAGGCAGTGTGGATGCATATGATACTAGCAGTTATTATTCCAACTATGCGATAATTACTACGGTACAAAGTTTTGCAGATAGAGGTTCAAGAGGTTACAATATGGGAACGCTAACTTCACATGACGGAGGTGGAGGTTCTTCGTTCTCCGGAGGCGGAGGAGGCTTCTCAGGCGGAGGATCCGGCGGTGGAAGTCGATAAGCTTTTAAGAAATCCAATCGTAATGGTTGGGTTTTTTATATATAATACTTTATAAAACAAATGGTAGATTTCTAAACTATGCTATAATTAAGGTGTGCTAATTTATTACTTGCAGAAAAAGAAAGAGGGAATAATGAAATACTTAAAACAGATTGATATACAAACCATCATCTTCTTATTGGGACTAATTATATTAAACCGTTTGGGGATAATAGGTTTATTAACAGTATTTATTTTAGGAGTAACCAGATTCGTAAATAGGGTGGTTGGAGGACTCTATTCTGACAATAGGGCTGATTATGAACATATAGGATATTTAAATATTAATAATAAAAAAGTTTGGATTATAGATGGAGTCGCATTGTTAGTGATTGGCGTACTGGGTTATCTTTTGCCATTTTTCTAATAATTACAGGCTTTGTATCAGTACTGTTACTAAATTACCTATGTATAGGTCAAAAAAATCAGCATCCAATATCCATTACCAACTAGTCTTCATATACAAACAAGTAGGAGCTTTATAATGAATACCTGTATTAAATTAAATCCGGAAAATAAAAGTACAAATAAAAAACTAATAGCCTTTTTAGCTGAATTCGACCTATCATATGAAAAACTTGATAGTCTTTTTGTCGTTGAGAATTCAAGCGGTGATTGGTTAGCTAGTGGAGGTCGTGCAGGTGGAGTTCTAAAAGGCTTTGCAGTTAGAGATGAATATAGAAGTGAAGGCCTTTTTGATATGATACTTTCTTCGCTGTTAACCGAAGCCTACAAGCAGGGCATACATACCCTATATGTGTTTACCAAGAATGAGTATTCACAAATCTTTAAGAGCTTTGCTTTTGTAGAGCTTGCTCATACAAATGTTAGCTCACTACTCATGAGAAGTGATATATCCATTGACCAAATGCTCGATGATCTGGATATAGATGTTGTTGCTGACGATGAAGTAGGTGCAATTGTAATGAATGCCAATCCATTTACAAATGGTCATAAATACCTCGTCGAAACTGCTTCAAAAAAAGTTGATGATTTAATTGTGTTTGTCGTTCAAAGCGATGCATCTCAGTTCTCTTATGATGATAGAATGAAACTTGTAAAGCTCGGCACGGCTATGTATAAAAATGTACATGTGGTTCCAAGCACTGACTTGATAGTTTCACAGGCTACTTTTCCTTCCTATTTTTTAAAGGAAAAGGAATTGATTAGCTCTGAGCATGCAAAGATAGATGCCATGGTTTTTAAAAAGTACTTTGTACCCAAATTTGGAATAGACATAAGGTTTTTAGGAACTGAGCCTACAGATGCCAGCACAGCTATCTACAATGAAGTTCTATCCGGTATACTGCCACCGGAATGCAAGGTAGAAATAATTGAGAGACTCCAAAGTGGAGATTATGCTGTAAGTGCATCAGTTGTCAGAAGACTTCTGAAAGAAGGTAGGATGGAAGAGATTAAAGAACTTGTTCCTCAGGCTACTTTTGATTATTTGAGTGGTAAGTAAATGAATATTTTAGAACTTAGAGAAGCTCGGGAAAGCTTCATTGCCCAGAGTATTAAAAGTAAAAACAAATGCTTGGTATGTATTAAGCCAAATTTTCCCGGAGCAGAAAAGAGAAATATATACACAAATTATGCATCGACAATGATTTTTAATGAAATTAAAAACAATCAATATATCCATGAATACAGTCATGAGTATGATGTAGAAGGATTGATTTTTTATATATTGCTAGATGGAGATTCTATAGAAATTAAAAAGAGAATGATAGAAATAGAAGCCTCACATCCCCTTGGTAGACTCGTTGATATCGATGTTTATGGACCGGATGCAAAACAGGTTTCACGCGAATACTTTAGTATAGAAAGACGTAAATGTTTCATCTGCGATAGTGAAGCAGTGATTTGCGTGAGGTCTAGAGCTCATACAGTAGATGAGATTGTCAAACATTTTAAAAATGTAGTTAAAGATTTCTTATTAGGATCAAATGATATATCCTGTATTGCAGAATTTTGCATGATAAACGAACTTATGCGAAATATTTCGCTAGGTACCGTTACTCCAAATACAAAGGGATCGCACAATGATATGGATATGTACACATTTTTGAATAGCGCACATGCGATATCGAAAAAGCTGTCTACTCTTAATAGCGGTCATATGCAATCATTTGATACACTAAGAGCATTCGGATTAGAACTTGAAAAGACCATGTTTGAAGCAACTAGTGGAGTTAACACACATAAAGGCGTAATCTTTTCATTTCTTTTGATTTTTGGAGGTTTATCTAATTCTGATTCATATGGAGAACTCTCTGAAGAAATTACGAAACTAGCTGTTCACGCATTGTCTGATTTTAAAGCTTCCATAGATTCAAATGGTCTTAGAGTGTACAATACTCACAGCATAAAAGGAGCAAGAGGAGAAGCTGTTGGTGGCTATAAGAATGCATTCGACAGCTATATTGATATTTTTAAAAATAGCGAGGATCTCGATAAGCTTTTTTTAGAGATAGCTCACAGAACGGAGGATACAAATATCATACACAGAGCCGGTATAGATGTTTACCACGAATTTAAAGTAAAGGTTGAAGAGTGCTTGGAAAATCCGGACTTTGTTCCGGAACTCGAGGTTTTCTGCTTAAACAACAACATCAGCGCTGGAGGTTCGGCTGATATGATCAGCATCACTATGCTTTTGTATTTAATATCTGAGAATTTTGAATCCATAAAGAACTTAATGACTTAAATTTCAAGAATAGTCCTCATTTATTGTGGGCTATTTTTAATTTCTGAAATAAAAAACTCATAAAACTGTGATTATCCTCACTGATTTAATTAGTATTTGTTCGTATAATTAACTCAAGATATAAAAAAATAATACAGGAGGAAAATTATGGAAAAATGGAATGGTTTTAAGCCCGGTAACTGGTGCAGTGAGATTGATGTAAGAGACTTTATAGTGAAAAACTATACTCCTTATGAAGGAGACGAGTCCTTTTTGGTTGGTAAATCAGAAAAAACGACAGCACTATGGGATGAAGTAGAAGAACTGATAAATGACGAAATCAAAACAAAAAGAGTTAAAATAGATACGAGTTCATTTTCCGGAATCAATAAATTTGGACCGGGATATATAGATAAAAAAAATGAGGTTATTTTTGGTCTACAAACCGATGCACCACTAAAGAGAATCATAAACCCATATGGCGGTTATAGGATGGTGCAGTCATCACTAAATGCATATGGCTATGAGGTAGATTCTAAAATGGAAGGTTACTTCAACGAGTTTAGGAAAACCCATAATCAAGGTGTGTTCGATGCTTATACTTCAGATATGAGAAAGGCTAGGACAGTGGGATTATTAACGGGACTTCCCGATGCGTACGGTCGTGGAAGGATAATCGGAGACTATAGAAGGATTGCTCTTTATGGGATCGACTTTTTAAAGGCACAAAAGATGGCTGACTTAAATAACATCGATGGAGATGCTCTTGAAGAGGTTATAAGACTTAGAGAAGAAGTGTCTGAACAGATTAGAGCACTGGATGAAATCAAAGAGATGGCGGCAAGTTATGGATTTGATATTTCAAAGCCTGCTTCAAATGCAACAGAAGCTGTTCAGTTCTTATATCTTGGATACCTTGCAGCTATCAAGGAAAACAACGGGGCTGCAATGAGTATTGGTAGAAACACAGCGTTTTTAGATATCTATATCGAAAGGGATATGAAAGAGGGCGTTCTTGATGAGATGGGTGCACAAGAGCTCATTGATCAGCTGATCATAAAGCTGAGAATGGCAAGACATCTACGAACTCCGGAATACGATGAGCTGTTTGGTGGCGACCCGACTTGGGTTACTGAATCCATCGGAGGTATGGGAGAAGATGGAAGAACCATGGTAACTAAGACGGCTTATAGATTCCTTCATTCGCTTACTAATCTTGGACCGGCACCTGAACCAAATATGACAGTACTTTGGAGCAGTTCTCTTCCTATTCCTTTCAAAAAATACTGTTCTACGATGAGCATAAAAACCGGCTCGATACAGTATGAGAATGACGATATCATGAGACCTGTATATGGTGACGACTATGGGATTGCATGCTGCGTTTCCGCTATGAGAATAGGTAAACAAATGCAGTTTTTCGGAGCTAGAGCAAATATTGCTAAAGCCTTACTCTATGCGATAAATGGCGGTGTTGATGAGGTTAAAAAGGATAAAGATGGAAATCCAATCAAAGTTTTAGAAGGCATTGAACCGATTACTGATGAAGTTCTTGATTTTGACATAGTTCTAGATAACTATAAAAAAGTCCTTAAAAAACTCTCCAAGCTTTATGTAAATACTATGAACACAATACACTATATGCATGATAAGTATGCATATGAAAGAGGTCAAATGGCACTTCAAGACACTGAGCTTCATAGGTTTATGGCTTTTGGAGTTGCAGGGATTTCGATAGTTGCTGATTCTCTATCAGCAATTAAATACGCAAAAGTAAAACCTATAAGGGATAAAAACGGAATTGCGATAGACTTTGAGGTAGAAGGCGAGTTTCCTAAGTACGGAAATGATGATAACAGAGCGGACGATATGGCGATAGCTGCGGTGTCAAAGTTCCTTGAATATCTTAAAGAAACCCCAACTTATAGAAATGCTGAACATACGCTTTCTATATTAACTATAACTTCCAATGTGGTCTACGGTAAGAAGACAGGGAACACGCCTGATGGTAGAAAAAGAGGCGAGCCTTTTGCTCCGGGTGCAAATCCAATGCATGGCAGAGATACAAAAGGTGCACTTGCCTCACTTAACTCTGTAGCAAAGATTCCTTACGAATGTACATGTCAAGACGGTATTTCAAATACATTTACTATTGTGCCGGACACATTGGGTAAAAAAGAAGAGGATAGAGTAAACAATCTAGTAGGAATAATGGATGGTTACTTCAATCAAAAAGCTTTCCATCTCAATGTAAATGTCCTTGACAGAGAATTACTAAAAGATGCTATGGATAATCCTGAAAAATATCCTAATCTAACAATTAGAGTCTCAGGATATGCAGTACACTTCCATAGACTAAGTAAAGAACAGCAGCTAGAAGTTATAAGCAGAACATTTCACAAAAGTGCATAACTATTTTAAAAGCCCACCATTCGGTGGGCTTTTTGAATACATAACAGTCATGTGGGTATAAAATAAACATAAAAATCAGTACATCACGATAATGTGATTGGAGGATGTCATTATGAAGGGTGGAAAACATAGAGTTATTAAAATTATACTTGTAGTTTTAGTAAGTATAGTACTTATCGTTACTATTGGGCTTAATTTATTCTTTAGGCATAATTTAAACTATGATGATGCATTGATGAAAGAGGTTTATAAATCAGGATTTGAAGAAAATAAAATAATCCTTGGTGATGCATCTATAAATTATGCAGAAGGACCCAATAATGGACCTCCATTACTTCTTATTCATGGACAAGGCATGAGTTGGGCTGATTATGATTCCGTTCTTCCCAAACTTTCTGAAAAATTCCATGTGTTTTCTGTTGATGTTTTTGGTCATGGAAAGTCAGCTCATGACAAAAAACTATATAGACTAAATATCAACGGAGAATATCTGGCTAAATTTATAAAAGAAGTAATAGGAAAGCCGACATATGTAACAGGGCACTCATCAGGAGGTTTGATTGCTGCATGGATTGCGTCCGAGCATCCGGATTTAGTTGAAGCATTGGTGCTTGAGGATCCGCCACTTTTTAGAGTAACTCCGGAAGAAGCACAAGAAGGAAACAAAACTTTTGCCTGGTATGAAGCATATGTCAAAGCTCATGAGTTTTTAAAACAAGAAGAGCAAAGTGATTATTTACTTTATTCTTTTGAAAATAGCTACTTTTTAGCTCAACTTGGTGGACTTAGGGATGCAGTTGTAGATTCAGCTTATAAATACAGAGAAAATAATCCTGAAGGTCCTGTCAAGATATCGTGGTTACCTGCTTCTTGGTTTAGAGGGATGTACTATTTAGACCAATTTGATCCTGAGTTTGGTAATGCTTTCTATACAGGTGAATGGTTTAAAAATGTAGATCAAGAACAGATGCTAAAAAATATAAAAGTGCCTACCATCTATGTGAAAGCGACAACAGCATATGGTGAGGATGGTACGTTGTTTGCCGCAAACACAGAGGAAGATGCAGACAAAGTAATGAAACTGCTGGAAAATGCTGAAAGGATAAATGTAAAGAGTGGGCATAGCATACATTTTGAAAAACCCGCAGAATTTATAAAGTTCTTTTTTGACCTTTTAGATTACGACCAATCAAACATGGACTTACTACAGTGTTGTAGTAGGGCTATTTTTATGTGATTCTATAAATATAAATTTTAATAGGTAGAGGGTAATTCAAGGTATAATATTTATAAATAGTTTTAAAAAAGTATAAAATATCCAAATAGTAAATAGAGGTTTAGGCGTCGTTTATAAAGGGATTTAATTATGAGGGGAGGGATTTACATGTTATCAAAAAATGAGGGAGATAGAATTAAAATTTGTTGTGTCGGGGACAGCTTAACATATGGTAATGTGGGATACTCATATATTCACTTTTTTAATGAAAATATTGATGCAAAGAACAAAGGAGTAAACGGTGAAACATTAAGAGGTGCTTACAAAAGACTGGAGAATATACTAGAAAATCCAAATTCCGACTATGACATTTACATTGTTGAAATAGGAGCTAATGACGTTCTTTTGCCATATTTAAAGACAGTATCACCGTTCTGGTTCTTAATGATGGGAGTTCGTTGTAAAGTAAAAAAATGCATCGAAGATGATGATGTTTTTTACGATGAGTATATAAAACTTCTGGAATTATTCTCTGAAAGAAGTGAGAATGTCATTGTTTTAGGACTGCCTATTCTAAATTTTAAGAATTTCCCTCAGCAGAAAGTAGTGAAACGAAACGAGATCATTAGTGAAATAGCAAGAAAACATGATTATCCCTTTATAGATATCTACAATTTACAAGCTGAAAACATTGAAGCGGAATCATATGAATACAGCTGGAAATTTGGTTTTCTAATGAGATGTTTGGATGCAATAATAATGACTTTATTTCCATTTACAAAGGATTGGTTCTCAAAGTTAAGAGGCTTAAACATGACAGTGGATGGTGCACATTTAAATTCAACGTCTGCAAAGTTGGTCGCATCAAGCATTGAAAAGGTAATATATAAAGAATTGTAAAATATAAACATACATAACGCTAACTATCATTTACATTTCACTGTGTAATATGTTAGTATTATGACAAAGACTGATATGGAGGATAATAATGAAAACTTTTTTAAAAGTAATTAAAGTCTTTTTTCTAGTGGTTTTAGTGAATGTTGTCATCGTTTTTGGGATAAGATTCTATAACCGAAGCCAGACTGCAAAGCTCGAAAAACTTGATCCAAACTATAAGCTTGATAAGTTCTACAGTGATGAAGATTTAAAAGATGTAAGCAGCCTAAATATTCCTGGAGTTACAGTTTCAAATGTCAAAGGAGAAAAAATAAATGGTTATCATTTAGTGCCTGACGATATTGTGCACAGCGGAGTTGTGGTGACTTTTGGCGGAAGTGAAGGTAGTACTAACTTTAACTACGCGGCTGATATAGCAAAAAATGGATACGAAGTCTATGCTATGCATTTTTTTAATGCCGAAGGACTACCGGAAGAGTTATTAAATGTCCCTCTTGAGAACTTTCAAAATATAGTTTCAGAGATTGAAAAAACTGCTAAAAACCCAAGACCACTTACACTACTCGGTGGCTCGAAGGGAGCTGAGTATGTTCTGGAGCTAAGTACAAGGTATCCTGATGATATTGATAATATTGTCCTGTTTGCACCTTCAGCTTATGTGTTCCAAGGTCTATCTTTTACTGATAGAACCGCTCATTCTTCATGGACATGGGGCGGAGAGGAAGTTCCTTTCCTAAGTTTTGAGAATCTTGATGGAAGTGTTGGATTTAAACTGTTTTCCGGCATGCTACTAGGTAAACCGATGCATTACAATCCGACTTATTTAGCGCTAATAGAAGATATGGATAATATGTCGGATGATGTACGTATAAAAGTAGAAAACTCCAAAGCAAACGCATTAATTTTTGCCGGTGGGGATGACCAGATGTGGCCAACTGCAAAGATGACTAAAATAATTGAAGAAAAATATGCCGGAGAACTAGAAGTGAAAATTTTTGAAAATGCAGGTCATATTTTCTACGGTCCACCGGTAATTCAAAACATGGTAATGGGTGGAGAATATGGTGCAAATGTTGATGCGAAAATTGAGAGTGACAAGATTCTGTATGAAAAGCTTAATGAATGGATGCCTGCAGTGAATTAATCATCGGTATCAAGTTTTAATAAATAGCATTAAAGGTAGTTGCTGAATTTAAGATTCTGTAACTACCTTTTAAATTTAGTCTAATTTGCAAAGTATAAATACTGTAGTATAATAGAAAATAAATACTAACAAAGATATCATTTATAATGATGTAATAAAATTCAAAAGTGATAGGTGAGAAGATGGGATATACTGACTTCGATCGAGAGTGTCAGTCGGAGTGGAACATAAGAATGTATAGTGATATAGCTTACATGCTTATAAAGAGGTGTAAGAAGCTAAAACCTGATGTCTTTGAGAAAGATGATTTGGTTGTTTTAGATGCCGGTTGCGGGTCTCGTGTCATAATTATGACAACGGCAAATAGTAACGATGAATACAGGGTTTCGGCCCATTTACTTGAGAAACGAAATGTGTTTTAAGGGTTTGATTATTTTAATCATGCAAAAAAAACGGAGAATAATAATGGATATAATAAAATATTTAGAGAAAAATATGATTCAAATTCCTGCAGGGGAAGAAGTAATAAGAGATTATATTGACCCTGTCAAAAGTATTAGCTCAAATTATAAAATGGCTGTTCCTGGTATCAATAAAGGTAAA
>JAEZWM010000102.1 GCA_023443025.1 Bacillota bacterium
ACATCCTACTCAACCGCTAACTCTATCAGCTTTTCTAACATCTCTTCATAACTATAACCTGCGGCTTTTGCTGCGATGGGGAAGTCTGAATATCCGATTTGTAAGCCCGGTAAGGTGTTTAACTCCAGGACATTTGGTCTTCCGGATGAATCTAGTCTCATGTCAATTCTTGCAAAACCTCTGCATCTAAGAGTGTTATACGATGCTATGGCCATTTCCTTTAATTCTCTTTCAAGCTCCTCGTCAATATCAGCTGGACATGTGTAATCTACAAGGTCTTCACCTTTTACTTCTGCTGTCAGCATGTTTATATCAGAATTTGTTTTATAGACATATTCTTTTACAGGGAGTGCTTCAAGTTCTTCATTACCCCATACTCCTACAGTAAATTCTCTACCGGGGAGAAATTCTTCTGCCAGTATGTATCCGTTGTATTTTTCTATTTTTGATATGATTATATCTCTAAGCATACCATGATCTTTAACATAGCTGTCATCATCAATACCAACACTTGCACCTTCGTGTTCCGGCTTAACCAGTACCGGGAATGTGAAATCATCTCTGATTTTTTCTGTGCCATTTACGAATAACTGTGATTTGGCTGTCCTAATACCGGCATCTCTCAGCATGATTTTTGTTACTTCTTTATTAAGTGCAAATACATGTGTACTAAGTCCGCTTCCTACGATAGGGATATTCAATACCTCCAGCATACCTATGATATTTGCTTGATACCTTTTTTCTCCGACTCCTGTTGTTAAACTAAATAATACATCGACTTCTTCCAGTTGTTCAATTTCTGATAACATTGTGGTCGTTGCTTCTACATGGGTTACCTTATGTCCTAGATTTTTAAGTCCATTTGAAACAGTCTTTAGAGTATTCTCCATCTGTTCTGCGTCGTGTTCATTAACTAGTACTGATGTTTCCAATAACTTTTTATAATCTGAATAGATTAAAACAATATGCATGATTTTACATCTCCTTTTTCCTTACTATAATTATACCATACCTAAATTATTAAAGTTTTATGTCGAAATTTATATATTAGTTATTTATTACACAAGATATATAACATGATGATAAACTCTGAACTATTTACTTGATGATGAAAGAATGCTTTTATAATAGCTGATTTATTAGAAGAAGATTTTAATTACTTCTTGCATTAGTTTTAAAATGGAATTATACTAATAATAAGGAAAGGTTTTCACATACGGATTTATAATATGGGGGTGGGAATTATGAGTAAAAGCAAAGTGATTGGTTATTTATCAGCACTTGGATATGCGATAATAATAGGTTTTGCTTTTCTATTTTCTAAGCATGCTATGACTTATGGGGTATTGAACCAGTTGGCATATAGAACAGTGATCGCTTTTATACCTTTAGCAGTTGCTGGGATTTTTATGAGAAGAAAATATAATTATACAAAAGCAAAGTTAGGCAAACTTTTAGGTCTAGGAATTTTTTATCCACTTCTATTTTTTGGTATTCAGACATATGGACTTTCCATTACTTCATCATTGGAGGCAGGAGTAGCTCAAGCTATGGCACCTGTAATAACACTCATACTTGCCTCAGTATTACTTAACGAAAAGACAAATATACTTCAAAAGCTCTCCGTTGCCGTTTCAGTAGGAGGAGTACTATATATTATATATAGAAAACAAAAACTAAACCCTAATCCGGATTTTACAGGATTATCCATACTGTTTTTAGCTACATTAGCGTTCTCGATATATTCAGTTGCAATTAGAAGAATTAAAAATGAGTATTCAAATTTAGAGATAATGACTGTCGTGCTGGGCGAATCTGCTGTGATCTTTACAGCACTTGCAATCTTTAATAGCATACAGAACTACGGAAATCTTAGTGGTTTTTTGAATCCGTTATCAGATAGAGTTTTCTTGATAGATGTACTATATTTGGGCCTGTTATCGGCTCTAGCTAGTGGATTACTATTAAACAATGCACTAATAAGGATCGAAGCATCAAAAGTCGTTATTTTTGGAAATCTTGGAACGGTAATACAGATATTTTCAGCTGGACTTATACTCGGCGAGAGTATATTCTTCTCTCATAAAGTTGGTTCAATATGTATTATCCTCGGTGTACTCGGAATCAACTTCTTAGGAGATAAAAACAAAATAAGCTTAGATGAAAAGTAATGAAAACCCCTTTAAGTGAATTTGCTTAAAGGGGTTAATTTTGAGGGAAAAAGGAGTGATAAAAAGTGGTCGGCAATATTAAATGATAAAGTATAATTCTATAAAAACCAAGTATCTTATCTAACTCAAAGTTAATTTCCTTTCTCATATATATTCACAATATCTTTAAAGGCTTATAAACTTTTTAAGCATATATTTCTTACAAAACTGTAATCGATTTTTACTCTTATAAATTATGGAAAATCAACCAATTCTGCTATAATTAAAACGAATAGTGGAGGACCGGATATGAAAATTTGGAAAGTCATTTTAATTTTTATTATAATTTTTACTTTTTCCTCATGCAAGAAGGGGGATGTATATACATCTAATAATGAATCCGGGATAGCTCGAGATTCTAATTACATATCTGACGATAAAGAAGCTGATGAGCTTTCTGAAAAATGCCTGGAGTTTTGGGAAGGGATCGAGGATTTCAAGGTTCAAAAGACTATTAATATGAGTATTCAGAATGCTCCTGATACTAGTGTTTCTGAAACTATTTCTCAAAACAGTGATAACTACCATAAGTCTGCAAGTATAACTCAGAATAATATAACTGAAAGTTATATAAAGTACTGTGATCAGAATGGGTCAATAATTAAATTAAATGATGAAGACCCGGTTAAAAACAATAATTCCATAGCGTGTCCCGAGTTTAAAAGTGACATTAATGAAATACATACTTTTTTAAACGAAGTTAAAAATTCTCCATCAAATTTTTCATTTATTGAAGAAGGAGAGTTTATAAATATTACTCTAATCCAAACTGAGGGTAATAATAAATTCCCAATTGAAGGTATAGATGAAAAGATTGAGATTAAAAGCCTTGATATGAATTTTAGATTCCATAAATCAGACTTTTCTCCTAAAGAATATGTTCTCAATCTAGTTTATAGCTCTGCGAACGATAAGGAAATCAGTTTGCTGCGAAAAATCAGTTTTGAGAGTGTGAATACAGGCCTGGATATTGAAAAACCATAATCCATATACTCACAGATTACAATTTTGTACTAATTAATTCAAACATATATGGTAAAATAAAGTAAGGGAGTGATTGAGTTGACAAAGATACTATTAGTGGAAGATGATACTGCATTAGCAACAGGTCTAAGGTATCTTCTAGAAAACGAAGGATATGAAATGGACTTGGCAGGCACTGTAAAGGATGCTAAAGCACTTATAAATGAAGTTGATTATAATCTATTTATACTGGACATTGGACTACCTGATGGTGATGGTTACGAGCTATGTCACTATATCCGTACGGATAAACAGACTCCGATTATATTTTTAACTGCGAGGGATGATGAACGTGATGTAGTTAAAGGTCTAGAAATAGGCGGGGATGATTATATTTCCAAACCATTTAGAACCAAAGAGCTGGTTAGTAGAGTTAAGTCTGTTTTGAGAAGATTTTCAACAAGGATTACTAGCAATATTCTTACTTCCGGCGAGATAAAGATAGATCAACTACAAGCAAGAGCATATCTAAGAGATGAAGAAATATTTTTAACTCCATCTGAATACAAGCTATTGCTTCTTTATATGAATAATTCTAAAAAAGTAATTACAAGGATAGCAGCACTAGAAAATCTTTGGGATGTTGAAGGCGATTTTATAAACGATAGTAGTATTTCAGTATACATCAGAAGGCTTAGAGAAAAGATAGAGGACGATCCATCAAATCCTCAGTATTTAAAAACAGCAAGAGGAATTGGCTATATTTGGGATGAGGAAGTGAGAAGATCTTGATGCCTAAAACCAAAGATTTAAGAAGCATATTAATAATAAGTATGGTATTGTTCTTAATATGTCTTCTTGGTCTTTATATCATACTTGAGTATAATCTGGAGAAAATTTCCATCGATGTTACTAATCAAAACATTGCAATTGTGGGAGCTGTAGTTAGCCAAAATCCCGAACTTGAGGACAGCATAGTAAAGATCGTTACAAAAGAGATTCCCCAGGAAGATATAAATCGAGGAAGAGATATACTTAATAGGTATAATTATAACGAGCTGGTGACTCATAGAAACCAAATTGCACTTGCAGAAAATTCAATCAATATGAGAAATCAAATGCTAATTATGACCTCGGCTCTATTTTTTATTGGAATCGGGGTTTATTTGTATGGAACTAGGCAGTTAGCTAAGAAGATTGAAAGACTCTATGTGGCCTCCGAAAGGGTAATAAACGGAGATTTTAGAGTGAGACTGTCAGAAGATGGAGAAGGTTCGCTTAGCATACTAAACCATCAATTTAACAAAATGTCCAATATAATAAAAAAGAACTACGAGAGCTTAAATTCTGAAAAACTATTTCTTAAAGATACAATATCCGACATTTCCCATCAGTTAAAAACTCCTCTAGCATCTATAGTGATGTTTAATGACTTGATGTTAGATGATGAAGATATGGATGCTGAAACCCGAAAGGCATTTTTGGAAAAGTCAAAGGATCAGCACGAGCGCATGGAGTGGTTGATTGTTAATCTACTAAAGATTGCCAGGATAGAAGCCGGTGCAATTATGTTTAAAAAGGAAAGAGTTAAAGTTGAGGATTTAATTACTTCTTCAGTCAAAGCAGTAGAAGCAAGATTAATGCAGTATGATCAAGTCGTAAGAATGATAGGTGATTTAAACACAGAGCTTATCTGTGACTTTGACTGGACCGAAGAAGCAATCACAAATATAATAAAAAATGCTACTGAATATGCACCAAAAGGCTCGAGCATAGACGTAAAAATTCAAAAAACACCAACTCTTAACACTATAATCATTAAGAATACCGGACCTCAGATTGATCCAAAGGATATAAACTATGTATTTAGAAGATTTTATAAGTCCAGCTCCAGTGCGGATTCTGTAGGTATTGGACTGAACTTAACTAAATCAATAATTGAGGGACAGGGTGGAGTTATCTCTGCACAAAATGTTTCAGATGGTGTGGAGTTTGTAATATCGTTTATGAATCCAAATAATAGATATAGACAGTTAGACATAAACCAGGAAGTACAGGAAGTGATGTAATGGAAGTAATACGTGCAGTAGATCTATGCAAGACTTATAAAGCAGGAAGCATAGAGGTAAATGCTGTTAACAATATAAATTTATCTGTAAATAAGGGAGAATTTGTGGCAATAACAGGTAGGAGTGGTAGTGGCAAATCTACTCTACTTCATCTTTTAGGTGGCGTCGATAGGCCAACTTCCGGCAAAGTCTACATCGATGGAATTGACATACATTCGCTGTCAGACAATGATCTTGCTATCTTTAGAAGAAGGCGTGTCGGATTTATATTTCAGTTTTTTAATCTAGTACCGGTTCTAACTGCTGAAGAAAATATAATGCTTCCGGTATTATTAGACGGTAGAAAAGTCGATGAGATTTATACTCATGATTTACTATCGGCATTAGGTCTTGAGAACAAGTTAGGATTTTTACCGAGTAGATTATCGGGAGGGGAGCAGCAAAGGGTTGCAATCGGAAGAGCACTTATTACAAAGCCTTCGATTATTCTCTCAGACGAGCCAACCGGAAATCTTGATACTGTAACAAGTAAAGAAATTGTAGATTTATTAAAAATTTCAGCTAAAAGATTCAATCAAACAGCCATCATGATAACCCATGATCCCGGAATTGCTGCACAAGCTGATAGGGTAATTGAAATAGAGGACGGAAGAATTATAGGGTGATTGTATGAGGTCTTACTCTTCAATATCTTTTAAATATATGTGGCAACACAAGTTGAGAACTATACTTAATATTTTGAGTATAGTTATTTCTGTTGCTATGATTTCAATGCTTGGAAATCTTACAATGGGAATTAGAGATTTGATTCTTTTTGATACTATGACTGAAGAAGGTTATAACCAAGCAGTTTTTTCGGATATAGATTACTCTAGATATAAAAAACTCAAACTCAATGTTGATATAGAAGACGCTGTTCTCTCCAAAACGATGCCTAGTCCGGATTCTATTTACAATGAGCTTGTTAAAGAATTTGTTGGTATTCCTGAAAACTTAAATGAATTTGTGGCTATGAGTCAAGGAGTAGAAAAAATAGCACCGGATTTACTTATTGAGGGGAGATACCCGTCAAACAGTAAGGAAATAGTAATTCGTCAAGATCTAATTCAGCGATTTAACTCTTCTCTTGAAATTGGATCTGTAGTTACACTTGAATATAATAATAACGAATCCTATTACTCTGAAGAGTATACCTTAGTAGGTATAATGAAATCATCGGAGGAAACAAACTCTTATAGATTAAGTAGTATGATAAAGGGGTTAGATCCCGAAGATACAGCAGGAACATTTAACGCATATGTCTTTACATCAAAAAGGGCTAGCAATAATGTTGATATAATAAAAATAGCAGAAGGTTTGGGAATACTTCCGGAACAGGTATTTCTTAGTTCCATGTATAACGGTGCACTAGGAGTAGATCGAATAAACCTAATTGTCGGAGTAGCCGGTGCGTTTTTTATGCTAATAATAGCAGGATCTACATTTAGCGGAATTTTTACAGTATTTAATATATCATATGCCCAGAGGTTAAAACAGTTTGGACTCATGAGGGCTGTAGGAGCTACCGAAAAACAAATAAACGATGTAAATAAAAGAGAGATAATCACACTTGCTCTGATTAGTATTCCACTTGGGATTCTCTTGGGAAGATTTATCATCTACTTAATGTTCAACTGGGTTTCTGCCGATATTTTTAAACTTTTTGGATATAGTGATTTTAAACTTAAATTTTATCCCGAACTTATGATAGTAATCGCTATATTATCATTTGCGACGATTTACTTTTCAATATACGCAGCAACGGCAAGGAAGAAAAACTTATCACCTATAGAAGCTATTAGACAGAGTGATCTTGCCGGAGTTAAAGTACGTAAGAAACGGTACTTTTTTACAAGACTTTTCCTTGGAATGGAAGGCTACTTAGCAAGGAGAAATATAGATAGATCTAAGGGGAAGTTTTTACTTTCCTCAATATCAATTGCTGTTACAATCACAATTTTTGTTTCATCAATATTCGTAACAAAGGTCGTATCCGTTGCAAATTTCTATTCTTCAGAGTCTGAATACGATTATGATGTATACTATAGAAATACTTCAGAAGAAATATTTGATCAAAAGATTTTAAAAGACCTAAGTGAATCCGGGGCTATAGAAGCAGTTCCTTATTATAACTTAGCGGTTTCCGTGGACGTAAGGATGAATCAATTGTCTGATGATCTTGCAAATAGGCTATCAATTTCACATGTAAAAGAGGATCTTTACACAATTTTCGGATCTAAGCTGCTGATTATGGACAGAGATGATATAATGAAAAAATACGATGTAAGAACTGAAGATCTAGACGAAGTTATAAAAAATAAAGCAGCCTTTACTTTTACAGAATATGGATCTTATGTAGAAAACTTCAATTATTATAGCGAAAATGAAATAGGCATAGGAGTATCACCTGAGCTCTACTTCAGAATACCGGTTGGTAACTATCCTATAAAGTCTTATGCATATAATGAAGCCTATCCCGGGGGTATAACTCTTATAATACCAACTGAAGTCGTTGAAAATTATATATCTCGTGAATTTTTAAATAATTACACAACAAATGTAGGAGTTAATGTTAACCCGATTGAAAGTAGTAGAATGGAAGACTATATTTCAAGTAACTCAAACCTCAGTGCAAGGTTTAATTTGACCGAGAGCCAAAAAAGAGAAAACCAAATAAAGGCAGTAAGAGTATATCTATTAATTTTCTCCGGTATGATTGCACTAATTTCGGGAATAAATATAATAAATTCCATAAGTGCAAATATGCTGACAAGAAGAAAAGAACTCTCACTATTAAAAGCAATAGGAATGTCAAAAAAAGCATTTAGAAGAATGATGACCATAGAAACCATCTATTACAGCATATGGGGATCTATACTTGGATTTATGTTTAGCTATACTCTAATATATTTAGGACAGAATATCTTATTATATAAATATGAACATCCTATATATTTTTTAATGTTCACTTATCCAATCATCAGTTATATAATAATAGTAATCACAACTGTTTTTATAGTGTATCTGTCGTCAATACTCGCAATGAACAAGGTTATAGGAAATGACCTTATTGCCAATCTTAGAAACGAATAGAGGGAGATTATATGGATAAAATAAAAGTAGGAAGAAGAAC
>JAEZWM010000105.1 GCA_023443025.1 Bacillota bacterium
GCTTTCAGTAGCTGGTTATAGTCTGCCCCCATGGAAACTTGTGCGATGTATGCATTTTCGTAAGTCATAAGCATTGCTCCGAGATCCTTTTTTGGTGTTTCTTTTCCGGAGGAAGCGAACTGTGCCACTGCTCCTATCGGAGTCGCTTTTGAGCTTTGTCCTCCTGTGTTTGAGTATACTTCTGTATCGACTATAAGAATATTTACATCTGCTCCAAGCGCTACCACATGGTCCAGACCACCAAAACCTATATCATAAGCCCAGCCATCTCCACCAAACATCCAAAATGATTTTTTAGTAAGCTGATCGGAGTATTTTAGGATTTCTTTTGATTCTTTGGAACCTTCTCTTTCGAGTTCTCTTATAAGTATGTCGCTTAAAAGCCTTGAGTTTTCAAAGTCTTCATAACCTTCAATCCAATCTGTTGCAGCAGTTTTTAATGCAGCATCCTCTGTTGATTCTATCAGCTTTTGTACTCTGATTTTTTGTGCATCTCTTTGTTTACTAGCAGCCAGCATCATACCTAAACTAAACTCTGCATTGTTTTCAAAAAGTGAATTAGACCATGCAGGACCATGTCCTCTCTCATTTGTTGTATATGGAATTCCGGGCATTGGTGAGCCCCATGCCTGACTACATCCGGTTGCGTTTGCCCAGTAGATTCTGTCTCCATATAGCTGAGTAAGCAGCTTTGCATAAGGCGTCTCCCCACATCCTGCACATGCAGCAGAGAATTCCAATAGAGGTTTCCTAAACTGACTTCCCTTGATGGTATATGGGTTAAACAGATCTCCTTTGTCTGAAACTTTTTGTACATAGTTCCACGGTATTAACATGTCTTTTTTAAGTTCCGTTCTTTCCATTTCCAACGCTTTTTGTTTTGCAGGACAGGAATGAGCACAGGAACCACATCCGGTACAGTCATATGCAGAAACTTGTAGTGTATAGTGTAGTCCGCTAACGGTCTTACCTACTGCCGGAATTGTCGCTACGGAGTCAGGTGCTGCATTTTTCTCACCATCATCAAGTAGATATGGTCTAATTGCTGCATGTGGACAGACTAGCGAGCATCTATTACACTGTATGCAGTTTTCAGGAATCCACTTTGGTATTTGTGTCGCAATTCCTCTTTTTTCGTACGCTGTAAGCCCCATTTCAAAACTGCCATCCACATACTTTTCGAATGCCGACACCGGCATATCATCACCTTTTAATCTATTTAGCGGGATAAGCATTTTATCTACAACTTCAGGATTCTTTGTCGCACCTTCGTTTTCTTTGTTATCTGTTATATCAGAGCTATTAAATTCTACTTTGGTAATCTCAGATATCCCCGCATCTACTGCTGCACAGTTTTTATTTACAACCTCATCACCTTTGCTGTAATAGGTTTTTTTAATAGCTGATTTTATCTCTCGTACAGCATCTTCTACCGGGATGACATCCATCAGTGCAAAGAATGCAGATTGTAGGACTGTATTTATATATCCGCCTAGTCCCAATTTAACTGCAGTGGATGCAGCATCTATCGTATATACGTTTATATTTCTGTCGATTATTATCTTCTTCTCAGCATCGCTAAGTTTTTCTTTTAGTTCGTCAGAGCTCCATGAGCTGTTTAAAAGAAGTGTGCCTCCCGGTTTCACATCCTCTACTATATCGTAATTTCCAATATAAGACTGGTTATGGCAAGCTACAAAATCCGCTCTTTTCACATAGTATGAGCCTCTGATTTGATTTTTACTAAACTTCAAATGCGATTTAGTTACACCATAGGACTTTTTAGCATCAAATTCAAAGTATGCTTGAGCATATAAATCGGTTGTATCATTGATTATTTGAACGGTGTTTTTGTTTGCTCCAACCGTTCCGTCTCCGCCTAGTCCCCAGAACTTACAGCTGATTTGGTCAGGATCTCCTATGTCTTCTATCTCTACATAGTCTAGAGATTTAAAGGTCACATCATCTACTATACCGATAGTAAAATCATCTTTTGACGACCCATTAAGTAGATTGTTAAACACAGAAACTATTTGTGATGGGTCGGTATCTTTTGAACTTAGTCCATATCTTCCGCCAATAATTTTTACATCGACTTCGGCATTATTATAAGCAGTACATACATCTTGGAATAGTGGCTCCCCACCTGATCCCATCTCCTTACATCTGTCTAATACTGCAATTCGCTTTACGGATTTTGGAATAACATTAATCAAATGCTCTGCAGAAAATGGTCTATATAGATGAACTTGAACAAATCCAACTTTATTTCCGTTTACATTCATATAGTCAACAGCTTCTTTAATGGTTCCGGAAACTGAACCCATGGCTATGATTATCTGTTCAGCAGATTCATGACCATAGTAATTGAATAATTTATATTTTCTACCTGTAATCTCTCCGAATCTATTCATATAATCTTCTACCGTTCGGGGTAGATTTTCGTAAAACGGATTATTCGCTTCTCTTATTTGGAAGTATATGTCAGGATTCTGAACGGTTGCTCTAATCTTTGGTCTTTCCGGATTTAAGCTGCTCAATCTAAAACTCTCAAGTGCATCGTAGTCCATAATTGCTTTAAGGTCCTCATCCTCTGTAAGTTCAATCTTTGCAATCTCATGAGATGTTCTAAAACCATCGAAGAAATGCATAAATGGTATTCTTGAACTTATCGCAGAAAGATGAGCTATAGCCGCCATGTCAGCAGCTTCCTGTACTGATCCACTCGAAAGCATTGCAAATCCGGTTTGTCTGCAGTTCATAACATCTGAGTGATCTCCAAATATACTTAATGCATGAGTTCCAACGGTTCTAGAGGCAACGTGGATAACTCCCGGAAGTCTCTCACCCGCAATCCTATGCATAACAGGAATCATTAATAATAACCCCTGGCTGGATGTGTAAGTCGTAGAAAGCGCACCTGTTTGTAATGCTCCATGAACCGTTGCAATAGCACCCGCTTCAGATTGCATCTCCACTAGACTTACATTTTGTCCAAATAAATTTTCTCTTCCTATGGCTGACCACGAATCGGTAAAGCCGGCCATTGGGGATGATGGTGTAATAGGATAGATTGCAGCAATTTCCGTAAATCTATAAGCCATATCGGCCGCGGCCTGATTTCCATCCATTGTAACTTTTTTATTCATCTTATTCTCCTGTTTCTCCATTAAGGTAGCTTTCAGCATTTTCTCTCATCTTATATTTCATAATCTTACCTGCCGCATTCATCGGGAATGATTTTAGGAACACGACATGTTTGGGCACTTTATGTCTGGACATATTGCCCATTATGAATTCTTTCATTTCTCTTTCCGTTACTTCTTCCCCATCTTTAAGTATAACGCATGCCATGATCTCTTCGCCATATTTTTTATTTGGCACTCCGATTACCTGAACATCCTTAACACTTGGATGTGTGTAAATAAATTCTTCTATCTCTTTTGGGTAGATATTTTCTCCACCTCTGATTATCATATCTTTCAATCTTCCGGTTATATTGTAGTTGCCTTCTGGTGTTTCACAAGCAAGGTCTCCCGAATGAAGCCATCCTTCCGAGTCCACAGTGTCGTGGGTTTCCTCCGGCATCTTGTAATAACCTTTCATTGTGTTGTATCCTCTAGAACAAAACTCTCCATTTACTCCGGGTTCTACTTCTTCTCCGGTTTCAGGATCAATTATCTTACACTCGATATGAGGTAACGGATGTCCTACTGTCTCCACTCTCGCATCAAGTGGATCATCCCAGGATGACATCGTGGATCCCGGTGAGGATTCTGTTTGACCGTAAACACTTACGATTCCTCTCATGTTCATACCATCAGGCTGAGCAACCCTTCTCATCAAGTCTGCCGGACAGCCCGCTCCTGCCATAATTCCCGTTCTTACATATGAGAAGTCGGTTTTTGGATAATCCTCGTGATTAAACATAGCTATAAACATAGTTGGCACTCCATGGAACACCGTAATCCTCTCAAGATTTATGCAGGCAAGTGATGCTCTGGCAGAGAAGTATGGTAGTGGACAAATGGTTGACCCGTGAGTCATGGCTGCAGTCATGGCAAGAACCATTCCAAAGCAGTGGAACATGGGCACCTGAATCATCATCCTGTCCTCTGTGGATAGATCCATTCTGTCACCTATAGCCTTTCCATTATTTACTATATTGTAATGGGTAAGCATAACTCCTTTTGGAAAGCCTGTAGTTCCTGAAGTGTACTGCATATTACAAACATCATCCGGCTTAATCATAGCTGCTCTTCTTTGTACCTCTTCAATTGGGACCTCTGTCGCTTTTGACATGGCTTCGTTGAATTTAAGACAACCGGGCATTTCAAAGTCAACGGTAATTATATTTCTAAGGAATGGAAGTCTTTTAGCTCTTAGTTTTTCTCCCTTTGGAGTGTCGTGAAGTTCCGGACAAAGCTCCAACATTATTTCCTTGTAGTTTGAGTCTAAGCACTCTTCAACCATGATTAGAGTATGGGTGTCTGATTGTCTAAGTAAGTATTCTGCCTCTCTTATCTTGTACGCTGTATTTACAGTAACTAATATTGCTCCGATTTTTGTCGTTGCCCAGAACGCAATAAACCATGCCGGGACATTTGTTGCCCAGACTGCTACCTTACTGCCAGGCTCAACTCCCATCGCTATAAGCGCTCTTGCAAAGGTATCTACATCGTCTCTGAATTCGGCATATGTCCTTGTATAGTCAAGTGTAGTGTACTTAACAGCGTATTGATCAGGGAATTCATCCACGACTCTATCTAAAATTTCAGGAAAAGTCTCTTCGATTAGTATTTCTTTTTCCCAAATGTACTGTCCTTTGTGATTATAATTATAATAAAGTTCTTTCTTTCTAATCCTAGGACTGCTAAATCTGTTCATATAATTTACATAATGTGGGAAAATTACTTCCAGGTCTTGTAAATCACTCATCCATCCCGGTTCCCATTCTAAGGATATAAAACCGTCGTAATTGATAGAAGTTATTGCCTCCATCATATCCAGTATTGGTAATGATCCTTCTCCAATTATATTATAACTGTTTTCATCATCTGAGTCTTTAATATGAACATGTTTTACATAAGCACCAAGATTCTTAATCGTTGTCGCTGCACTCTCTCCTGCAAATCTGTATGGATGATGCATGTCCCAAAGTACTGCAATCTCATCCGATGCAAAAGTATCTAGTAATGCTCTAAGTTTTGAAGTATCCGCATAGATTCCCTTTGTCTTGATAAGTATCATGACGCCATACTCTCTTGCAATTGGGATAAGTTTATTTAGCCTGTCCTTAATCGCTTCGTCATCATCTGTTTTAGCTACCACACTTATATACGGAACTTTTGTATTGCTGGCTACTTCTAAAAGCGATACTATGTCATTATAGCTGTTTTCATCCCTGTCAGACAGGTCATAAAGACTGTCAAAACACACAATTTTAACTCCAAGTTCAAAGAGTCTTCTAACTGTTGCAGCTGTATTTATTTCATTAAAAGGTCCGGTTCTGGAAAGTAGTTCCGGTTTATCGTTTATATTGTATATTTCTATTCCCTTAAACTTCATATCAATGGCGGTTTCTACCACTTCATCGAAGCTAAGTTCATCCCATCCACGCGTAGAAAAACTTAAGTTCATCTTATGCCTCCTCGTAGACTATTTTATTTAATGCATTTACATATGCTCTTATACTGGCACCCACTATATCAGTGGAAATTCCATGACCTGAATAAACTCTCCCATTAGATCTAAGTTTTACAACCGTCTCTCCCATGGCTTCTCTTCCTTGAGTTACGGCCTGGATTTGGAAGTCATCAAGTTCATAATGAGTGCCTATAATATTTTCAATTGCTAAGAAGGCAGCATCGATAGGTCCATCTCCTACGCTAATTCCTTCAAGCTCTTCACCATCTTTTACAAGTTTTAAATGTGCCATTGCAGTGATGATATTTCCGGTATTTATTACATAGCTGTGTACAGTATATGTTGGAGGTACCTGCATAGCTACTGAAGCAACTATAGAATCCAGCTCTTTTCTTCCGACATTTCCTTTTTTAACTGCGATCCTTTGGAAGGCTTCATATACTTTAACTTCATCATCCTCCGATAGTTCATACCCCATAGACTTTGCAACCTTTGAAACAGCCGCTTGACTGTCATGAACGCTCAATATGAAGGACTCTTCCTCTACATCTCTAACTCCCATGTCGAATGGAGAATGTACGCTTCTATTTGTTTCGCAAATCCATTTTATCTGACTCATAATCCTATTTATTTCTGTATATCTTATATCTGACTCCACTCCAAGGACATGTCCTTTTGTAGATACTACCTTGGCCAGGTTTTCTACGGATATACTGTTTACATCATAGGATGCAGCTTTTATTTCTCTTACTCCTGCTTTAATTGCAGCTATTGCACATGAGTCAGCCATTGCAATTTCATTAGCACAAGCCACTCCAAGTCTAACACTTGAAATACTCGGTACTGATTCTTTTATATCTAAAATAAATTTTTCAAATTCATCAGGTAGCATTGTTCCCGCTGTATCACATATGGTCACAATATTTGCACCGGCATCTATTGCAGTACTTATTGCATCAGCCAAGAATGTCTTTTCACTTCGGCTAGCATCGTCCGCAATAAACTCAACTTCTCTACAGTATTTGGTACATTCACTTACCGTGTTTTTTATCGTCTCCAGTATCATCTCAGGTTTCATATGACTTATGTACTCCATCTGTACAGTGCTCACGGGAGCATGTACTTGAAACCTTGGGAACCTTGCACCTTTAAGCACTTCCCAAGTCATTTTGATCTTTTCACCTACAAGGTCTACCGGCACCGCTACTACACTATTTCTAACAGCAGAAGCAATTGACTTTACGAGTAGTGAATCTACCTTTTTAGATTTTATTTCATCTAGTTCTATTACGGATACGTCCAGCTTGTCATAAAGTTTTGAAAGTTCTATCTTTTCCTTAAAACTTAAACTAAAGTCTCTGGACTTTGCCACTTCTTTAATTGTTACCTCACTAATATAAACTCTTTCCATCATAATCCTCCCTTTAAATTAAAAAATCCCTGAACATAATGTTCAGGGACGAAATATTCGCGGTACCACCCTTATTATTTAGTTCTCACGAACCAAATCACTCTCGGACTCAAACAAGTCCACAGCCGATTACGGGGCATCCGGGTTTTACTAATGTTTTCATAAAACCTGCTCCGGAATTAGACTGACCATTGTTTTCGGTATCGACTCGCACCAACCGTCGACTCTCTGAGACTCTCGAACAAGATCATAGCTCCTTCAACGCATTTGAATATATAAATTATTGTTATTCTACCATAGGTTTTTAATTTATGCAAGCACTTTAACGTGATTATTTGAAAAAACGTTAAAGTGACACAATATTCACTATTGGGTATTTAATTTTGGGTATTTCCCTTATTCGCATACTGTTTCGCAATCCTACTCTCAGGATTGACGTCGGTTAGATATAGAATTACTAAAAACATCCACTCTAGTGGTTTCATTAAAATGTACACTACATCCGCACTCCAAGCGGAGTTAATATGCCTTGAAATTGGATATCCGTAAGAATCATAAAAACTCCTTATTCTTTTATGAATTCTAGGCAACCTCTCTTCCAGTACCTGCTCAAAGGCATTTGCGATACATAGTTGGCGATTAACGATTATGGTTCTACCTCCTCTTGTTCCAAGCCTTTGAGGTTTAACTATTTTAGGATGACCTCCCGCCGCAACTGTACATAGATAGTGCTGATCAAAGAACTCGTTTGGGGGAGCCACTTTTTGCGATAGATTCCAGTCCGCTGTTTCAGACCACACCTTGTAAATGCTCTCGGGTCCTCTTCCAAAGAGGATTAAGCATATCATAACAAAGCCAAGTAGAGGAAGAAGAGTTATAAATGCAAGTAGAGGCCAGTTTTTAGAGTTTTGAAGTAGCTTGCTAAATTTAGTACTCCAGCTGCTTGTTTCCATATTTTCACTTAATAATTCTGTTTCTACAGCTCCCTCTATAGGTTCATCCCACATGATTATAACCTCTTTGATAACCTTGATAAGTATCATTAAAAAGTTAAATGCTGCAAGAGCAACGAATAGATCGGGACCATTGATACTCGAAACTTGAACTATCCAAAGCACACATATAGCTATACCCAAGTATAAACCTGATATTAAAAATACTGCTAATAGAGGTGGAGTTTTCTTTATATTTCTAATTCTAAGAAATACATATGAGAAGAACGCGATTATAACAGGTATAACAAATCCGGCCATATACTCTTTTGAGAGCATAAAGTGCTTTTGATTGTTTACGAGAACACTATCCCAGTTTTCAAACTTAATATCGATTAGATTTATAAACATGGGTGTTAAGATAAAACCCAGTACTATAGTTATAACTTCTATCTTAATACCCGCTCTTATCTTCTGTTTGTCGGTAGTTCTTAGAAATAGAAAGAAAGTATTTAGGATAGTAAGAATTATAGGGTAGCCAAATAAATATGAAATTATCAAGCCAATAAAAATCCCCGTCAACATATCCTGCGGTCTACCAATACCCGATACAATTAGAGAGTAAAAAATAAACATAACCAACCCGATTAGACTTAAAAGTAGCGAGCTGAGTATGGGGTATTTATAAAATCTATCTACATATCGTTTTAATTTTTCCATGATTAACCTTTCATGCTTCATAATTTTAAATTATATAATATTAAATTGAAATATAAAAGTTACAGTATTGTACTAAATAAAAAAATCAGGCCAAGACCTGATTTTTTACACTACATACTTACTACTTCATAATCATCCTGTATGTATTTCTTCATACCTGCATGACCACTCATGTCTGAAAGTTCTGTCAGTCCGGCACTGATACAGTCATCGTAAACTTCCATAACCTTCGAACAAGCCATACAAAAACCCGCAAATAATCCCGCTTCCTTTGCTTTATTATATATAGGGTTGTTCTCCTTCTCGAAAACAGGAATGAGTTTTACTGAAGCTCCTTCAAAAATAATCTTTGCTTCAATTCCATCCGCATGTAAATCGAGTGCATTAAGCAGTATATGTTGGAAGCACATCTTCTCTCCGGTCATTCCATAGTATAGTACTTTTTTCATTAGATCTCCTCCTTTTTGTATATTATTAGTATACCCTATTTTTGATTTTGCTATTAGTTTATTGGTTACACTCAAGA
>JAEZWM010000106.1 GCA_023443025.1 Bacillota bacterium
TCTTTTATCTTTTTTATAAAATCGAAGCAAAATCACTTCTTTGCTACCATGTATTTTAAAGTTTTACAAAATAAAAAACTCCCCTTTTCGGGGAATTTTCTTTTTAAATGGTTAATTCGCTTGTACAGTGTGGACATCTTGTAGCTTCGATTGGAATGTCTGTCTTGCAGTATGGACATGGTTTTGTGGTTGCTTCCGGTTCTTCTTCCGGTCCTTTTGCTTTGTTAATGGCTTTGACTATTAAGAAGATTACAAAAGCAATAATAATGAATTTTAGTATTGCAGATAGTACAAGACCATATACCATTTCAACGCCTGCTATGTTGACAGACAGGCTATCGATGGTAACTCCTGCTGTTAGAGCACCAATTAGCGGATTAATCATGCCTTCTACAAGTGCAGTAACAATCGCACCGAAGGCTCCCCCAATAACTACCCCTATAGCTAAATCAATTACATTACCTCTCATTGCAAATTCTTTAAACTCTTTTAACATGACTTCCTCCTTATCGTGTACTATTTATATCAATCCAAATGGAATGATTTTAGTTGCCACAAGCAGCTTTTGCAAGTTTGTCGGCTTCTTCGTTAAATGTGTTACCGGTGTGTGCTTCAACTTTTACAAAAACTACTTTTAAAGTATCTTTTATCGATTGATAATAATTATAATATCTCTTTGTAAGTTCATTGTTTCTTTTCCAATTACCTAATGCCCAGTGCTCGATTCCTGTATAGTCAAAATGTAAGTAGAGTAGACTTTTATCCTCATGGATTGCTTTTTTCATTGCATATACTGCACCGTAAACCTCGCCTGCTACATTTCTATGATCTACACAGTCTTCACAGGTTGAACAACCTGATTCTGTAGATTTACCGTTTGCGGTAAATATAACCACTCCATAACCGAAAGTGCCGGTTTTTGAATTAAATGATCCGTCTACAAATGCACTCATTTCATTTTGACTTAAAGTGGATATTATTTTAGCTGCTGCTTCTTCAGGGTCTTTTGAAGTCGTTTGTGGTTCAGAAGGTGTAATTTGAGATTCTTCACCGATTAGAAAGCTTTCAGCTTCAGCTTTGGTTTTAAAACTCTTAAACACCGCTCCTGAGTATCCCTTGACTTGTAATTGGCATTCCGCCCATGTTTCATATATACCCCTTTTCTTACCTTTCTTTACAGCGTAGTATTTTTTAGGCATCTTCTTTTTTCTGATATGAATGCGCTAGTCTACTAGCCGATGCTGCTGCAAGTGCTGCAACAATATCATCCAAGAAAGTATTTACAACATTATCCTTACTTCTATCAAGCATCTTTATTATCCCTATCTTCTCCTTGTCGAGATATCCAAAATTAGTCAAGCCGATTGAGCCATAGATATTTACAATTGAAAGTGGTAAAATCTCGTCAATTCCATATAATCCTTCGTCGGATTTAATAATTGAAAGAATAGGGTCATCAAACATATCCCTTTCAGCAAGTTCATCGATTGCAATTCCCGTCAAAATCGCGTGAACAACTTCCCTTTTTTCGAGAACTTTGTTGAGATGATGCATACAAGTTTCCAGATCCAAGTCTTCAATGTAAGATCCTTGAAGTTCGTAAATTATCTCTGCGATTTCTTCCAGCTTAACTCCCCTTCTTTCAAGGGCTTCTTTTGCATATACCGTGAGTTCTTCAACCGGATATTTGTATCTGTTCTTTTTATAGTTCATATATTTCTCCTTGTTATTATTTAATTACTCAATTAATGATTTATAAGATTGTTTTTAATTTAATAGATTGCGTTTTTCAAATTAGTTAAGTTAAGACGAAAAAAATATCACCTCTACAGTATTAGTCATGAGAGTAAGGTTAGTACCGAGCTGCGTTGAAAATCCAGGATTCCCAAGTCATTATAAAGCTCTCTTTAATACATTGCATTTCAACTCTACTCACACTACTTACTACCCATTAATATCGCCGTACGCTGCCAATGATCCTGCCGGTGCAATAAATCTTCCATCTCCGTTTTCATCTATGACAATTTCCTCTTCTACTTGCCCGGTTAGGTCTTTAAAAATTTGACCGGATCTTTCCTTGCCAACATTCATCATGATAACGGATTGATCACGATTTGTCATTGCAACTGCAAGTGCTCCCGGATGGTCTTTATCTCCCATTCTAACCCACCCAATGGTATGAGGATCGTCAAAATAGTCGTGCTGTTCTCCATAGGCATGACTTTTTCTTATGCCGAGAAGATTGTCTATCATATCCTTTTGTGACTCTACAGCATGTTCCCCATCTGCAGGAATTCCATAGTAATCCCCAAAAAATACGCATGGATATCCGTCTTTTCGAAGTAGAATAATTCCATATGCCATTTTCTTAAACCATGGCGCTACGAAGGACCCTAAGGACTGTCCCGGTTGTGAGTCGTGGTTATCCACAAATGTTACTGCAATTGTAGGGTGTTCAGCAACTACGGTATTATTAAAAATATTTCTTAAATCGTAGTCTCCACCACCATGTGATGCACCAAACATATTAAAGTGTAATCCTACATCAAATATATCGAGTTTATAGTCAACTTCATAAAGGTATTCATTTGATTGGTCTTTATTAGCTGACCAGTATTCACCGAATAGGTAAAAATCTTCTCCGAATGTCGCTTCAGCAGTTTCGGTAAAATCTTTCATGAATAAATCATCTATATGCTTTGCAGCATCTATCCTAAATCCATCAACCTTGGTTGTATCTACAAGCCATTTAGCCCAAGTCTTAAACTCGTTAATAACTTCCGGATGAGCATGGTCAATATTTGCAAACATAAGATAATCAAAGTTTCCTTTTTCAGGTGACACTCCCATAGACCATCCCTTATTTTCGCCAAGTATCCTAAATACTCCTACCTCTCCGGTTATACCATCGGAATCCACCCCTGTGAAGTGGTTGTGATTCCATTTGAATTCTGAGTACTTATTATCACGTCCGGGAAAATCAAAACCGGTCCAGCCTTCTATTTCATGTGGTTCTGATATTTCTTGACTTCTGTCGTTCGGATCTACTTTGACTGCCATAAACTTTTCAGAATAATCTGCTCCGGCTTTATGATTCATAACTATATCTGCATACACTAACATATCATGTTTATGTATTTCTTCAATGAGTGCAAGCAGCTCTTCTTTGGTTCCGTACTTTGTTCGTACGCTTCCTTTTTGGTCAAATTCACCTAGATCATATAGGTCATAAATTCCATATCCAATGTCGTTGGTTCCCGTTGCTTTACAAAAAGGTGGTAACCAAATAGAATCAAATCCGGCTTCTTTAAGCGCTTTAATATTTTCCTTTAAAAAATTAAAATGGTTTCCATCATCGGGTAAATACCATTGAAACCCTTGTAACATAACTGCATTTTTCATAATTACCTCCAATAATAACACTAGTATTTATATTACCCGATTTAATTAAAGATTAACAGAATATTAGGAGCTAGATTTATTTTGTTTTTTTAAGAATTGTAGGGAGAAGTTAGTCCAGAGAGAACGGTAGTGAGTAGTGAGTTTCGTAGGAAATCTGCGATTTCCGAGTTTTTATAATGTGGTGCAATTAATATTAAATCAATTTAGGTGATTTAGGATTTGCTTTAAATTGATAGAATGTGCGTGGTTTAGGGGATTTATGGAAAGGCGAATCTGAGTTCGCCACTAGTTTAGAGGGGAGAAATTAGAAGTTTGAAGTTAGACAATGAGTAAGAAATCTTCGATTTCTAGGCTTTTACAAAAAATCGTAGCGGAAGTGCCCTCACTTCCATTCTGTTATATTTTTTAAATTGTAGGGGAGAACTCTGATTCTCCCGGTTTATGAGAGGAGCCTGTAGCTCCGATTCGTAAACTACTGCTGTTTTTTTGATTGGACAATGCTGGGTTATTTAATCTGCCATAGTTTAATTTAAGTCAAATGTAATTGGAAGTGAGGGCACTTCCGCTACGGCTGTGGCATGGTTTAATAAATCAATTTAGGTGATTTAGGATTAGTTTTTATTCAATAGAATGTGCGTGGTTTAATTTAGACGTGAGAAATCAGAGGTTAGACGTAAGACATTAGGAAAGAAATCTTCGATTTCTTACTGCTCGAACGTATTTTATATACATCCGAAGCAAAATCTTTTCTTGCTTCCACCGTTCCAGAAGTAAAAAATAAGTATTATTTTCCAGTGGAGAACATGTTGAAATTTATCCGACTTTGAACGGTTGGTGTAAAATCATATTGTAGGCTCCGTAGGGTTTTGATTTATTTTTTGTAGCGCAGCGGTATATAAATCACCGGAGGAACCGAAATACGATTTTACCCAATAAGTGAACGGAAGAGAAATTGCAACTTGTTCGGAGCCCTTTCTTTTGTCTTTTGTTTCTACCCTTGGATAACGATAAGCCTAGCTTGTAAAGTTAAAATTAGGCTAGTTTTAATCCATCTGCCGTAGTTTTATTTAAGTCAAATGTAATTGGAAGTGAGGGCACTTCCGCTACGGCTGTGGTATGGTTTAATAAATTAATTTAGGTGATTTAGGATTAGTTTTTATTCAATAGAATGTGCGTGGTTTAGGGGATTTATGGTAAGGTGAAACAGAGTTCGCAACTACATTTCTGCAGCAAGCTGTAAAAAGATAGAAAATTGTATTTTAAGAAATCACAAATTTCCAGGTTTTTATATGAGTGTGGTGCACAAGATTTAACATCATTAAATTAAATATGAGATAAACTATACTTTTATAGATTGTGGGTGGTTTAAATTTTTTTCGAAAAGCCGTATTAACCAATAAAAAACCGCGCATGCACGCGGTTTTTGATTTTTAAAATTATTGATATTTGTAATCGTAGTGTAGTGCTTGTCCAGTACGTACTTGCTCGTCGTAATCCAAATAAAGTTTCTTCGCTTCTCTTATAAGTATGAAAAGACCAAGAACGTTAGGAATTACCATGATTCCGTTAAACATGTCTGCAAGTTCCCAAACAATTTCTACATTTAGAACTGATCCCAGTACTACGAATACTAGTACCAGTACTTGGTATACTCTAATTGCTGCTTTTGATTTGAATAAGTACTTGGTGTTACCTTCACCGAAGTAGTACCATCCAACTATTGTTGTAAATGCAAAGAACATTAGTGCTACAGCCAGGAATTTACCTCCGGCTGATCCGAATGCTTCAATAAATGCTTCTTGTGTAACCCTTGGTCCTTGGATGCCTAATTTGTCTGCTCCCGTAACAAGTACAATCAGTGCTGTAGCTGTACATACGATAATCGTGTCGATGAATACTCCAACCATTGCAACTGTTCCTTGAAGTACCGGGTGAGCAACGTCAGCTACCGCATGGGAGTTAGGTGTAGATCCCATTCCGGCTTCGTTTGAGAAAAGTCCTCTAGCGATTCCGTATCTGATAGCAGTTTTAACTGCAACCCCTGCAGCTCCACCAAGCACAGCTTTTGAACTGAATGCTGATGTGAAAATTGCACTAATTACCGGTATAATCATACCTCTGAATGTAACAAGTATTGCAATTGCTCCAACGATATAAACAGCCGCCATGATAGGTACTACCAGCTCTGTAAATTTAGCTATACGACTCATTCCACCTAGGAATATAAGTGCCGCAAACACTGCTAAAACAAGTCCTATAACTATCGGTTCAATATTAAATGCACTTGCCATAACTTCAGTAATTGAGTTTGACTGTACCATGTTTCCAACAAGACCTAATGCAAGTATAATTGTAATTGCGAAGAATGCTGCTAGGAATTTACCTAAACCGTCCATTCCATTTTCTTTAAGTCCGTTATGAATGTAGTATGCAGGTCCCCCTACTAACTCTCCATCCTTTGTCTCTCTATATTTCTGTGCTAAAAGTGCCTCCACTGAAATAGTTGACATTCCGAATATAGCAATAATCCACATCCAGAAAATCGCTCCCGGTCCACCGGATACGATTGCCGTAGATACTCCTCCGATATTTCCTGTTCCTACTTGTGCAGCGATTGCTGTAGCAAGTGATTGGAAAGATGACATCGAGCCTTCTCTTCCTTTTTCCCTTGAAAAAATCTTACCAAAACTGTTTTTAAATCCTGTACCTAGCCTAGTAAATTGAGGAAATCCTAGATAAATTGTAGAAATAAGTCCAAATCCTCCTAAGAGAATCATCATAGGCGGTCCCCATAACTGACCATTGATGGCTGATACAATTTTCAATAAAGCGTCCATAAATACCTCCTCAGTTTTTATAGGTGGTCTCCTACCACCTTCTATATAATATCACATTAAAGGAGGATTGCAAACGTTTATGCAAAATATTTTATAAATAGTTGGATATTTTAAAAACTTTTTAAGTTTTTAATTGTACTCATTTTAGTATAATACCACATTCGGCTCTAAGCATTGAAATGGTGCTATTATTAGAACCCTAAATAGAACATATATAGCCCTAATGCGAGCACTAATACACCAAAAACATAGTTTAAAATCACGGAAAATCTTTGATAACCTTTCCCCGATTGTATAAAATTGAACTTTCCTAAACTAGTCCCAACTACCACTACGGTTATCCCATGGCCTATAGCATAAAGTAAAAATAATAGTATTCCGGTCAAAATACCTGATCCGGTTCCGCCTATCATTGCCATAAGTGCTATCATTACAGGAGTTGCACATGGGGATGCAAAAAATCCTGAAATTATTCCAAGCGCGAATGCACCAAGTTTATTTTTTCTAAATTTGTTGCCCTTAGATTGGAGTTTTGATGTGAGATCTATTACTCCAAAGAGTTGTAATGCCATTAGCATCATCAATACACCTAGAAATAGATACCACCATCTACCGGCGAAATTAATCAGTTTTCCGAGTAGTGCAGCAATTATTCCAAGGGTTACAAAAGTTACTGCATTTCCCAATGCATATATTAACGAAATGTGAAAAGCAGTTTTCGTGTTAAGCTCTTTATCTGCTCCAAGGTATGTTATTATTATGGGCAATGATGAAAGTGAGCACGGTGTTAAGGATGTTAAAAAACCTCCTAACAACGCAACAAAGGGAAGCATTATGCCTCCCCCTCTGAGTGCTGCACTTAAATCAAATAGAATTTTATCTAGCATGGTTCATCTCTCCAAGCATATCTTCCAAAATCTCTTTGTCAAGTTTACCATATGCCATAGACAGTGCAATCTCATCTGATCCTCTAGGTGTAAACTTGTAGATATGATTGATGTATTTTTCTGATGGATCATATGGCTGTCCATCTGAATCTACAAGTATGATTGCAGGGGTAGCTTGTATCGGCCACTGCATCGGGAATTCAGGGTATTTATCCATATCAATATACTTTACAATCGCTTTTCCGTTTAGTTCTTCATTCAACTGTACAAGATCCGGCTGCATTTGTTTACAGTATATACATCCTTCATTTCCAAAAGTAATAAGGATTGGCATTTTGTATTCTTTATATCTTTCTACATCAATATTATCGCCGTCGTATAGTGCAAAGTCACCTGCAACGAGTTCTTCAGCAGCTTCTTTTTCGTTAAGTGCTTTAAATCCCTCTTCTCCGGTTGCCGGAGGAGCCGTAACCTGGGGTGTTTCTTCGGCTGTTTCAGCTTTTTCCTCTGCTTCCGACTTTTTATCCGTTTCTTCGGTTGTTTCAGGTGCTTCTGTTTTCTTTTCTTCTTCCTTTACTTCTGTCTCTTCAGTTTTCGGAACTTCTTTTTCTGCGGTATCAGTAACTTTTGTTTCGGGTTTGGATTCTACAGTCGTTTTATCCTGATTTTTAACAAACCAAACTGCGCCTATTGCAATAATAATTGCTGCTATAATTCCGTATTTTATTTTGTTTTGCATGTTAACTCCTTGTAGTTATAATATTTTTCTTACCTTTACTTAATGAATTTTGTTGTAAATATTTTAGTGGTTAAATCTCTTATTATTCATCTCCAACCACGGACAACTCATCTATCTTTTTATACCCACCATTGATAATTATAATCATTTAACTAAAAAAGGTAGATCGCTACTTGAGCATTCTACCTTTTGTATTTGTTTTACTCTTGTTCCTCATCTTCCGGGATTACTGCTGCTCCCGGTTCATCTCCTATTTGAGCGTCGTTATCAGGCTCTTCCGGAGTTTGTGTTGAAGGTACTATGTTTCTGGTTTCTTCTTCAGGTGCTTCCGGTTGTACAGGATTTTCTATTTCCTCATGTGGAGGTTTTTCGTTTTCTTCAGGTGTATTTGGTTTTACTTCTTTTAATTCGTCATCTTTAGTTTCTGTATCTTTTTTCTCTTCTTTTTCCTTTTCTTCTGACTCTAGCTCTTTTCCTGAAAGAACGTATAGAACTTCGTCTTTTTGCTCAGGTTTAACTATTACATACTCTACTGTACGACTTCTGTCTATTTTACCTTCCAGATCGTCTGTAATAGAGGTTTGTACGCAGCCTGAAAGAAGTCCAACTGCTAGAGTAATAGTTGTAATTATGATAGGGTATTTAAGTTTCATAAAACTCCTTTCGTATAGATGGTTAATCTATTGGCTTCATCGTTGGGAACAGGATTACGTCTCTAATGGATTCTCTACCGGTAATTATCATAACCAGCCTATCAACTCCAATTCCCAGTCCGCCTGTCGGTGGAAGTCCTACTTCAAGCGCATTAATAAAGTCATTATCCATCATATGTGCTTCGTTATCTCCGCTTTCTCTTGCAGCTACTTGTGCTTCGAATCTTTGTCTTTGATCTCTTGCATCATTTAACTCTGAAAATGCATTTGCGATTTCGTGTGCATTACAGAATGCTTCGAATCTATGAGTATATCTTCCATCTTCAGGATCTCTTTTAGAAAGTGGACTTACTTCTACAGGGTGGTGAGTGATAAAGGTTGGCTGAATAAGTTTGTCTTCACAAAACTCTTCAAAGAATTCAGCTATGATATGACCTCTAGTGAAGTGAGGTTCTATCTCGATGCCTTTTTCTTTAGCTAGTGCTATTGCCTCTTCTTCTGTTTTATAATCTTCAAAGTCGATTCCGGTATACTCTTTAATTGCATCCGTCATCTTCATTCTGTTCCATGGCGGTGTAAAGTCCAGCTCGTTTCCTGCGAATTCAATTACAGATGTACCTCTTGTTTCTTTAACTACATAGTGAACCAGTTCTTCTGTTAATTTTAACATATATTCATAGTCTTCATATGCAGCATAAAGCTCAATTGCTGTGTATTCAGGATTATGAGTTGAGTCCATTCCCTCGTTTCTAAACATTCTACCCATTTCATATACTTTTTCAAATCCACCAACGATGAGTCTTTTTAGGTATAACTCGTTAGCGATTCTAAGGTACATATCAATGTCCAATGTGTTATGATGAGTGATAAATGGTCTTGCAACTGCACCTCCTGCTATGGTGTTTAATACAGGTGTTTCAACTTCAAGGTAACCTTGATCATCCAGGTATCTTCTGATTGCTTTTAAGATTTTATTTCTTAAAAGAAATGTCTCTTTGACTTCCGGATTAACAATAAGATCTACATACCTTTGTCTGTATCTTAAGTCAGGATCTACAAGTCCGTGGAACTTTTCAGGTAGAATCTGAAGTGATTTCGTAAGTAGGGTAAGCTTTTTTGTTCTAATTGAAATCTCTCCTGTTTTTGTCGTGAAGACTTCACCTTCTGCTCCAATAATGTCACCAATATCTAACTTTTGAACTTCAGCGTATTCTTCTTCGCCCAAATCGTTTAATCTATTGAATAACTGAATTCTTCCGGAAGAATCCTGTAAGTGCATAAAGTTTACCTTACCATGACCCCTTTTTGACATTATTCTTCCTGCAACTCTTACGCTTTTTCCTTCGTAGTCATTGTAGTTATTTATGATGTCATTTGCTAGGTTTCTATTTGTAAACTTTCCAATTTTATGTGGATCTTTTCCTTCAGCTATAAGTGCATCCAGTTTTTCTCTTTTAATCTGTAACATTTCGTTTAAATCTTGTATCTCTGACATATTACCTCCTGTATTAAAGAAAAGATATTATTCTTACTAATACTATTATACTATAATATCGATTATTTTGTATTCTACAATTCCTCCGGGAGCATTAACGGAGATTTTTTCTCCTTTTTTGCATCCTAAAAGTGCGGATCCTACCGGTGAAACATTTGAAATCAATCCTTTAATCGGATCTGCTTCAGCAGAACCTACTATAGTGTACTCAACTTCTTCATCAAATTCGATGTCGTGCAGTTTTACTTTTAAACCTATGCTTACCTTGTCCTTTGAAATCGTGGATTCATCGATCATCTGTGCATTTCTAAGCATATGTTCAAGTTTTATAATTCTGTCTTCGTTTTGAGCTTGTTCATTTTTTGCTTCATCGTATTCAGCATTTTCTGAAAGGTCTCCAAAACCTCTAGCTACTTTAATTTTTTCTGCAATTTCTTTTCTTCTTGTTGATTTTAGATAGTTTAATTCTTCTTCAAGTTTTTGTAAACCTTCTTTAGTTAAAATAACTTCCTTTTGTACCATAACTATTCTCCTTAGTGTAATATCGCTTAATAAAGCGAATGTTAATATATTTTTAAGTTTTTGTCAAGTTAATATGTTTAGATTTAAGGCTTTTGATGTTAGAAACTATAATAACCTTAACAATCCTTATATCTTAACTTTCAAATTCTTCAAGAATCTGTAAAACCTCATCCATACTACTCGCGGTATTTATTTTGTTTTTAAATACATTTGATCTCGGTAAGCCTTTTAGATACCATGCTGCATGCTTTCTCATTTCGGTTACTGTTATGCGTTCCGGTTTATAATTACTGATTTTTTCATAGTGTTTTAAAAGAACTTCTTTTCTTTCCACGAAAGTTGGTGGTTTTGATTTATTTCCTTTTAAAGCCTCTTTAATCTCTTTAAATAAAAACGGGTTTCCAAGAGCTCCCCTGGCAATCATAACTGCGTCGCATCCTGTGTATTTTAACATATGGATGGCATCACCTGATGTAAAAATATTTCCATTTCCAATTACGGGAATTTTAAGAGCCCCTTTTATTTCTTTTATGGCCTCTAAATCCACATCCCCTGCATAATAAGCATCTCTGGTTCTGCCATGTACTGTTAGCTGAGTTACGCCTGCTTGTTCACATATTTTTGCAATTTCAAGGTAGTTTTTATGATCTTCATCTACCCCAAGTCTGATTTTTGCAGTTACAGGAATATTTGAAACTCTAACCATGGTCTCCAGGATTTTCCCTACTAGATCGGGCTCGTTTAATAGGTATGACCCTTCTTTATTTTTAAAAATCTTTGGGGCGGGACATCCCAGATTAAAGTCCAAGATCTTTATATTTTTGAGATTATTAATTCTTTCATATATAATCATTTCTATGATTTCTACATCCCTACCAAAGATTTGAATCCCGACTTCTTCCTCTTCTCCCATGTCGAGTAGCCTATCAGTGCCGGCATCCTTGTAATAGAGTCCTTTAACATTTACCATCTCTGTAAAGCAGAGGTCTGCTCCAAAGCTTGTAGTTATCTCTCTAAAAGCTCTATCGGTTACTCCTGCCATAGGAGCCATATAGAGCGTGGGATTATCTTTTTCTGTCGTCTCTATTTTTTTCATAAATTAATTTTAGTCCTTTTAAGGTTAAAAGTGGATCGAGTTCTTTAATATACTTGCTTTGCTTATGAATGAGTCTACTGAATCCACCAGTACCAATTACCTTTACTTCGTTTAAAGCACATCCAAGTTCATCCGCTATCCTTTCAATCAAACCGTCTATTAGTCCAATATATCCGTAGATAATTCCCGACTGCATACTTTGGATTGTAGTTTTTCCAATTACTCTAGATGGATCCGTGAGTTCAACTTTTGGAAGTTTTGATGTACGCATAAATAATGCATCACTTGAGATTCCAATACCCGGGGCTATTGCTCCGCCAAGATAGTCTCCTTTTTCATTAATTACATCAAAGCTTATCGCAGTACCTATATCTACGACGATAAGTGGTCCTCCATAGTGCTCAAGTCCTGCTACTGAGTTTACGATTCTATCTGCTCCGACTTCTTTTGGATTATCGTATTTTATGTTAATGCCGGTCTTTGTTCCGACTCCAACTATCATTGGCGTTATCCCAAGATATCTTTCACATACTGTCGGTATGGTATGTGTTAGTTTTGGAACTACTGATGCTATGATAACATCTGAAATGTCCTCATATTCTAATTCGTTAACATTTAGTAGCTGCCTTAAAATTAGACCGTATTCGTCTGATGCTTTTTCGGTTGATGATGAAATTCTCCATGAATGGGTTAGATTATCACCATCGTATATCCCAAAAACTATATTTGTGTTTCCTATATCTATTACAAGTAACATAGTAAACTCCTTGTCTATTTTTTCTTTAGTACTCCTACTACGGCTGCAACAAGCACTCCTGCTACTAAAATCTCAGGCAATCCGTTTACAACTGCTATGGATAAAATCGCGTTAAGAGCCGCATCTTTTGACCTCCCAACTGCTTCCATAAAGGATTTTGCATGAAGAAAGTAAACCATGGATAACACTGAAAAAGTGTTGAATGCAGTTCCAAAAGCCGCAGTCAAATAAAAGCTGAATTTCTTTTGATCTTTGGATGCATTTAGTATAAACATTATTCCGAGAGTAAAAATAATCATCAGAATTTGTGTGAGCATCCCTGTACTAAATCCTTCTCCGAGCCCCGTTACTAATTTGTAAGTACTATAAATTACCAGTCCTCCTGCAAGTACATAAGAAGCATTTCTCAAGTGAGATGGATTTAGGTTTTTAATTTTCGCATAAAAGAAGCCCGTTAAATAGCCCATTATAACTCTTGGAAGTACTGAAACGAGTGGGTCCATAAAGATAAAACTCGTAACCGTCGGGTTTGTGTATGCTCTTACGAGCGAAAGCAAACCAAAGAAAAGCCCCATAAGTGCTCCTGCTTTTTCTCCAAGTAGTATTGCCGCTATTATCACGGGAATGTGAATTGTCGTTGCAAAAATTGGTCCTACCGGGATGAATCCAAGTGGTGTTGTCGTAAGTACAACCATAATTCCCACTAGAAGTCCCATTGTTGTTAAATCTCTTGTGCTAATTTTTCTTTTCATTTTTTCCTCCGATCCAGTTCCGGATAGATACCGGTCGTATTTTATTTATATTGAATTTTTTATAGCATTTCTCATTGCCGCTTGTGACATAACCATTAATACATCTAAGTTCTCCTGCTCATCGCCTGATGATACTGCGAAGACCGTATCCCCATCTGAAGTGGTATGAACAGGTTTTATAACAGAAGCATATGCATCATGTCCTGCTATGCAAATTCTTTTCAAGTCCGACTTAGTGAGCCTTGCATTTGTTACAATGACCCCAATCGTCGTGTTTTGAAGAGGTGAACTGCTATTATTTCCATTTAATATGATATCCTCTGTTGAGAGAATTTTTCCTGACTCGGGACACTTTGGTCCTGCGAGTATAACTCCATTTTCATCTACGATGCTGCCAACTGCATTGACCACTGCCAGTGCATAAACCCATGTATCACCACTGTGTACTACCGCTGTTCCTATTCCCGATCTCATGGCGTTTTCATTACCTAAAATCTTACCAACCGTAGCTCCACATCCTGCACCTATTTTCCCGGATATAAGTGGGTCTGAAGGTGTATCCAGTGCATTTCGTGTAGCTTGAAGCCCTTCTTCTGAACCGGGCCGAACTTTCGAGTCTCCAATACCCAAGTCATAAATTACTGCAGCAGGGACAATAGGCACAAATGTATCCGGGGTTTCGAATCCAATTCCTCTTTTTTCAAGTTCCTGCATAACCCCAGAGGCTGCATCCAAACCAAAGGCTGAGCCTCCGGTCAGTAGTATGGCATGGATTCCCTGAACTAGTGTTCCAGGTTCTAAAAGATCTGTCTCTCTTGTCCCTGGAGCTCCTCCTCTTACGTCAACTGCACATGATGCACCGCTTTCAAAGACCAGTACCGTACATCCGGTACATGCGTTTGAGTCGCTATAGTGACCAATCTTTAAGGCTTTTTTAAAATCTGTTTTTCCCATGCTATTTCTTTTTCTTTGACTTGTACTGTCTAATTGTTTTATTTATTTCCTCTTTATCTTCTAGCTTGGTTGGAAATGCAACAGTAGTTCCCGGTCTTGGACTATTAACTGTCACTACCAATTGTCCTGTCTTATCGTTAAATGTCCACTGCTTGATATTATCCCATGCTTCTAATCTACCATTAAAGTATATTCCTGACTCTGAAAGTGTAATTTTTTCTGTAGAGTTATATACAAAGTAAGTAGAGATTCCGAGTAGTAATATTTTTAAATAAAGCCCTTCCACCATAAAAATCATGGCCAGTAGAAGACCGATTAATACATACTGAAGGATTTTGCTTTTTTGTGAGAAATTTTTCCTCTCACCCGATATTTGTTTTCTTATATTAAATATCTTATAGGACATATATAATACAAAAACAAACATCATGGTATAGATTGCTAGTATCATGTCATTACTGTTCATTTATGCACCACCTTTATGTACGAATTAAAAAACCCTTACGGGTTTTTTAATTTAGTTCTATTGGATCATTATCTTCATCATCCGGATTTTTACCTTCTGAAAAGTCCATCTCCGGTGGTTCCTGAGCTTCTTCAGTAGGTTCGCCCTGCGCTAAATTTTCGGCGATTTTTTTATCCATATCTCTTACTTTTTCAAGTTCTTCGTGTACGATTACTTCTCCATTTGCAGAGCTATGCTTTATAAACAGCTCTTCAAATTCATCTGAGTTAAGTGTTTCTTTATCAAGAAGCTCCTTAGCAACCGCATGCAATGTCTGAAGATTCTCGTCTAACAGCCTTAGAGCTGTATCATATGCGTTACCGATTAAACTTCTCATCTCAGCGTCGATTTCTGCAGCAACTTCCTCTGAATAGTTTCTTGATTTTTGGAAATCTCTTCCTAAGAAAACATCCTCATCATCGGTACCATACTTCATAGGTCCAAGTTTATTACTCATACCATATGTCGTAACCATTGCTCTCGCTATCTTTGTCGCCCTTTCTATGTCATTCGAAGCGCCTGTAGAAATATCATCCAATACAAGTCTCTCAGCAGCTCTACCCCCAAGTAGTGAAATAAGTCTATGCTCCATTCCTTTTTTGGTGTGGTAGTTGGTATCCTCTTCAGGAATATATGCCGTAAATCCTCCTGCCATTCCCCTTGGTATGATAGTAATCATATGGACAGGGTCTGTATCAGGTAGTAATCTTGAAACTATCGCATGACCTGCTTCGTGATATGCAGTTAGCACTCTTTCTTTTTCAACTACAACTTTGGATTTTTTCTCAGGACCTGCAACAACTTTGATTGCTGCTTCTTCAAAGATCTCTCTTGTTATAGCTTTTAGATTTTTTCTAGCAGTCAGTAATGCGGCTTCATTACATAGATTCTCTAAATCTGCAGGAGTAAAACCTACAGTTGTTTGAGCTATAGCTTTTAGGTTTACATCCGGTTCGAGCTTTTTGTTTCTGGTATGGACATGTAGTATAGCTTCCCTTCCTTTTACATCAGGGATACCTACATGAACCTGTCTATCGAATCTTCCCGGTCTAAGAATTGCCGGGTCCAGTATATCCGGTCTGTTTGTAGCTGCCATGACGATTATACCTTCGTTTGTGCTGAATCCATCCATCTCAACCAGTAATTGGTTAAGTGTTTGTTCTCTTTCGTCATGCCCTCCGCCTAGTCCTGCTCCTCTTCTTCTACCTACAGCATCTATCTCGTCGATAAATATTATACATGGTGCATTCTTCTTTGCTTCTCCGAATAAATCCCTTACTCTCGAAGCTCCAACACCCACGAACATCTCAACGAAATCAGAACCACTTATGCTGTAAAAAGGTACTTTTGCTTCACCTGCTACTGCTTTGGATAGATATGTCTTACCGGTTCCGGGAGGCCCAACTAGAAGTACTCCTTTTGGAATTCTAGCACCCAGTTCTATAAACTTTCTAGGTTCCTTTAAAAAGTCTACAATTTCACCAAGCTCCTCCTTTTCCTCCACCAGTCCGGCTACATCTGAAAAGTTTACCATCTCTCCGTCTTCCCGATGGAGTTTTGCTTTACTTTTTCCAAAACTCATAACCCTATTGTTGCCACCTTGGGTTTGCGACATGAATAAGTACCATGCCCCCATAAGCACTGCTACTAAGAACAATGTCGGTAACAATTCCATCCACCACGACCTTTGTGGTGGTTCTTCTTCCTTCATATCTATATTTTTTGCATCTACTTTTGATTTTAAGTAGTTGTTATAAAAGTCTTGATCTGAACTATAGAGTTTGAATTCTTTACTATCTTTTAATTCACCGTAGTAGGTGTTTCCTTGTTTGCTAATTTTAGTGATTTGATCACCTTCTAAGTACTCTACAAATTTCGTCATACTGATATCTTCAACCTGTGGAACTGATCTTCCAAGTCTTGATAACAGTAATGCGAGGAGTAGTAATAGCACTATATAGATAGGTGTTCCTCTGAATCTTTTACTCAAAATTATCCCCCTTTCTAAAAAAATTTATTTTATACGCAATATACGAAAATTTCTTCATTTAATTATTGTAACATTTATACTTGATTTTATCAATAATTGATAATTGCTTAATTTTCATTTAACAATGACTTACAAATAGCTAATACGCTTTCTCGTCAAGTGCTCCAATAAAGGTAAGATTACGATATTTTTCAGAATAATCTATACCATAGCCAACTATAAATTCGTTTGGTACTTTAAATCCGCAATAATCTATTGCTACTTCTTTTTCTCTTCTTGCAGGCTTATTTAATAATGTGGCTATCTTTACTGATTTAGCTCCTCTTCTAATCATAATATCGCTTAAGTAAGACAGAGTAAGTCCTGAATCAATTATGTCTTCAACCAGCAGGACGTGTTTGTCGGTGATATCTTCGTCCAAGTCTTTCAGAATCCTTACCACTCCACTGCTTTCAGTATTCCCCTTTCCATAACTGGATACTGACATAAAATCTATTTGCACCGGGATTTCTATTTCTTTAATTAAATCCGCTAAAAAAACTACAGCACCCTTGAGGATTCCAATCAGAATTAGATCTTCATAACCATCTTTATAGTCTTTCGTTATCTCTTTTCCTAATTCTGAAACTCTTTTGGCTAGTTCTTCTTCACTTATAAGTACTTCTTTGATATCTTCATTTATTGTTTTCATTAGTTCACTCCTCTAACTTTTAGTGCCAGTATCTTTTGTGTATTTTCAGTGACTTTATAAGAATTCGACCTTCTGAGCATACTGACCCATATTATATCACCCGATTGTGTAGTAATTATGGGGATACTATCCCTATCGTTTGGGTTTACTTTCATATCTATCATGAGGTTTTTAAGCTTTTTAGTTCCTTCCATACCAAGTGGTGAAAATGAATCGCCAGGTCTTCTGGTACGTACTATAAGTTTTGAATCTAATTTATCCGCATCAAAGTAGACCTGGTCTCTCTTTTCTTTATATCTTAACTTAGTTTTAGGGAAATACTCGACTTCGATTTCCCAGTTACCAAATTTATATACCCCATATCGATCTGTATCAATCAAAATTTCTGACTTTGCATTACTTTCATCAACTGATTTTTTAATCTCCATAATGAGATGCTCATATACTACAGATAACTTTATACCGGCTATTGACATCTTCTTGCCACTAGGTCTTAATGCAGTAGATGTAAACTGATCAATATGAGATCTCTCAAAACCATCTACACTCCCTAGTAACTCTGTTATTATCGCTCTTAATACATTATTTCTTATTGATCGATCTAATTGATTAAATCCGGCTTTATTCAGTATATATTTGTCATCGTCACGAGATATAAGTATAGCATCAAGTGCTGATGCGGTTGATATATTTATTATTTCTTCTTGATCTTGAAGTATCTCACTCATCCTGAAAATGGTTTTAGTAAACTCAGGATTATACTCTCTTTCTATAAATGGAATCAACTGATTTCTTATAGAGTTTCTCCTATATAGATTTTCCGAGTTTGTTCTGTCTTCCCTATGGGCAATTCCATTTCCTATCGCATATTCTTCAATTTCAGACCTTGAGATATTCAAAAGCGGTCTGATAATATTATCCGATTTAAAAGTCATTCCCGTAAGACCCCTAAGACCACTGCCTCTAATAAGGTTTAATAGTACTGTTTCGGCTTGATCGTCGAGGTTATGTGCCACAGCAATTATAGAGTTTGGGTTATTAAGTGTCAAGGAGTTAAAAAAATCATACCTAATTCTTCTACCTGCATCCTCAGGACTTATTGAGTGCTCTTTAGCAAAATCATCCATCGATTTCCTAATCGAATGAAACTCAAGTCCGTTCTCCTTTGAATAATTTTTTACGTGCTCTTCATCTCCATCAGCTTCTTCTCCTCTATGCATGTGATTAACATGAGCGACAATTAGCTTAAAACCAATCGCAGCACTATAATCCTTTAGAATGTCGAGCATGACCATGGAATCATAGCCACCGGATACGCCGGCAATTACGGTATTATCACTGTTTATTAAATTGTATTTTATAATATTATCTAAAACTTTTGATTTCATAACTTCTCCAAAAATCAATAACCGGCAACTCTGCCGGTTATTTTTGCCGAATTTTTCGGTCGTATTCTAATTTATGATCTTGCTCTGTATCTTTGTCCTGCTCCTCTTTTTCCATCCCTGGATCTAATGTCATCAAATCTGTCATTGCTATCTTTCATAAATTTGCTCATCATATCCTCAAATGATAGGTCTTTCTCAGGCTCTTCAAAAACAACCTCCGCGGGTGCTTCCATGATATCTTTTCTTTTAGGCTTTTCTACCTGCCTAATCGAAAGACTTATCTTTCCATCGCCTGATACCGTAAGTACTTTTACTTTTACTAAATCATCCTTTTTTAGATAATCCTCAACCTTTTCAACATAATCCTTGGATATTTCTGAGATATGTACCAATCCGTTTTTACCTTCCGGTAATGCAACAAAAGCTCCAAAATTTGTAATTCCGGTTACCTTACCTTCTACTATATCACCAACAGTGATCGACATTTAAACCAATTTCCTCCTAGATATTTTTTTGGATAGTTAAAGCTGCACGCTAAAAGAGTAGCTTTTTTATACTTAATAGTTGAATACTTAAAAAGTACATCCGAGCTAATTATACTCTAGTGTATTACAGTTGTCAAGCTAATCATTAGAATTTTCAGATATCCCGTTCTCTTCCATGGGCTTATCAGAGTCGACATAGATAATATCTCTAGGCTTTACCATTTTTAGTTTTTGTCGAGCAATCTTTTCTATAAACTCAATATCATTTACCTGTTCAAGCTCACTTTCAAGTGATTGAATTTCGCCGTTAATCTCATCTAATTGGGCTTTTTTAGTATTGATTTCCGCATTAATTCCGGTCATTCTGAAACTTTGCTCCACAAAAGTATACACAAAGTAGATTGAAAATACCAGTGCTATTGATGAAATGAATATTAAAAACCTCTTATTGGAATTACGAACTTTATGCCTGCGAGTAGATTTCCTCTTCATTGCATACCTCCAGATTGCTTTGTATTTATTATACAATGTCGAAATGTTTATTTCAAGGAGTTTTTAAGAAAGTTTTTAAATAGATTGTTTCAATAGCAAGGAAGGTTTTAAATA
>JAEZWM010000026.1 GCA_023443025.1 Bacillota bacterium
GGGCACAAGTTCTTATGTCTCCAACATGCACAACAAGAGCTGTAAGTTTTAGGTTGTCGATAAATTTTTTTCCTGCTTCGATTCCGCCCTTTACACCAAAGCTTACAACACCACTTCCTGCTTTCAAATATTTTTTAGCGTTCTCATATGATTGAGAGGATTCCAAGAACGGATAATTAACCCATTCTACCTTAGGATGTGATTCTAAAAATTTAGCAACTGCTAGTGCATTTTCAGAATGTCTATCCATTCTTACTGCCAGTGTTTCCGCACCAAGATTCATTAAAAAAGCATTAAAAGGAGAAAGACATACTCCTAAATCTCTCATAAAAACTACTCTAGCTTTAACTATATAAGCCGCTTCACTAAATGTTTCAGTGTAACTAATGCCATGATAATTTGGATCTTTTTCAGTCAGATGAGGGAACTTACCGTTGTTCCAATCAAATGTACCACCATCTACTATTACACCACCAACTGAAGTGGCATGTCCATCGATATACTTTGTTGCTGAATGAACAACTATATCTGCACCATACTCTATAGGTCTAAGAAGGTAAGGTGTTGCAAGTGTATTATCCACGATAAGTGGTATGTTATTTTTATGAGCAATTTCTGCAAATCTCTCTACATCAAGTACATCTACACCAGGGTTAGAAATAGATTCAGTAAAAATTAACTTTGTTTCAGGTCTTATGAGTGCCTGAATTTCTTCGTCTGATGCATCTTTTGAAAAAAAGGATGCTGAAATTCCAAATTTTTTAAGTGTAGAAGAAAATAATGTAAAACTCCCACCGTATATGTTGTTAGGTGCAATAAAATGCTCACCATTATTGCAGATTGTAAAAATAGCAATTGTAGAAGCTGATTGACCGGATGAAGTTGCCAATGCCCCAACACCACCTTCAAGATCAGCTATCTTAGATTCAAAAGCTTCAACAGTGGGGTTGGAAATCCTAGTGTACATATGACCTTCTTTTTCTAAATCAAAAAGTGCTGCCACTTCATCGGCTGTTTCATACCTAAAAGTTGTAGATTGAATTATAGGTAAAATTCTACTTTCACCATTTTTTGGATCAAATCCAGATTGTAAACATTTTGTTTCAAAACCGTAATTTGTCATTTTGTCCTCCTAAAATAATAAAAAAGCTCTCACCCTGTTCAAGGGCGAGAGCATAGCTTCGCGATACCACCTCATTCGCTTTATATCTCACGACACAAAGCCTCATCGAGTACAAACATACTCCGGTGCTGTAACGTGCACTCACGTTTCAGTCTAAATATCGACTGAAAAGCTCCGGGACCATATTCTGTGACTTTTCCACTTATTCCTCTCACCAAACGGAACTCTCTGTAAAGCTTATTAGCACATACTCTTCCCATCAACGCATAATATTGGCATAATTATATAGTGCTTTAAAGTAATTGTCAAGTAAATTTATATTATTCATACCCAATATCATAAATACAATGTATAATATTGCAATTACTGTAACTTATAGTTCTATTAAAATAATTAATTGGGTAAGCTTTTCTACTATGCTATAATCATAATAGGATCTAATTTAGATAAGCTTTAGGAGGTTATGATGTACAAGTCAGAGAAAAATAGAAGGGTACAGCGAAATAGGATATACAGATACTTTATAGATGCTGCAGTAGACATCATAAACGAATCTGGGATTGATGCAATCACAATAAGAGCAGTGAGCGAAAGAGCCGGATATAACAGTGCGACACTTTATAACTATTTTGCTAATCTGGATCATCTAAAATTCTTTGCAGCCATTTCAATATTAGATAAGTATGTGAAAAACTTAAGTAGCGTAACAGCTGAGGATGACAGCTGCAGAGAAAAATACATCAAGATATGGTTAGCATTTGCAGAAAATTCATTTGAGTATCCTGAGCATTACTACATTATCTTTTTCTCAGAGATGCAGAGCAATATGGAAGAATACTTACAGGACTATTTAGACCTTATTGTAGACGATGAACATCCTCAAGATGAAGTAATACAAAATATGCTGAAAGAAACAAGTTTAACAAATCGATCCATGGTTCTTATGAATGAATGCATCGAAAGTGGAATGATATCCAAAAAAGAAGGGGAGACTATAGATGAGATTGTCATACTCGTTTATCAAAGTCTGCTACTACAAGTAAAACAGGGGATACTATCTCCGGAAAAAGCTCTGAATTCGTTTTCAACATACTTGAATCAATTAATTTAATATTGATATCCAATTAACTAAAACTCCAGTCAGGATAAAAATTGACTGGAGTTTTTTATATGTTTTTTAGTGAAAATCGCACAAATTACTTGCACAATTATTTGACTTGAGTTATAATGTGATTAATCAGTAATCATGATTAATAAATAAACAAAGTTTATTTATTTTGATGTAAATCTGAAAACGATAACATAGGAGGAAGGAAATGAAACGATTGGAGATAGGAAATTTCTATGTAAGTGATGTAGTATTTGGAGATACTACAAAATTTGCAGATGGAGTTTTAACAATCAACAAGGAAGAGGCGGAGGCTTTTATTAAAGAAGACAACCATATTACAAAACTGGAGCTAAAAATTGCTAGACCGGGTGAAAGTATCAGAATAGTTCCTGTAAAGGAAGCTGTAGAACCAAGGGTTAGAGTTGATGGGAGAGCACTTTTTCCCGGGGTTACAGGAGAGCTTGCACCAACAGGAGAAGGAAGAGTACATGCACTAAAAGGAGTTTCAGTACTTGGTGTCGGTATGCATATGGGAAGTTTTGGAGATGGTATGATCGACATGTTTGGTGAAGGTCAAAAATACACTATCTATGGCGAACTAATTAACATATGTATAATAGCTGACACTGATGAAGACTTTGAAAGATTTGAACAGCAGAAAAAGAATAGAGCAATTAGATGGGCGGCACATAAGTTTGCTGAGTACCTAGGCAAAACTGTAGCAGAGCTTGAGCCGGAAGAAGTTGAAACTTTTGACTTTGAAGCTGTAACAAAAAGAGATGAGAGCTTAAAAGATCTACCAAAAGTTGTTCTAGTAATGCAGCCACAATCACAAATGGAGGAAATGGGTTATAACGACCTATTATACGGATGGGATTTAAATCACTTTGTACCGACTTTTATGAATCCAAATGAGGTGCTGGATGGAGCGATTATTTCAGGTTCATTTATGCCTTCGTCATCAAAGTGGTCAACATACGATATGCAAAACTTTCCTACGATTAAAGAACTATACAATGCACATGGGGAGACCATCAATTTCCTTGGAGTAATCATGTCAAACCTAAATGTTTCTCTTGAGCAAAAAGAAAGATCAGCGATTTTTGTAGCTAATATTGCCAAAGCTCTAGGGGCAGATGGGGCAATAGTTACAGAAGAAGGTTATGGAAACCCTGATACTGACTACATCAGATGTATAGTTGCACTAGAGGATGTGGGAGTTAAAGTTGTTGGAATTTCAAATGAATGTACTGGTAGAGATGGCGCATCTCAACCACTGGTAGTACTTGACGAAAAAGCAGATGCACTTGTTTCTACCGGTAATGTTTCTCAAATGATAGAACTACCTGCAGCTGATGAAGTTTATGGAGAGCTAATGGCTCTTGCGAGAGACGGTCTTTCAGGAGGATGGGCTGATGATGAACTACTTGGACCTTCAGTTAGAGAAGATGGTTCTGTAATTATGGAAAACAATGCCATGTTCTGTGGAGATGCAATTGCTGGCTGGTCTGTAAAGACTATGAAAGAATTTTAGAGGTGACACAAATGAAAAAATGTTTATATTATATTAATCAATTTTTCGCAGGAGTTGGTGGAGAAGATCAAGCTCATATAAAACCTGAAATTAGAGAAGGATTTTTTGGACCGGGTCTTGCACTAAATGCGGCACTTGAAGACTGTGAAATTACCCATACTATCGTTTGTGGTGATAACTACATGGGAGAGAACAAAGAAAAAGCTGTAGAAGAGATTTTCGAACTTATAGATGGACTTGATTTTGATCTGTTTATTGCAGGACCGGCATTCCAGGCAGGTAGATATGGAGTGGCTTGCGGTATGATCTGTGAAGCAGTTGAGAAAAAATACGGCGTACCGGCACTTACATCCATGCATGTAGAAAACCCCGGAGTTGAGATGTTCCGTAAAAAGGTAATAGTTTTTGAGGGTGGAAACTCAGCTGCAAAGATGAAAGAAGATGTTAAGAAAATTGCAGACTATGCAAATAAGGTTCTTAAAGGTCAAGAGACCGGATCAGCAGATGAAGAAGGATACTTCCCAAGAGGGGTTAGACATCAAGTATGGCTAAAAGAACCCGTTACCGCTGCAAAAAGAGGCGTTGACATGCTTGTCAAAAAGCTAAGCGGCGAAGAATACCAAACTGAATTGGTAATTGAAAAGAAAGAGCTAGTACCTGTTGCAGAGCCAATTAAAGATTTAAAAACTGCTAAGATTGCTCTTATGAATACAGGCGGTATCGTACCTGTTGACAATCCTGACAGAATTCAGTCTGCATCAGCAACCAGATGGGGAAGATACGACATTTCACATATGGATAGACTTAAAGGTGGAGAATTTAAAACAATCCATGCAGGATTTGATCCGGCTGCAGCAGATGCTGATCCTAACGTAATCATGCCTGTCGATGTTATGCAAGATATGCTTAAGGAGGGTGTATATGGAGAACTTCATCCATATTTCTATTCAACAGTTGGAACTGGAACTACTCAAGCAGAAGCCGCTAGAATGGGTAAAGAAATGCTTAAGTATTTAGAGGAAGATGGTGTTGACGGAG
>JAEZWM010000050.1 GCA_023443025.1 Bacillota bacterium
AAGTCTCCCTTATCAGCAATTTTAATTGCATCTTGTAGGTCTCTATTTCTTCCTAATTGATTTACATATGATAGTTCAATGTGGACACTTGGATCAAAAGAATTTAAAAAGTTGGCAAATTGGTTAAAGATTAAATCTCTATCTTCTTCCAATGCCAACTGGTAATTTATATCTTGAAATGAAATTGTCTTTGAATAATTTTTTTCATCTAACTGGCAAATGCCCTCTGGTAACATTCTTATATAGGGAATTGTGTCCTCAACTGTAAATCTCTTTTTCTCTTTATTTAAAATTACACTTAGAAGACTATTTGTTGGATCTTTCTTTGTTTTTAGCCTTCTTACTTCCTTTCGGTCTTTTTTTAATTGTTTTTCCCTTAGATTTAAGTCGCTGATTTGCTTTTTTCTTTGCTTCAAGGTATGCCTCCTTTCTTATTCTCTTAGTTGGTTGATAAAATTTATGAAGATAGAAAAATTTAAAATATTTTTCAAAAGTTAAGGTGTCTTTTTCATATAAGGTTATAAAAAAGATTGGCAGGGTTACTATTAGCATTACAATGATTGAAACATCATTAGGTAGATATTTTTTCATAAATAAATAAGTTGGTATGCCAATTAGTCCTGCCATCGAAAAACCTATAAGTTGTCTTTTGGTTAAGTTAAAGGCAACCTTTGTTTTAATCTTGTCCAAATCTTTTGGTATTGGTACATACGCCATTTTAATCTCCCTCTACTTCTTCTTTAGAAAGTTCAAGTATATGGTCATAATTAGATGTTGTTTCTTCTTCTAGGTAGCTAATTCTTTCTTCTAATTCTTCTTGTTTTTCTTCATTTCTGTCATTGTATTCTCCTTGATACATAACAAATTCATTGTGACATCTTCCCAGTCTATTTATTCTTTTCTTTAAGTTTCTAATTTCTTCATTTCTTTTTTTCTCTTTTAAGATTTCATAAGTTCCTCCCAATAAAATTCCAAGTCCCAATAAAGCATAATTTTTCTTTTTTAACATTTATTCCTCCTAGTGCGTATTCATAATACTTTTTGCAACTGTTCCACTCTTAAACATCATAAGTCCAAGTAGTAGAGCATATCCTAATATACTAAACAAGCTTGCGTGAATATCTGTAATCTGTACCGTTCTTATTAAAACGGTGTAGATACCTAAACATATCATCAAAAACAAACCTTGTAGTCCCAAGGCAAAAAGTCCCTTGATATAATTTGTTCCAATCTGACCCCATTCTTTATTTCCCATAGTCGCAAATGGTATGGATGATACTGATGAGTAGACATATATTTCAAACATACGCCCATATACTATTAAGGTAATAGTTAAAGATATACATTGAATTGCAATCCTAACAAGGCTTGTTTCAACTAATATCATTATTAATGCACCAACATCTTTTTCTTTTAATGTATCAACCATTGCAACTATTTGATCTCCTGAAACAGTGGCAGAAGTAGTGATTACCCCTGCCGCTTTGTTTACAAGATTTTGTGCCACATCAAAGACTGCCATTGAAAATTCAAAGGCATGGCTTGCAAGGTAGACTGCTATAAACATCTTTATAATGTATTTGAAAAACTCAAAAGTGTCTGTATCATGCATATTGTTCTTCTGCATAACCATATTTATGAGTTCAATACATAAAACTGCTGTTATGATAAGACCTGCTATTGGAACGATCACATTGTCATTAATGTTTTTTATGAAGTTATATACTTCTCCATTCCAACCCATTGGCGTCTTCCCAACATCGGTTGCAATAACTCCTACCTTGTCATTTATATCTAAGAACATGGACTCAAGATTTGCTTTGATACCTCCGAGTAGCATATCCTTAAAAAATTCAGTTAGCTTGTCAAAGATACCAAACATAGACTTTCTCCTATTTTAAAGCATTTGCAAGTAGTGGAATTAATTTGATACCGATTAGCACAATTCCTCCACCAGCCATAAGCTGCTTTATGCCTAATTAGAGATTGTAAAATACTTGTAGCGTGTCTGTATTTCCTATGAAATTGTAGTAAATATCAATTGTTTGGGTGATTTCTCCATTCACTACTTCTTTTTCGTGAACATAGATTTTTGAGATGAGTTCGTTTAAGGTTTCTTTGTCCAGCTTCTTTATATCCCTATGTTTTTTTATGAGTTCAATCCATTTTTTGACATTAATATCTTCAAGATCTTCTTTGACAATCAATTTTTGATTATCTTTTATTCTTTGATTTAGATAATCTTGTTCGTTTTGTGATTTTTCAAGAATTTTTTGGAAGTTACTTTCACTTATCTTATTGTCTAGCCAGTCATCATATAATCTTTCAATCTTTTTAGTTAAGTCTTCTACTCTTATTTGATCTTCGTAAATCTTATCCATAATAAATTTTTGTTCTTCTTCATTATCAATTTCTCGTGATTTTTCAAGTGCTTTTATGATTTCTTTTTCCTCTTTCAATGCTATTTCTGCATTTTTTCTGATATCTTTAAGCACTATCTCATAAAGAGTGTCGTAATAAATTCTATGTTGACTACATAATGACTTTCCGTATCTTCTATAAGTGTTACAAGTGAGTAACTTTTCTCTTTTTTTCGATTTGTTTCTTCCAAGATTTAAAGATTTTCCACAATCGGGACATTTCACAATTCCTGCAAATATACTTTCTTCTCCATTTTTAAATGGTCTTCTCCTGCTCTTTAATTTTTCATTTGCTATATTATAAATATCTTCAGAAATAATTGGTTCGTGTGTATTTTCTACTATTATCCATTCCTCTTTAGGTTTATCGGATAACCAACCTACTTTGAATTTATAATTAACTTTTTGACTAGCAATATGACCAATATAAACTGGGTTTTCAATAATTTCTTTTAGGGTTGTGCAGTCCCACCAATACTCTCCACCATCTACGGTCATTTCTAACTTAGTTTTTTTATTTCTAAGTCCTTTTTTTCTATTCCACCAAGTAGGTGTAGGTATTTTTTCTTCAAAAAGCCTTCTTCTAATTGCTTGTACTCCATAACCACTAAAAGCAAGATCAAAAATTTTTTCAACAATCCATGAAGTTTCATCATCGATTACTAATTTATGTGGATCATCATTGTCTTTCCTATATCCTATTGGAGCAAGACAACCAATAAATTTTCCTTGCCTTGCTCTTGTCATATAGGCAGATTTCATCTTTTTAGAAACATCTCTTGAATAAAACTCGTTTAAAACATTTTTAAAAGGAACTATTTCGTTGTTTTCTTGAAAGGTATCTACTCCATCATTTAAAGCTATATATCTGACATTGTTCTTTGGGAAGAAATTTTCTGTATAGTATCCAGTCTGCAAATAGTTTCTTCCAAGCCTTGATAAGTCCTTAGTGATGACTATATCCACTTTTTTATTTTCAATATCTCTAATTAGTCTTTGAAATGACGGTCTATTTGTATTTAATCCAGTATATCCATCATCTATATATACATCGTAAATACTCCAACCTCTTGATTTTACATAGTTTTCTAAAAGTTCCTTTTGGTTTTGTATGCTGGCACTCTCTCCTTTCTGCTCATCATCTTTAGATAGTCTGCAATAAATTGCAGCTTTGAATGAAAAGTGATTTGAATCTGTTTGTATCATTTCCTATTCCTCCTTGTTTGAGTTTTCAGAAATAACACAACTTTCTCTAAAACTATTTTTATTATAGCACTCTTTTTTATTACTATCAATATTATATTTGCTATACTCAATTTCATTGTCCTTACTTAATTTGCTTGATTTTTTTATTAGTCTTAGAAAAGCTTCTGTATCTGTTCTTCTATTATCATAATTTCTTTTAACAATGTATTTTGTTTGTCTTTTTGTCATAGCTTATCCTTTCATGCAATAAAAAAAGGCGATTAGATTTTTAATTTTCTAATCGCCTTTTAAGTATCATATTTACATTTTTATTATCTCTGGCATACTTTTATACCTTTTCAGACTTAAAGTCTTTAATAATGCCTTTCCACCTCTTTTTATCTATAAAGATTCTCCTACATCATAGTTCATTTTTTTATTTCCACCTTGATGTCTTAGTTTATCTTTATCTTCTTCATACCATTTTAAGATTGTCACATAGTGGTTTTGATAGGTCTTACCACTGCTTTCCATGTATCTTGATAGTTTATTTATCATTATTTCTGTGTGTAAGTTTAATTTTTCTTTAAGTTTTTTATATTCTTCTTTGCTTAGCCTTACATTTTTGAATTCTCCATAAAAAATGGGGGTGGGCTGTTCTTCTCTCCCCTTATCTATACTAACCTTATCTAATCTACCCTTACCTTTACTGGGTTGACCACTTGACAACCTTTGGTTAACCAGATGACAACCAACTTTTTCTTCTGAAATATATGCTCCGTTTTCCGTTTGATAAAGCTGCTGTTTCTGCTCTATATACATTGTTGGCTTATATCTGTCTTTTCTAATAAAATTATTTATCTTCCAATGAGTAATGACGATAATTCCCTGATCAAAGACTATCACAAAGCCTTTGGCAATAAGTATTTTCAGGTCATCTTCATTAGCTCCGATAATTTTGATGATTTTCTTAGGATTATTTACAAAACCATCATCATCTGCCCTCATTGATAGATGAAAATATAGGCATTGACTACTTAGTGGCATATCCAAAAATAAGTCGCTATCCACTATCTTTAGTGAAAACATTCTTTTATCTGCCATACTCTCCTACCTTTCTTTAAATAAAAAAAGACGATAGTTTTTATTTCTACCGCCTTGCGTATTGCTATGATTTAACATAATTATATATTAAATTTTTAAGTCTTTATTATTTAACATCTTACTAAACATATCATGGTACATATCTTTAGAAGATTCTTCTATCTTGGTAATACTTGATATTTTATTTCCCGCATCCTTTGACGATGCTCCGCAAAGATAAAAGGCTTCATTTTCTGTTCCACAGTCTATTGCTATATATCTATCGTGATATTTTTTACCTGCTATCTTCAGTTTCAGGTCTATATTAGGATAGTCTTTTCTAAAATCATCTAAGATGTTTTTTGTAAGCATATCCTTGTTCTTGACATTATCACTAAAGACTACGATTTGAGTCTTATCTCTTGCAGCTCTTAAAAGTTCTAATGTTTTAAGTCCGATATAGTTATCTATTACATAAATGCTTTTCTTTGCTGATTTATATATTTTTGTATAGGCAACATCAGCTTCTATCTTATCTCCATTCATCAAGAGGAAATGTTTATATGTTTCCGGGTCTATAAAATTATCCATTACCTTTTTTAAATCTTCTTTAGTAGCCAATGTGTTAATCTTACTATCTATCCTTGCAATATCATTTGTGTTTTGATTTGTTTGAATTGCTATTTGAACTAATTCCTTTGAGCTGATAAAATCTTGATTTTCAATGATGAAGTCTTTCATCTGCTTAAACATTCGTATTAAAGCCTTGCTCTGTCTAACGGCAAGTTCTCCTCTTAATACAGTCATAAGCATATAAATACCCTGCTCTGTAAAAGCATAAGGTAGTTTTCTACGACCGCCCCAACTTGATGTCGATTTTTTCGATATCAAGTTTTCAAACTCTGATTTCGTCAACTGAAACATAAAATCATCATCAAATTTCTCCGAATTGTTTTTTACTTGCTCGTTAAATCTTGTCGTTGTATATCCATAGATTTCAGCAAGTTCAAAATCAAGCATAACCTTTCGATTTCTTATATAGTAAATCCTATTCTTAATCGTATCTTCATTGATTACTACTATTTCTTTATTTTGATCTGCCACAAAATGCACCTCCAGTATATTTTTTGGACTACAACTTGTAGCCATTTTCTCTTTATTTCATTCAGCTTAAAGCTTGTAAGCTAATTCTCCATCATATATTCAAAGTATAATTGCTATAATTATACCAAAAATGTTAAATCTTTTCTATCTCTCCCTCTTTCTCTTTATCTATCTCTATATCTTTCTCTATCTCTTGTCGGACATGGGTTGGACTCATTAAGGACAATGTCCTCTGTTTATTTTGTCTGTGAAAAATTCTTCTTTTAATTTTATCCAATAATATCTTTTGTTTGCTGCCATATCTACTCCTTTCTTGATTTTCGATAATCGAAATTCTTGATTTCCGATTTTCGGAATTCTGGACTTCTGCTTTTCGGAAGTCTTGTTATTATAGGTGTTTAAGGGTGTAACTTTTCGTTACTCCCTTAGATTTCTCTGGTCATATCTTTTTTACTTGGGTTTACTTTTTCTTTTACTTTCCTTTTGACTTTCTCTTTTGTCTTATCCTTGTTATTGGATAGGTCTTTGTATTTCTTTATTTGTTTTAGGATACTTTCTTTTTCTTTTTTATTTTCCTTGGCTATGACTTGTTTAAAGGCATATTCCATTACTTTTATGTCTTTGGCTTGGAAGAATATTTCATAGTTTTGGCTTTCTTTGTTTTTCATTACTGAGAAACTTACTCCAAGTTTGTTTAGTTCTTTTTTTAAGTCTTTGAGTCCGCTTTGATCTATGCTTATATTTTCTAGTTGTCCTTTTTTATATAAGTCTTTTATTTTCATTTCATCTCCCATAAGGCTTTTTAGGTTTCCATTTGCTTTTTCTAAGGTATCATTCATCTTTTTTCTTATTTCTTTTTCTAATTTGATTGATTCTTTTGCTGCCTTTATTGTGTATGTTATTATGGTTTGTGCTGCTTGACCTGCTTCTTTGCTTATTTCTTCGTTTATCATGTTTTATCTCCTTTGTTTGAATTAAAAAAAAGGAAGTATAGGCTTTAATTTTTCTATACTTCCCTTTTACTGTTTTTATTTTGTTGTTGGTGGTGGAATGCTTTATTTTGATGTTTATATAGCTTTCTTAGGTATTTGTACCTTTTATTGTTTTTCTTCTCTTATTTTGCTTTTCCACCTTTAGTAGTTTGTGTGTGTTCTTTTGTCTGATAGATAGTTTTTCATGTTGGAATATAATATCTGCACTTCTTCATTGTTCATTGATTTTATTTCTTCTGTGCTTTTATATGTTTTGTATGTTCCATCTTGATCTGCTTTTATGAGTTCATTTATTAGCTCTTGTCTTTTATTCATCTCTATTACCTCCTAGATCTGCCTTTATTTTCTTGGTCATATTATATCTTGGATAAGATATTTTTACCAGGTCTTATATTTCTTGATTTTTATAATAGTCTTTAGTCATTTGTCTTTTTTTATTAAAGCTATCACTATCTTGCTTATACTCTTTTATCTTTTCTATGATGCTTTCTTTTTCTCCTCTCTTGATTGCCTTGTCAATTTCTATTGATAGGTCGATACCATATTCTTTGTTCACTACTTCTACTGCATATTTAATATGATTTATTTCCTTGTATCTTTCCCTTATCTTTTCTGACTCTGTATTTAATTTACTGATTTCATCTTCTAAGTTTTTAATTTCTCCTAACCATTCTTTTTCTCTTAAATTTTTCTTTCCACTGATTTTTTCAATTAAGGTTCTTGCCCTTATATATTGGTCTATTTCCTTTTGATTATTCTTGTAGAAGCTTTCTTTGAATATTTTCTTGCTTTCATAGTCTTGGTAGGTTGCTTTTGTTTTTCTTACAGTCTTTGCATAGGCTAAACACTTATTAAGGTCTTCTATCTTTTGACTATTTTCTTTTATGGTCTTATATATTTCAGAGTTTTTACTTCTTAATGTATTTATATGTCCTTGTAGGTCTGATATGGTTTTTATTTTGTTTTCTCTTAGATAATTTATTCCACTTGCATATCTTTTTAGATCATAGATTGCTTTGTTTCTTTTCCCATAAAATGATAATTCAGCTCTATTATTTTCTTGCATTTCTTGATAGAAGCTTAAATATTCATAGAGGTTAAAGAGTCCTGATTCATTTTCGATTTGCTTTTTACTTTGGTCTTTATATTCCCTATATGATTCTTTTAGTTTATCTTTGAAGTCTGCTAACCAAGATGTTATTTTCTTTATTTCATTGCCTATGTTTTTTAATAGTTCATTCTGTTTTTTTATTTCACGATTTATATCTCCTTTTTCCGTCCTTATTCCTTTTCTTTCCATTGCACTAGCACTTGCTCCTAAATGTATTGTTGGTATTTGTTTTATGCCTTGTCTTTTAAAACTTCTATGGTCTACTCTTTTTTCTGCTCCTACTCTTTCTAAATATTTGTTACAAAGATTAGAAAAGTTTTCTCTCCATTTTTCTACATTGCCTTTATCGTTCCAGCTTGTTAGTTCTACTTTTCTTGTCTTTGGTTTTCCATTTTTGTTTAATACTTTTTCTCCTTTTTCATCTAGGATATATTCTTTTTTTGACTTTGCTAAGAACTCTCCTTTTTCGTTTATGGGTCGCATTATGGTCATTATATGACAATGGATATTTCCATTTTTATCTTGACTCTCATCATGAATTGCATAATCTACTATCATTCCTTGTGATGTTAGATTTTCTTTTATAAATCTTTCAACTAGGTTTTTATTTTCACTTAAAGATAATTCTTTTGGTAGTCCTATTATGAATTGTCTTGCTAGTTGTGCATTAGAATTTTTTTCTGCCATTTCTACTTTATTCCATAAGATCGGCCTATCATTAAATTCTTTTGGTATATGATCAGGTAATATTATATTTTTTACTAATACTTTTTCTTTTCTTGTATAGTCATGGGTTACTCCGTCCCATTCATTTTTTATTTTTTCTCCACTTATATATGCTGCACTTGCTACTGCACTTTTTCCTTTTCCTCTTGATATTATGTTTACTGAAAAATGAAAACTGTCTGCCATTTTTATCACTTCCTTTCTTTTTTTGTTGTTTTAGGTGGAGGCTTAATAGATTTTTATAGCCACTTTGTGAATGAGCGTTTTGAAATGATAGAATAGAAAAAGCCGACTACTGAATTAATTTTTGTTGTTTCACCCTTACGGGTACAGGCAGTTAGTCGGCTTAATTGTTTTGTTCATTTCAAATTTTAAAAGTCAAGGGCGAGCGTTAGCGAGTTTATTTACCCTTGGCTTTTAAAAAGCGAATGGTTGTTGGTCGCTTCAGGGGTTTGGCTCTGCATGACGCAAGCACCCTTTAGGGTGTATAATTGCGCCCTTAGAAATCTAAGGGAGATTTAATTATTATATTTTTCTAATTTTCTCTTATTATTTTTAGTGTTTCTTTAAATTCTTTTGTCTTTGTTGCTTCTTCTAGTAGGATTTTTATTTCTTCATCTGTTAGTTCTTCTGCATTTTCTATAAGGCTTTCTAAGATTGCTCCTCTTGTTATTAGTCTATGAGTTCTTTCTTTTCTTCTTTTTACTATGTCTTGTTTTAATATCTTTTTTTCTTGATTTTTTAGTTGCCTTAGTCTTTCTTCTGTGTCATCTATTTTATCTTTTATTTCTTTTGACTCTTGTCTTATTTGTTCTAATTTTTTCATACCTAACTCCTTTCTTGTAATATAAAAAGACGATAGAGTTTTTAATTTCTATCGCCTAGGCTATATATCCTATTTGTTTTTCTGACTTAATAAATTTTTATATTCTTCCTCCAAGTCTTCTCTTTCACTCTTTGGAATTTCCATAGCAAGTCGATTGCTTATCGCCGTTAATCTAAAATCTATAAGAAAATCTTCAGAACTTGTCTTTTTAGAAGATCTTGCTTTACTTTCTCTATACTGGCTCAGATTTCCAATGAATCTATTAAGTTTTTTATTCTCAATCATCAACAATTCATCTGCTAAGTTATTTATAAATGAAATATCATGAGTAACAAAAAGTATTGGTCTATCATAGTATTTTAACAATCCCTCAAGAGCTTCTATTGCCCTTATATCTAAAAAGTTTGTTGGCTCGTCCATAATTATAAAATTAAAGTCTGATGTTATTAGTTTAGCTAATTTTACCTTTGCTCTCTCTCCATCACTAAGAATATTTATATCTTTAAATACGTCATTTCTTTTAAAACCTAATCTTGCTAAGATTATCCTTGTTATAGACTGATCATAAATTGAAGTTTCTAATACATTTTCTAAGATAGAATTTAATGGATTTAATCTTTCTCCTAATTGACTATAGTAACCAATTTTCAAGTTTGGATGAACCCACACTTCTTTATTTATAATCATATTTATAAGGGTAGTTTTGCCTGAACCATTAATACCTAATAAAGCTATCTTCCTATTATTTTCTATTTCCAATTTTGCATTATTAAAAATAACTTTATCTCCAAATCTTTTATTAAGTTTTTCCGACCTAATCAAAATTTTTGAATGGATTTTTCTATTTTCAGGCATTGAAAGCTCAATTGCTTTTTCTTCTTTAGGTCTTTCTTTAACTTCTAATTGATTAATTCTTGATTCAATAGCTTTTACTTGTTTATCAAGTTTTTTCTTATTTTCTTGACCACCCATTTTATGCAGTCTTGCTTCGGAATTCCCCATTCTTTTAGGTGTTGTTTTTACCCTTGAAGACTGTTTTTTTATATCACTTGCTACACTTAATAGTCTATTCTTTTCAGAAATATAATTGAAATATTCTCTTTGTAGAAATTTTTGTCTTTTTATTCTCTCCTCAAGGTAGAACGTATAATTTCCATTATAAACTTCTAAACTTTTATTTGATAATTCAAAAATTTTATCACAAGTTTGATTAATAAAATCACGGTCGTGAGAAATAATTATAAATCCCTTGTTTCTATTTTTTAATTCTTTTACTAATTTTTCTTTCTGATCTATATCTAAGTGTGATGTTGGCTCATCTATTAAAAGAAAACTTTCCTCTTTTAATAAAACTTCATCTAATCTTAGCCTTTGATATTCACCAGGGCTGTAAGATTTTTGAACTTTTAAATCATTCTTTTCATTATTTAATAAAGAATTAATTTTCATCTTTACATCTACATAACCACTATATTCAGTATCTATTCCTAAAAGTATTCTAAATAGTGTTGTTTTGCCAACTCCATTATTTCCTATTAGTCCTATCATTTCATCTTCATTTATGCTTAGTTTTTCAATGAAAAACAATTCTCTTGTTCCAACTTCCTTTTTTAATTTGTCAATATATATCATAAATCCTCCTCTATTTTTTGAGAGGACTTAACCTCTCTAACTATTTAAAAGAAAATTTATAAATTGCCATTGCTCTGTACCTCCTAGATATCTTAATTTCCTATAATATTATAGTGCCAACTTCTTCCATTTCCTAATCTTAGTTCTAAATGTTCCAAAGGGAGCTACTGTATTTACATGAAGAAACTTATATACTTCCCAAGTAGCAGTTTTGGTTGCTCCATCTGACCATTTTCTCATATGAGCTTTAGATATCTCTTCTTCATTAATCATCTATCCCACCCCCATATAAAACTAACTCTCATTTAAATCTCATCATATTTCTTTTTTAATTTATCCATGTGGTCAAGGTCAATCCACTCCTCGCTAAAGCCACAAGAAGTGCAAATATATCTATCTACAGACACTGCCGACATAATTGTATGTCCAGTCATAATATTATTTCCAGTTCCATAAGCTCCAGCAGATCCTGGCACAAATAAAATATCACTTCCTCCACACTTTGGGCATTTTCTCGTATTTTTCATAAATTATCCTTTCATTTTACATCACAGGGTCAATGTAACCCAAGTCCATTGCCTTGTTATAAGCTTCTATGGCATTACTTACACCTAGCTTGTCATAAATATTAGCCAGGTGATTGCATTATCTATTCTTGCGATAACTTCCTGTGCCGCCACTTTGGCTTCTTTAAGTTCTTTTAGTCTGTCCATGATTATCCCTCCAGTTATTTAAAAAGATTTATACTCTCTTTTTTATACCCTTTTTTTTGCTAACAATTATCAAATCATCGTACGGCGGAAGATAGTGAATACAAATAGCTAAAATCAAAATGATTACTAAATAAACCGCAATTGATACAAGAGGATTTGCCGTTTCGTAAGCAGCTGCATAATCAACTAACTTATATCCGGCAGTAATTGGAAAAAAGTTGGTT
>JAEZWM010000061.1 GCA_023443025.1 Bacillota bacterium
ACTCAGACTGAAAGGACTCGTTAAAGAGTCCTTTTTCATTCTGACTTAAGGCGCTTACGAAAGTAACCGTCTTTGCAGTATAGTGCAACCACAGGATTATGTCCGGTTACCCTGTCTTTTACAACTAGTGTTGTGCATAGTGCTTCTGAATGTTTATAAAATAGCGAATCATGTCCGATGCATAGCCCTAAAACTATGTTAAATTCAGTCTTTTCTTTATTAAGTATGAGTGCTTGTGCTACAGGATTACAAATTGCCTCGAACTCTCCCGGTCTTAGTTTCTTTTCATCGCTGACCCCTACTTCTAGTTTATCGATTCCTCCGGTTTTGCACATTGCGGAAATCAGCTCGATTCCATTGTCTTTGAAAATCTCATAAAGAAGTTTCGCTTCTTTCATAAATCCTTTACAAAAAGCAAGACCAACTCTTGTATATCCCATTTTAAGTATTAACTCAATAGTCTCCCTAACTCTGGGCCAATTACAGTATCCTTTACTCTCAATTTCGGAGCTTACCTGATAAAATTTTGAATACTCTTCCGACATAATTATTTCATAGGCTTTGTCATAGATTTCTCTGTCCTCCATAGGACAAAATCCAGGGAGATTCTCTCTATCTTCGGTACTGCATTTATGTGCTGAACATATATGGCAGCTACTCGGTCGTTCTTTCACAAAATCACCTCTAGTTAATATTTAAAGATGTAATAAATTACATATAACCATCCCAGTATACCATGAAAAATCGCCCAACCGATAGACTTCCATGCAGTGTAACTAATTATCATTGCCAGTACCGATCCAAAGGACACACCTTTATTGATTGTCTTTTTAATAATCTTAGTATTTGATTTTTGATCCATTTGTTTCACCTCTTTTTAATGATACCCAGCTAATCTCATAGTAATCAGCATAAAAAAGGACAAACCTTTTGGTCTGTCCTCAATTTATTTTACTTCAACTCTTTCTCTCATGAGTTTTATTTCAGTTTCATAGCCATCTAATTCGTTAGGAGTCTCCAGATTAAGAGGCTTCTCAATTAATGCCGGTTTAGTTATAAAGTCAACTATGGCTTCGATTCCAATATTTCCTTCGCCAAGTTTAGCATGTCTATCTTTTCTGGAGCCGAGTTCCGTCATGCTATCGTTTAGGTGTATTGCCTTTACATTGTTTATGCCAATTATCCTGTCAATCTCGGCTATGACTTCATCAGGTTTTGCAACTATATCGTAACCTGCTGAGTACATATGACATGTGTCTATGCATATTCCGATATTATTTGATCCTACGCCGTCTATGATATCTTTAAGATGCTCAAATCGGTAACCAATTTCGGTGCCTTTCCCTGACATTCCTTCCAGTGCAATATTGGCATAGGGATTTATTTTTACAGCTTCTTTTAAGGCTAGAATAATATATTCAATACCTTTTTCCTCTCCCTGTCCAACATGTGACCCTGGGTGAAATACATAAATAGTATCCTCAGGAAGCATTGCTAGCCTTTTCATATCATCATTTAAAATCATCGAAGCAAATTCTCTTACATCCGGTTTATCTGAGCATAAGTTCATGGTATATGATCCATGAGCAAATAGAGGACCAAAACTATGTTCTTGCATAAGATCCCTTAATCCTTTAATATCCTCCGGATCGATGTCCTTTGCTCTGCCCCCTCTTGGATTTCTAGTAAAGAACTGAAAGGTATTTGCACCAATTGAATGTGCAGTCTGTGCTGCACTTTTAAAACCTTTAGTAATCGATAAGTGACAACCTATAATCATTTAAATTATCTTTCTCCTTTATTCTTCTACGCTACCGTTTGAAGCTCTGTGAACCATGTATCTTCCATATCCGATTATAACTCTGTAATAACCTGAAAGCTTCTCATCACACTTGTCATCAAGAGTATAGATCAGCATGTCTCTATCACCAAGAGTTGCAAGCTTTCCGGCTGTCGAGACTATAATTATATCTTTTTTGTCTACTTTATTTAAAACTCTACTTGAAAGCTGCTGGTTTCCTCTACCAAATATATAGCCCTGACCTCCCATAGGAGTTACAATTAGTTTAAATCTCTCATCACCGATTATATCCAGAATCTCATTTTCATTTACATCCTTTGCAACGAGCTTTTTGTTTTTGATAATATCTACACCAAGTATAGTATAATCAAGACCTAATTCTCTCATTATATACATCGTAGTTGTACCTGAACCGATTATATAAAAGATGTCATCTTCCATCTCATCTATCACATCAAGTGCGATGGATTCCTGTGCGTTCTCATCTGACTGAGGACTCTGGGATTTCATGTTCTGGAGATATATCTCATTGTAAGGAACTTTTAGGTAACCATAGACTCTAACCTCTACTCTATCTTCTCTGAATGCTTCTTCATCCAGATCGACGACCTCTTCATCCTTTAACGTCAACTGTGCTCCATCCAAATATTCGAACGCTAGTTGTCCTGCACTTTCGGGAGTATTTCCATACACAGGTGAGTGAATTTTAACACCTGCAGGTACACCGATAGCAGGTATCCTTGTTTCAATAGCGTTGAATATGTCCCTTGCCGTTCCATCTCCACCTACGAACAGTATAAGCTCAACACTTTCATTTTCAAATATCTTACATAACTCAGTCGTATCTACACTTGTAGTATCTCCACTTTCAGGTTTATAAACAACTTCATAGTTAAGTCCTATTTCACTTACTTCCTCTTCTCCCATGTTACCTTCTGAAACTAAAACTTTAATTTCGTCTTTAAGCGGAATTAGTTTCTCAAGTGCTTTTTTAGCTTTCAAAGGTGCCTCGGGTATGGACCCAAGCTCTCTGGCTTTTGCAAGTACATCCTTTCCATCAGTACCTTTTAGGCCTACTCTTCCTCCCATTCCTGCTATAGGATTTACAACAAGTCCTATCTTCTTCATTTTATCAATCCTCCAATAAAATTCTTAATAATTCATCAGTATTATCAACTAAATAATCCGGTTCAAGTGCAAGTAATTCCTCTCTTGATTTAAATCCCCAGCTGACTGCACAAGTACTGATGCCTGCATTTTTACCTGTAGCGATGTCCACGTCCGAGTCTCCAATCATTATTGCATCTTCCTTAGTTACGGCAAAATCTTTTAATAGTATTTCAACGCATTCCGGATGAGGCTTTCTCATCAACGACTCCTTTTGACCAATAATCGCATCAAATATATTATCTCCAAAAAACTCAGTAACAGAGGAGACCGCTGCATTATGGGGTTTGTTAGTCAGTACTGCTAACTGCTTTCCACTTGCTTTTAATTTTTCAACAAGATCTGTGATCCCATCAAATACAACCGTATCTCCTATAGGGTTTTCATCATATCTTTTTAAAAATTCAGAGTACATATCATCAAATAAAGAGCTATCAATATTACGATATCTTGCTATACTCTTCATAAGTTCCCCTGCACCATTACCGATAAAACTTGTAAAAAGTTCTTTATCTATTGGTTTATAATTATATTTTTCGATTACATAATTGCTGTTATCAGCGATTACAGAAAGGGTGTCAAGCAGAGTACCATCTAAATCAAAAATACATAACTTCATATCATTCTCCCAATTTATCTTTCATAAACCAAAACATCCCTATGCCTGCTGCCATAGTTAAATTTAGTGAATCGATCATTTTGCTCTGGGGTATAAAGATTGGATTTCCAATTTCCTCATAGTACTTTGGCAGTCCACTGCCTTCATTTCCGAAAATTAAAGAAAATTTCCCACTAGGCACAACCTCTGTAAGCACCTTTGGTTTTTTCAATGACAGCATAAATGGATACAGCTGTCTATCACTGAATCTATGAGAATAATCATCGATGGTATCAAAGAATTCTATCCTTACTTTAAAAAAAGCTCCCATAGAAGCACGAATCACGGCAGGATTAAAAATATCACATGACTCTGATATTATAGCCAAATCTAAAATGCTAAATCCGACCATGGTCCTAATTATTGTACCTAAGTTTCCCATATTCATAGGACTATGAAGCACGATATGATTGCCGGGCAAAATAGGTTCCATTATTTTTTCAAACACAGCAACTACAAAAACATTTCCTTTGCTGGATATTCTGTTTATGGTTTTATCATCTATACTATAATTTATACCCTTAGTTTCAAGTCTATTGACAAGAACTTCCGTATCAGAATACTTACTTGAGATAAGAACCTCTTTTATAATTTTAGGTTTCGACTCTATAAGCTCTATGACCGGAAAAGCTCCAAATACATAAGAATATGAATCATCTTTTTTATAAGTTCTATATTTCACACTTATCCCTACTTTTCATTTAAAATTCAATATCATACATGTTATAATAGTATAAATCATATTAAAAGGAGTTTTTATGAGACATTTTTTTAGAACAAATCCCGATGGTTATGTTTTTAAACTATTTACCCCTATTCATATAGCAGCTCTTGTAACTCTCGTACTCGGCTTAGTATTTATCTTTCTCCTTTTTAAAAAAGGAAGCAAGATTTTAAAGCCACTTGCGAAAGTTCTATTTGTAGCACTTTTAATTGAGCAATTCCTACTATATTTTTGGTACTTTTTCTTGATGGGTTTTGATCCTGTCCAGGCACTTCCTCTTTACAGTTGTAGGATTGCCATGCTTTCAATAATACTTGCTGTGATAATAAAGTCTGATTCACTGCTCCTTTTTGGTGGCTATCTTGGTTTTCCGGGTGGTATACTTGCACTAATCTCACCTGTACTCGATAGCTTTAGCTTTCCGCATTTGACTAATTTCACTTACTTTTTAGGTCATCTACTTTTATGCTGGCTTTGTTTTATTATCCTTATTGAAAAGACCGGTACAAAAACACAATTATTAAAAGTCTTAATTTATACAATTGTATTTTTTATTATAACATACTTTGTAGATATTAATTATGGAGCCAACTATTCTTATATGTTATGGGCACCGGTTTTTACAAGTCAATTTGCCAAGCTAAGTCACGAATTATATATTTTCGTACTGCTTTCTATCTATGCGATAATACTCTTTTTAACGCATATAGGTTTTAAATCTTTGCGAAACTACTTGTTAAAGATAAAATCAAATATTAACATAGTCTTTTGACAAAATAAGGCGATGATGTATAATTAAATGAAGTATATTTAATAAGGAGCCATTATGTTTGCAATTCTAATCAATGCACTTGCAGTATGTGCAGGCGGCATCATCGGTATAACATTAAGAAACCATATATCACAAGTATATATCACTTCCATCTTCTCTATTATGGGAGTCCTTACCATAGTAATGGGACTACAAGGTGTAATTCCTTCGGATCATATGATTTTTATTATGGTGGCTCTTTTTTTGGGTTCTATCGTCGGTGTGTTTCTAAATATCAGCGGTAAACTTGAATCCATATCAAAAAAATACTCTAGAGAAGGCGTGGATGCTAACTTTATAGGTGGTGCAATAACAATATTTTTAATTCAATGCACAGGGGCTCTCGCTATCATAGGCCCTATGAAAGCCGGTCTACAAGGTGATTACAGCATAATATACTTTAAGGCAATACTAGATGGTGCATCAGGAATCATTTTTGCCAGTATTTATGGTAAAAGTATTTTCCCGGCTGCATTGCTACTACTTATTTATCAAGGAAGTATTTTCTTGTTGTCCAATATCATCGAACCGGTGTTGACAGAAGTAGTTATTGAACAGATCACACAGATTGGATCTGTCCTGCTAGTGGCACTGGGTATTGAAATGCTGGAACTCAAAAAAATGAATGTAGTAAACTACATACCGGCACTACTTATTCCAATTATTTATTCATTAATTATAGGTTTATTTTAAAACAAAAACTCCCCTTCAAATTGAAAGGGAGTTTTCTATTCTTTATTTATCCTGGCTACTTGCACCTTGACTTCTCATTGATTTAAGAAGTCCTTCAGTTGCCTCTATTGAATTATCGTTCATTATCCATAGTGCCTCTGCACCTTTATATGATTCTATAAGCTTTTTACTATCTTCAAATGGCATTAAGTATGCTGCCGTGGATAAAAAGTCTGCCATTCCACTATCCTCAACGACTACTGATACGGATCTAAAATACGTCATCGGCATCAACTCTTCTGGATCGATTAAATGATGATAGTTTTTGCCATCCACTTCGTAATACCTTTGATAATCTCCACTGGTTACAACGGACATATCGTGTACATATAGAACTTCTATGGTTTGCTCATCAGACTTACCTAGTGCATTATCAGGGTTTTGAATCCCAATACCCCAGTATTCCCTAAGGCCGTCTTGTGGTTTTCCAATGGTTCTAACATTACCACCGGCACTAATAATTCCCGATTCCAAACCTTCAGCCATAAGCTTTTTAGCAATCAGTTCAGTAGCATAACCTTTTGCAACAGCACCTAAGTCCAGAGACATTTCAGGATCGGTAAGCTCAACCGTATTATTCTTTTTATTAATCTTTACATTTCCTATATCCATGTGCCCCGCAGCAGTTTGTAATTCATCTAATGCCGGGATTTTTGCATCCTGAGGGTTTTCGAGTCCTTTCTCTCTATAGTCATGCCAGATCTTAAGTACGGAACCCATAGCTATATTGGTTTTATTGCTTACTTTTTTATTGTTTTCTATTGAAAACTCAATTAGATTAATCAAATCCGGATCCACTTCTATAGGACCTTTGCCTGCATTGTCGTTTACGGTTTTGATATTGTTGATGTCTTTGTAATCATTATAGTTATCATAGAGTTTATGAAGTCTTTGATACTCGTTCACTAAAATATCCTTGTAGACATCAAAGTCCTCTTGTGATTTTTGATAAGACACGAATTTTATTATAGTGTCAAATGTATCGAAAAAAGTATGTTCAAACTTCTCAACCGCCTCACCTTTTGAATCAACTGCAGCTCCAGATTCCTTTTTATCTTTGGAACCTGTGCACGCTGTTAAGATTAGCGATAAGGATAGTAGAACTATTAATAGTTTTTTCATGCATTCCTCCTGACTTAACCTCATTAAATGATAACAGATTATATTAATACTTTCAATCTTTCACTTTAATCATGCTTTAAATAAAGGATTTTCATATTTTAATACACCATTCACATAAGTCCTAAAAAGGTTTAAAGCTTTATCCATTACTATGATATCAGCATCTCTACCCTTTTCAAGAGTTCCAATTTCATCTTCCAGACCCAGTGATTTAGCAGGTACATAACTTGCCATCTTAACAGCCTCATGAATAGTTGCGGCTCCCCATTCTACTACATTTCTAACACCATCGTTTAAGTTTAGTACGGATCCCGCTAGTGAGCCTGACTCAAGCCTTGCCTGTCCTTCAGCTACCTTAACTTCATATTCTCCAAGCATGTACTGACCTTCTTTCATTCCTCCTGCCATCATGCAGTCAGTAATAAGTGCAATCTTTTCTCTACCCTTGATATCCATAAGGATTTGAGCTGAAACAGGATGAACATGATGTCCATCGCATATGAGTTCAGAGTATGCCTCTTTTAAATGCATAGCCGCACCTACCATTCCGGGTTCTCTGTGGTGAAGTCCGCTCATGCCATTATAAGTATGGACAAATATATTTGCACCTGCTTCTACAGATGCTCTTGCCATATCGTAGCTTGCGTCACTATGACCCAGAGCCACATATATGTTCATCTTTCTCATTTCTTTTATAAAATCTACGGAATTTTCATATTCAGGTGCAATTGCCACCTTTTTGATTAGTCCTCCGGAGAGTTCTTGTAATTCTTTAATTCTTTCTACTGATGGAGCTGTCATATAGTTAGCATTTTGTGCACCTTTATATTTTTCAGTAAAGAAAGGTCCTTCTAAAAATATCCCTTTTAACTTTGCACCTGAGATGCTTTCAGACTGTTTTTTTACCAGACTTACAGCTGTATCAAGGTCATTTTTTGCAGAGGTTAATGTAGTTGCTAAAAAAGAAGTCACTCCCATTTTAACGATGCTATTTGAAATCTCAAGAAGAGAATTTTCTTTAAGATCCATGACATCATAGCCACCATAACCATGTATATGGGTATCAAATAGACCCGGAGCAATAACCATGCCGGATAAATCCTCATAATGACCTTCGTATTCATTTGTGATTTCTTCAATTTTTCCGTCATTAATAATTATATATGCATCTTTGAGAATTGAATTTCTCAAAAACAAATCACCTTTTAATACTAATTTTTCCATATTCATTCTCCTCTATAATTAGTTACTCTTAATATATCTTAAAGCATTAATATTTGCAATATTTCCGTGTATCATTTTTATACATATGATAATTGTTAAGGTTTTCATATTTAGGGGTAAATTAATAATAACGAACAAATAATTATAAGAGGAGTGAGGATATGAAAAAATACCTAGTACCAACTGATGGATCATCTAACTCTGAAGAAGCTATAAAAACCGCTGTATCGCTAGCTAAGAAATCGGGAGGATCAATAACTCTATTATCCGTCCTTGATTCTGATTCATTTATGACCGGCTCTCAAGTAAATGTATCTATTTCAGAAGTAATGGATAAAAACAAAAAGGCTTTTGATGAGCTAAACACCAAGTATATAGATAAGTATTCCGATCCTGCATTTGAATTTAAAACTATTGTAAAAACCGGAAATGTAGCTAACGAGATTATTGAAGAATCCGAAAATGGTTATGATTTAATAGTAATAGGAAGTAGAGGACTTTCTGCAATTAGTAGAACTTTCCTTGGATCGGTTTCTAACAAGGTAGTAAACAGTGCTCACGCTTCGACATTGGTAGTTAAGGAGTATAACGAAAATGACTTTTCAAAGATTCTAATTCCTGTAGATGGCTCGAAAAACTCAAAAAGAGCTATGTATATCGCTGCAGAGATTGGAAGGCTGTTTAACAGTGAGCTTACACTTCTTAATGTAGTATCAAAGCTTCAGGTTCCTGAAATTAGGGGGGTGGATTTTGGAATTCTAAAAGACTACTATCCGGTGCTTTCGAAGAATTCAGAATACCTACTCGCGGAAGCTGCTAAGAAGATAGAAGACTATCCTTTCAATATCAAGCTTGAATCAAAAGTAGGAAGTATTGCCGATACTATCAATGATGTAGCAGAAGAAGGTGACTACGACATCATCGCACTCGGATCAAGAGGACTTGGTAAGATTTCAAGAGCTTTTATAGGTTCCGTTTCAAACGCAGTACTACATCACACGAAAAGATCTGTATTGATAGTTAGATAGTAAAACCAAAAATCCAGCCTCCGGGCTGGATTTTTTTACTAAAATAGTGGGCTCAGGAATCTTAAGATACCCCTGTATGTTTTCATAATTCTTCCATGGCTCAAATCGTCATAACCAAGTTGTTTACTAACTTCAAAAACTTCCAAATAATCCTCCTTAATCTTTTCTATAACTGACGAATTTATGATTAAAGTGCCGCATTCCATATGAAGATATAGTGACCTATAGTCCATATTTATAGTTCCTACAATAGCAACTACATCATCCGAGATATAGCTCTTTGCATGTATAAAACCGGGTGAATATAAATAAATCTTGACACCCGCTTCCATAAGCTCTTCAAAATAAGATTGAGTAAGCTCATAGACTGTTTTTTTATCCGGAATACCGGGTACGACTATTCTAACATCTACTCCCCTTTTAGCGGCCATGCATAGAGCAGATGTCATTTCAAAATCTATTACTAAATAAGGTGTAAAAATATATACATATTCTTTTGCCTGCCAGATAATTTCCAAATAAACATTGCTACTTATTGCTTCATTATCAAAAGGAGTATCAGTAAATGGCTGAATAAAACCGTCTGATTTAAAATTTAAATCCGGATTTGTCCTAAAATCGTCTATATCTGATCTTCCGGGGTTAAGTGCATCCCAAAGATTTAAAAACATACTCGTGAAGTTCGAGACGGCATCTCCATAAAGTCTAACAGCAGTATCCTTCCAGTGCCCGTATGGAGAATTTATATTTATATACTCGTCTGCAAGATTTAAGCCCCCGGTATATCCGATATTACCGTCGATAACCGTAATTTTTCTATGATCCCTATTATTCATAATAGCGGAAAGCACCGGTCTCATCTTATTAAAAACCGTTACTTTAACACCGGCTTCCCTTAAAATTCTATTTTCTTCAGAAGGAAATACTCCAATACATCCCATATCATCATAGATAAGTCTAACGTCAACGCCAGAACCGGCTTTTTCTATAAGAATCTCTTTTATACCATCCCACATCTGCCCTCTTTTTATTATGAAGTACTCCATAAATATAAACTTTTCAGCAGATTTTAAATCCTCGAGTAGATCAGAATACATCTCCTCTCCGACTTTATAGTATTTTATTTCTGTATTTTCATGTATAGGATAACCACCAATTTTGCTGATATAGCTCGCTGTCTGATTAAGTCTGTCCGGTACCTTTTTTAAGATACTTTCATTCTGATCTAACACAGGACTAAGCTGTTTTTCAGCGATATTTAGGATCCTAATTAACCTTTGAGCAGGCCTTTTATTTCCCCAAAGCCAGTACATAAGACCACCGATTAGTGGTACCATACCGATTACGACAATCCATACTATTTTATATGCCGGATTTTCCTTAGAATAGATAACTTCTAAAAACATAAAGAAACTAAAGATTGAAAAAGCAGTACCAATCCAGCTGGCAAGATAAGTAAGTCTTGAAAAAAGAATAAATACCCATACCAATTGGATGAGAATCATTATGATTATAAAAGGTAATCTGGAGAATAATAATTTAAATATATTTTTCACGTGTCTGCTCCTCGGTGTTTGATAATGTTATTGTACCTAGGTTTATTGTAATTGTATCGGATATTTGGTTGAAATCTCTGCTTTCCAATAGTTGTTCATCTAGTTATTAACTTCGTACGTCTAACTTTTGATTAATTTACTTATATGTTTTCACAGCATCCGGTTCTAAAGCTTTTTAATAAAAATCCGGATAAAAAAATCCCCTTATTGATTATTGTACATCAATAAAGGGATTTTGTGTATTTATAATTTTTTACTATCTAGCAAGTTTTGCAGCTTCTGTTACTGCAGCTTGATAGTCTTCAACTGTAATAGTAACTGATGAAGTTAAATCAGGAATATCAGGTACTGATTTATGTGCTTCGTCTCTTTCTTTTACAGCTAGGCCATTGATTTCATCAATTGTTTTGCCTTCCATCCACTTTGTGAATTCAGCAATTTGCTCATGCCATTCTTTTTCGATTGATGAAGCGCCTTTCATACCGTACTCATCACCTAGGTCAAGTTTTGATTTAGGTTCAGCTGTAACGTCTCCGTCGATAACTCCTTCGTCATTAAACTTAACTTGGTTTTGAATTACGTCAACTATAGCTTTTACAACTTTGTCTTCTGCATCAAGTGCAACTGCTGCTGCAGTAGTATTGATGTGAGAAGCCATTCCTTTGCCTTCTTCAAGCTCTTTTGATCTCATAGTTGAAGTAACAACTCCAAGACCAACTTTTACTGCACCTTCTACGTCTTGTGCATTGTCCCAAGCTTCTTTAACTGCTGCTTGGTATGATTCTACGGTGATAGTTACAGATGATGTAAGATCCGGGATATCCGGTACTGATTTATGTGCTTCGTCTCTTTCTTTTACTGCTATGCCTGTAACTTCGTCCGCTGTTTTGCCAATCATCCACTCTTCAAAAGCTGCCATTTGCTCATCCCACTCTTTACCGATTTCGGATGCACCTTTCATTCCGTATTCAGCGCCTCTTTCCTTCTTACTTTTAACATCAGCATTAAGGTCAGCTGCGAAAGTTCCGTCTTCAGCAAATTCAACTTTAGTTTGTGCAACGTCAACTGTTACGCTAACGATTTTTCCTTCAGCATCGAATCCAACAGCTGCTAGTGTAGTATCTGCTTGAGCTACTGCTCCACTACCTTCTGCACCGTCTTTACTCTTTGCATTTGAAGAAACAAGTCCTAGACCAACCTTTGCGATTTGGCCAGCTGCTGCTTCTGCGCCTTCTTTAGCTTCTTCAGTAGCTTCTTCTTTATCTTCTTCTTTTGGCTCTTCAGCTTTTTCTTCAGTTTTATCTTCAGTTTTATCTTCTACAACTTCTTCAGCTTTATCTTCCTTAACAGGTGTTTCAGTTTTAGGTGTACAAGCTGCTATTGGTAGAATTACCATTGATAAAACTAATAGCAATGCTAAAATTTTCTTCAATCTAATTTCCCCCTTTTTTATTTGAATTAAATTCCGCAAAATAATAATAGCATAATCGCCCAATTTGTACAATTTTTCGTGTCCTATTCTATTGCGATAAGACGATATTTAAAGTTTTCTTAATATATTGTATATAATAGCCCACTATTTTTTTGCTCTCTAAAGTATTCATCATTATTATTGATAATCTATTTCATTATAAAGGGGCTGTGGCCTTTGTTTACTCGCTCATTATAGATCTTATTTGAGATGCGGCTGAGTTAAGTACATCCTCTACTGCTTCTCCTTCTGAAATCCTATCGATGATTTCTTTTAAGTTCTCTCTTATTCTTAGTATCCCATCCACTGTTGGAATACTTGTACCGCTATCCAGTGATGTGGCTAGCACCTTTAATGCAGGATTTTCATCAAGGTACTTAATATAAGTTTGATTCGATGAATATTTAAATGGTGTTATTCCATGGTACAGTGTAGCAAGTTCAACATTTGTCTGTTCGGATATTAGATATTTTAAAAAATCAAATGAGGCTCTTTGCCTACTCTCGTCAGTTTTAAGAATAAATACTGAAGGTCCATTTAATGGTATATATGGTTTTTGAGGATTTTGAGGTATATTTGTATATCCAACCTCAAACTCGAGTTCTTCAGGCACCATAAATACAGAGTAATACGATGACATCATAAACATTCCAAGCTCTCCATTTTCAAATGCTCCTAGTAAAGATCCTTGTTCAGACGGAGTCTTGAATAGCCCAATTTGATAACCATTTTGTAGCATTAGTAGTGTTTCTATTAGTTTGGGCTGGATTAAACTTACATCCTGACTTTTGTAGATATTATCAGTATATTGATTAATAAGTAAATCTGCCAACTCTGTGCTTGATTCGGAACCAAAACCGGTAATACCCAGTTCACTATAAATCCTCTCTGAATGTGCACCTATTTCATCCCATGTTACCGGAGCTTCGAGTCCTAGTGAATCAAGAAGTGTTTTATTATAGTATAATAGCTCCCCGGTCTTGACTAATGGGATCATGTATCTCCCACCTAGCTGAGTACCTTCTTCACTGATATTTGAAGGAATTATACTATCAAAGTTTGCAATTCCAATTTCAGAATCTCTTATATATTGGTCTAGATCCACCATTTTTGATTCGATAGTTTGAGTGGGATAAGCAAAAGGAAAATCTATTAATATATCTACTTCTCCCTCAGAAGATTCTTCTAAAGTCTCTTGAAGGCTTTCAGGTTCTTGTCTTATCGTTTTTACTTTAATTCCATTGTCCATATTATTGTAGATTTCTACGATTCTGTCTAACTCACCTTGAAACTCATCCGAGAAGCTGTGCCAGAGTATCAGCTCGGACTGTGGAAGAGGTATCTCCTCAGGCTCAATTTTTTCTTCTTCTGAAGCTTCTTGTACTATAGCTTCCTCTTCTTTTTGTGCCTTTTCATTGACAGATGTGCTCTCCTGTTTTTTTGTATCTACTGCAGGACTGCAGGCTGATAAAAGCATTATAAAAGTTAATAGTATTGCTACTGTTTTTTTCATAAAAAACTCCTAGTTTATATTTCAATTTGCAATATTTCACTTATTATCTAATCTATAAAGTAGTACGTCTCCACTCTTTCTTTATATTCGGGCTCTTCGTTAGGATAGCCAACAGTCATTGCCGCATAGACTGCTTCACCTTCCGGAATTCCGATTTTAGTGAAGATATCTCTTATTTTTTCATCATCATTTAAATGTTTAAACTGATTTATCCAGCAGCATCCAAGTCCATAGTAATTGGCGGCTAAGTACATATTTTGCATAGCAACAGAGGTATCTGCAAGTCCGTTTTCTAATTCCCTAGGAACGGAAATCATAATAAGGGTCTTTGTATTAAAAAGATTATATCCATCCCTTTTAAGTGCTCTTTCAACTTCCTGTTCCAATTTACGTATAATGTCTTCATTCTCAACAATAGTGTATCTTCTCTTTTGCTTATCCATCCCGGTGGGTGCATATTTTGCCGATTCGATTAATTTAATAATCAAGTCTCTATCAACTTTTTGGTCCATGTATGAACGGATAGTTCTTCTTGTTTTTATAATGTCTATTAAATCTTTCATCTTATATCTCCCTTAATAAATGTTTTGGAAAATTATTTTACCGTTATGTCCTTTAACTCTGCATTTGTCATTTTAATTAAATCTTCAGGTTTTAATTCTATTTGACTGCCAATTTGACCTGCACTTATTATCATGCTTTCCAAATCTTTTGCTGATTCATTGATGATGGTTCTATAGTTTTTTACCATACCTATTGGAGAACAACCACCTCTTATGTATCCTGTTGTAGCTTGTATTTTATTGGTGTTTAGCGGTGCTATCTTTTTTTCGCCTACAATCATGGCAAACTTTTTTAAATCAACCTCAAGATCAACCGGAAGAACAGCTACATAAACACCGGTTATTCCTTCTAACACAAGGGTTTTATAAACTTCTGAATTCTTTTTATTTATTTTCTTTGCTACTGATATACCGTCGATTTTGCCATCATCTATTTCATATCCATGGATTTTGTATTCTATTCCTGATGCATCCAGTAGTCTCATGACATTTGTCTTCTTTTTTCCTTTCATTTTTCACCGCCCTCTATTACTTCTAAAAGCTTCATTAACAACGTTTCTTCCATCATCGCTATTCCCTTTATTGGATATTTCTCTTTTAATTCCAGCCCTTGTTTTGCATAGGTTTTTGCTCTATCAATGTCCAGCTTGGCCGAGAAATTGTAATATGCAAGTATTCTCCTTGCATTTATATCCATATCTTTCTCAAGTCTCGTCTCTATTTCCGAAAATAGTTTGGTTGCTTTTATTTTGTCTTCTTTAACACAGCAATTGTAATAGATTAACTCGTATATAATTGAATCCTTCTGGATATTTTCAAGCAGATGGTATTTATTTTCTATGATTTCAATTCGTTCATCCATCAATGCCCTGTCACCTGAATCGAGTCCTTTAAAGTACATAAATAGATTTATCATAATTGCAAATGCATTGTCTTCGTGTTTAATATTATATAATGGAAGATCTGAAGGTCTTGTTCCGGTTATAAGATCTTGCTGAAGTTTCTGAGTATCTAATACCAATGTCCTCTTTTCACCTTCTGATTTATATAACTTAACAAGGTAACCGTCGTTGAAGTTCCCGCCAACTTCGGCCGGTAGAACATTTGAAAACACCATAAATAGAGTTACGATAATAGAAATAAATATGTATGGTCTAACTCCGAAGCTTAAAAAGTAAAGAATAATAAGTGGAATCAAGGTTAAACTATTTGCTATATAGCCTGATTTATAGAATGCGATTTGGTTTTTTTCACTGATGACTTTATTGGGAATCATAATAGCTAAACCCAGGGCGTTTGTAAAACCGTCAGCCCTGAGCTTTAACTTGTTATCTTGTTTATAAATTGTAAGACCTAAAATTTGGAATCCAAAAAAACTGAAGTTATTTTTTACACCACAAATCACATGACCTAGTTCATGTATTATAATCTGAACGAAAAGGGTCACGCTTGCAATAACAAGTCCTTTATAAATTGCTAATGCATATACTAAAAAGGTATTGTTAAGCTGACCGGTATCAATAAATAATGATAGAATCAGCAGTGGTATAATAGCTAAAATCGCTATTTGAACTATAGTTTTTTTCATCGTACTAGACTAGTAACAGCTCCGGCAATTCAAGAGGCGTTACACACTCTTCTCCTTTGTAGACTCTCATGTTTCCTCCGGAAACCTCATCTATCAACATTAGATTTCCGGCTTTATCCTTACCAAACTCCAGCTTGATATCATAGAGTTCTAAGCCTTTTGATGCTAAAATCTCTCTAATAACATCTGAGATTTCTCTTGTATACTTTACGATGTCATTGTATTCTTTTTCTGTGAGAACTTCAAGCATTAATAGAGCACTCTTGCTGATCGGTGGATCTCCGGCTTCGTCATCCTTGATCGTAATCTCAACAAAACCGTCAAGATCTTTACCTTCTTCAACATACTTTCTAAATCGTCTATAAAAGCTTCCTACAGCTTTGTATCTACATATACACTCAATTCCATCGCCATATTGCTCAGCTTCTAATACTTCCATGGTATTGTTTTCTAAATTTGCATTTATATAATGAGTAGGAATTCCTCTTCTTTTAAACGCTTCAAAGAAAAACTTAGTTATTCTAAGTCCGGCATTCCCGGCACCTTCTATCTTTAATCCTACCTTGTTTGCACCGGGATCAAAAACTCCATCATTTCCGGTTACATCGTCTTTAAACACGAGCAGTAGATTACCACTGTCCAGTTTGTAAACATCTTTTGTTTTTCCCTTATTAATTAGCTGCATATTCCCCTCCATATTGTCACTTTTAAAAATTCTATTACCTTTTTATTATACTACATTTGTTCTAATATAAAAAGTTATAAGCGTGACCTTTCAAGCTTTGTGCCTATTTTGTCATGTAATTCGGGGGCTATGTTTGCAACACTAAAACCTAGCATAAAACCAAATATAACATCCGTTGGCCAGTGCACCCCTAAAATCAGTCTTGTCAGTCCAATAATAAGGGGAAGGATTAAACTTACCATTCGAATCCTTTTTGAAGTATTTGAATCTCCCTTTACAATTCTGTATAAAGTCCAAAGGGTGGCAGAACTTACTGAAGCATGCCCGCTTGGAAAGCTGTAACCACCTTGTGTTATCCTCATAAAGTCCATCGGTCTTATTCTAATAAATATATGCTTAAATACCTCCACCAATAAGTTCGAAAACAATGTAGCTAAAAGCAGTGTAAAAAATAACCTATAATCCTTTTTAATTACGCAGTAAGCTAATACCACGGGATATATGGCAAAATAACTGGTTACATTACCTATCGAGGTAATAAAATATGGCCATCTCCAGTTTACACTAATTAAATTTTGAATAAATCTAATTAAAGCAAGGTCAAATATAGTGCCTCTTGCACCTCTTATATATAATCCGAATATAACTATAAATAGTATTAATGCAGCACTTGTCATCCATCTTTTCATTGATTCATCCTCTATATAATTATTCCCAGCAGTATGCAGCCCAGTACCACGAGTGGTGCGGGCACCTTTTTAGTTGCAAGAAGTAGAATGGTTAAAATTAATATACCTAAGTTTTCTATACTTAGTCCGGCCTTTTGTAAAATTATAATTGCTGCTGAACTTATCATTCCACCTGCGACAGCATTTATTCCTCTGAGTGAAACTTTTATCCCCTTTACCTTTCTTAGGTCGGCCCATAGTGGGTAAACGAAGTAAATCAGGAGTATGCCCGGCAAAAATATCCCTATCCCACCTATTAGACCTGCAGCTATCTGATATAATACCCCTGCTTCCGATGCTGCTACTCCGGAGGCATAAGCACTAAAGCTAAACATAGGACCCGGTACTCCTTGGACAAGTCCATAACCGGTTAAAAATTCTTCTGCCGTCATATATGCATTTATATCGACCAAATCAGTGTACATCATGGGTACAACTACCTGACCTCCACCAAAAACCAGATATCCATATCTATAAAATCTATCAAAAAGATAAATCAGTCTTGATGATGTCAATCCATAGAGAAGTGGAGGTATTATAATAAAACCTATAAATGCAGCTACTATACCCCAGTTGGGTTTTAATTTCGGTTTTGTCCACAGATTTTTCTCCTTTGTGGTGAGTATTGCGGCTAGACCTCCTATTATTAATATTACAGGAAAAGTCCACGCTTTTCTAATGAAGTATGATGATGCCAATCCCATAATAAATAATGCTATGGTTAATGGACCATGAAGAACCTTCTTCCCGATTTTGTATGCTGCAAGTATTATAAAACCAGCCGCCATTGGGGCTATATACCTAAGAATATTTAAATCCAAATTATACCTAATAAATATACTAGTTAAAAAGGATAGAGCCGTCATGAATAAAATGGCAGGAAGTCCCCACACGAGCATGGTTAGAAAGCCAAGAATTGGACCACCCATCTTATAACCTATTGCAACTATTGTCTGAGTACTTCCGGGTCCCGGTAATAAGCCGCAAAGGGCTATTAATTCAATCAGTTCTTCTTCACTTATATACTTTTTCTTGGATACTAACTGGTCCATAAAGACACCATAATGAGCTTCCGGACCACCATATGCACCAAGAGAACAAATCAGTACATCTTTGAGAAAAGTAAATTTATTTTTCAACATTTTTCCACCTTATATTGTAATTAAATAATACAGTATCAAGATATCCACCATAAGCGAGGATGTAATAATCTTTTTTGTGAATTTTGTAAATCTATATCCGCTTTGATATTCACTATTTAATGCAGATTTTTCATGATACACAACTAAAAAGACATTTATAATACTTATGATAATATAAATCATAAGCATTGCGTATGATGTTTCACTTCTATAGATAATATATCCCACAACTGATACAGGTATAATTAACATTACAGTTATTATTAAAAAAAGCCTTATCGGACTTTGCTTGAGTTCATTAAAAAAATTTATCAAAATTATTAGCTCCATTTTGTTACTTAAAATAGTCTCTATTTTTGTATACCCAGTATTGATGGATGAAAACGGGAAACCGAATTTTAGCTAGTTTTCTTTTAAGTTTTAGATTAGGACAAATATAAAATCTTCTAAGTTTTAACTATAATATGTTACAATAGTATTTATTATACGACTTTGAATAAATATGGGAGATAAAAATGAATAGGAAACTAATATATATATTGGTGCTTATAATGATTCTAACGCCAATTAGCACTTCATATGCATCTGAGGTTTCAGCTGAAAAAAACGTAATAAGAATTCACGGTTCAGACAGGTTTGAAACCGCTATAAAAATAAGTACAAGAATAGCAGAAAACTCAGATTTTGTAATCCTAGCAAACGGATTTGACTATCCGGATGCACTTGCAGGATCAACAATTTCAGGTGGAAAGTATCCACTACTTTTTACAGAAAAAGATACACTCGATGAGAAAACTAAAAATGAAATCGAAAGATTAAATCCTAAAATGATAATCTTGCTCGGTGGAGTTAACTCTATTTCTGAAGCGGTGGAAACAGAGCTAAACTATAACTATGAGATCATGAGAATCGGAGGTTCTGATAGATATGAAACCATGGAGCTCATAAGAGATTATAATCCTAAAAATAATGCAGTGTTAACAGCAGGGGATAATTTTCCCGATGCATTAGTCGCAGCACCGCTAGCAATTTCAAAAGATGCGAACATCGTACTAACTCCAAAGGCACAACTGGGAGAAAATGCTCTCAATCTTTTAAAAAAATCAAGTGGTAATCTCTTTATAGTTGGTGGTGAAAACTCTATAACTTCTTCTATGAAGGATACAATATCTACTCTAACCGAATTCGAAGAAGTTAAAACGCTGTATGGAGAAGATAGATACTCAACTTCCGTTGCTATTGCAAGTGAATTCTTTTCAAATACTGTAATCATTGCAAGTGGAGAGGTCTTTCCGGATTCTCTATCCGGTTCAGTGCTTGCAGGATCCATTGGTGCCCCTATTATTCTATCGTCTTCCGATAGACTCGATCAAAGTGCAAGAGATTATTTAAAAGAAAACAGTGAATCAATCGATAATATAATTATAATCGGTGGAGAATCAACTCTTTCTCAAAAAGTAATTGATGAGTCACTAGCTCATTTGACCGGAGAGAACTATATCCGCGAGGACGAGTTTTCAGATATACTTAAAGAGTTTAGGACTGCGAGGATATCATCAGATGTTTACAGTGAACCTGATGAAAATTCTGAGATAATTGACTACACTTATGAAGGTCAATATCTCGAGTGCTATGGCGAATCCGGCGGTTTCCTTAAAATCAAACTAAACGGCAATTTTTATTATACTAGTCTAAGTAGAACAGACGAGATTTCAGATCCTAATATGTTTAAAGTAGCAGGAGGAGTATTGATTCTAAACAAAAAGTACTATGTTCCATCGGATTACGCCCCCGGAGTACATGCAGATGCAAGGGATGCTCTTGCTAAAATGCAGCAGGCTATATGGGCTGAGGGCTTAGGTCTCTATGTAGAATCCAGTTATAGATCCTACTGGTATCAGAATACAATCCACAATAACTATCTGAACATGGATGGATGGTATGCTAAGCAGTACTCAGCTGAACCCGGTCATAGTGAGCATCAAAGTGGTAAGGCTTTTGATTTTTCGTCATATGGCGAGGGTCTTTATACTTCTTTTGAAAATTCGCCAAGTTTTAATTGGCTTTCTAATAATGCACATAAATATGGATTTATCTTAAGATACCCTTATGACAAAACCCATATCACAGGTTACATCTACGAACCATGGCATTATACCTACGTAGGTGTGCCTTTAGCTGAAGAGATCAAAAATAGCGGTAAAACATTGGAAGAATACTTTAATTTAGTGGAGGAGTGAGATTATGAATAAGAAGAGATGGTTAGCAGTGGGACTTGCAGTTCTTGTACTTGTAGTTTCTTATCTTGTACCTGCCTATACCCCACAGACGGAAGAAATTGGAAATGTTTTTGGAAACGTGATTCCATACAGGCCTTTTTCTTCAGAACAGAGAATTATAGAGGAAACTATTACAGCAGGAAGTTCGTCAAAAGTGGCTGTGCTAGAACTTGATGGACCAATTACATCCGGATCAGCATCACCATTTGGGACGGTTGGATACAATCATGACTTTTTCATAGGACAACTGGAAGCCATTAAAAATGATCCTAATGTAAAAGGTATACTTTTTGTTGTAAACACACCCGGTGGAGCCGTATTTGAATCAGCGGAAATCCATAGAAAACTTACAGAAATCAAAGCTGAAAAGAATATCCCAATCTATGTAACGATGCAGGCACTTGCTGCAAGCGGAGGATATTATGTCTCTGCAAATGCAGATAAAATCTTTGCAACTGAGGAGACTTGGACCGGTTCAATCGGTGTAATCATGCAGTCATTTAACCTTTCAGGTTTCTTTAAGAAGTATGGAATAGCTGTCAATACAATAACCTCAGGAGAAAATAAAGATATGGCATCTGCTTATAGAGAGTGGACCGACCAGGATAGAGAACTTATACAAGGACTTGTTGACGATGCATATGAAAAGTTCGTAAAAATCGTTGCTGATGGTAGAAACATGGACATTAATACTGCTAAAAAACTAGCTGATGGTAGAATCTATACTGCAAAACAAGCACTTGAGAACAATCTCATCGACCAAATAGGTTATAAGGAAGAGGCACTGGAAGCCTTACTTTCAGAAAACAATTTAACAGGTTCGACTGTGTTTATGTATAAACAGTTAAAAGCACCATCTTTTACCGACCTTTTAACAACAGCAAAAGGAAAGATTACAGGAGAACTGGATCCTGTCATGCTACAAGTAGAGTCACTTTTAAAAGAATATGGTAATAACACACCAAGACTTATGTACCTCTACGGGGGTGAATAAAAGTGAATGATGAAAGAGATAGAATAGAAGAAACTCAAAAAATAGAAGAAAGAATAACTGAAGATTTCACTATAAATGAAGTCCATCCCGAAAATGATGAATTTAATCCGGAAAACGGGGCACAATCAAACGAAAAAGTAGTTCATAAAAAGAGGCTAAGAGTAGAGAAAACTCCTTATAATGACTATCCTAACTTTTTCTATGCCGGTTTCTTTATAAGATTCTTTTCATTTTTAGTGGATAGTATAATTGCCGGAGCATTAGTAAGAGTAATTATCGGTGGAAGTATGAATATACTTTTTACTTCCTACTATCTGCCGGATTTAGCACATAATGGTTTAAAGCTTTTGATAACACTGCTATACTTTACAATTATGACCTATGCGACTAATGGTCAAACTCTTGGAAAGATGATATTTGGATTAAGAGTTGTATCATTTAAAGAAGAAAGGCTAAAGTTATCCACAGTGATCACAAGGGAATTTTTCGGTAGAATCATTCATAGCTTTGGACTGCTTAGGTTACTTTATGTAATCTGTGCATTCTCGCCAAAAAAACAGCATTTAGCTGACATTTTTGCAGACACTTCAGTCGTTACTGAAAATGTACTGGAAGCAAGTAATTACGAGTACGCAAAAGAATATTAAATGTTAAAATCCCAAGACCATAATCTTGGGATTTTTTGATTTTATGCTTCTGCTTTCCATAAACCATGTAGATTACAGAATTCGTAAACTACTACCGGTCCATCTTCTAACTCGAATTTAGCTTTTGGCTCTTCGCCCGGTTTTAAGTTTGCAATTTGAATTTTTGCTCCTTGAGCTGCTGCTATAAAGCAGATATAGTGATCTTCATCCATCGGATGAATTGTTGATCCTACAACTACTTCGATTACATTCCCATCTCTTTTTACTTCAGGTACATGCTTTTCTACTGCTGCATCTACTGTGTTAGCTGTCATCTCTTCCATTGGAACGTTGCAGCATACTAATTCCCCGCCACCATCAACCAATAGAGCTACTACATTACCGCATTCACTACAATGAAAAAATCTTACATCTTTCATATGTATTCCTCCTTTGATTTGTTCTACATATGTGTATATACCCTTTATCTATCATAATAACCATGATATATATTTGATAATCGTTATCAGTAGGTTTTAAAAGAAGGACAGTTGTGTATCTCGTTGGCTTCGTAGGTGTTTTTTATTTATCTTGCTGATCTCATAATCAATTTCTAATTCTTCAGCTCTTTTAATAAGGACCTTCCTTAATTCATCAGTATTTATACTACCACAATAATACTTTTCTCCAAATTTTTCGTTATATTTGTCTTTAACTCCGGGAAACTTTTCATTGAGTTTTTCATAATAATAATTTCTTTGATTACCTCTGAGCGTTACTCCAAAAGATGGGTATATGAATCTGGCTCCAGCTTCTTTTGCAGAGTTCACTGCATCAATTATATTCTCAGAACTATCGGTTAAGAATGGTAGTGTCGGCATAAGTAATACTCCTGTCACTATTCCGCTTTCTGATAGCTCTTCTATGGCCTTTAACCTTTCGGATGGTTTGGATACATTTGGCTCTATCTGTTTGGCCAATTCATCATCCATAGTACTTATAGAAATCATGCATATAACGGGCTGGGTTTTGTTTATTTTTTTAAACAGATCTATATCTCTACTCATAAGTGTACTCTTGGTCATGATTATTATTCCATGCCCGTATTTTTCTATTAGCTTAAGTGCTCCTCTGGTAATCATTTCTGTCTCTTCCCTTGGATTATAAGGGTCACTCATGGATCCCACTCCAATTATGGAGGATTTCCTTTTTCTACTAAGCTCTGCTTCCAGTATTTCGAGTGCATCATCTTTGACTATAATTTTTTCAAAATCGATGATTCCATAGCAAGCACTTCTACTGTCACAGTAAATGCATCCATGGCTACATCCTCTGTAAAGATTCATATTGTAGTCGTAATCAAACCAGTAATGACTTTTTACTGCTTTTGACAGTATAGTTTTATATGTGTTTTTTTCAGTATTCATTATACACCTTATTTTCTGACGATTTTGTAGTAACTTCTCCACAATTTCTACATAAGTTAATTGTAGAATATAATCATAAACAAAATAAAAATTAATTTTGACAATTGACTTCGCTCAGTTCGTTAAACTTCCTCTGTTCATATGATTGAACTGGGCTTTTACAGATAATCATTACTCTCCTTACAAAACATCCACTTTTCAGTGGATGTTTTTGTGTTAATTATCTTTTAACGATTCTATCCATTTCAACTCTTCACTGTTAAACTCTCTGTATTCGCCCTCTGAAAGATTTTCATCCAGCTCAATTTCACCAATTTCAAGCCTTTTTAGTTCAAGTACTCTCATGCCCACTGATTCAAACATCCTCTTTACTTGATGATACTTGCCTTCTTTAATGGACACCTTAACAGTCGAAACCGCTCCTCTTCTAAGTACTTCAAGTTCAGCGGGTAGCGTAATATAGTCTTCAGGCATCAGATGGATTCCATTTTTGAAAATATTCACTTCTTTTTCGGTCACTCTGCCATCGACATCGGCAATATAGACTTTTACTATACCGGTTTTTGGAGAGATTAGTTTATGAGTCAATTCTCCATCATTTGTAATTATCAAAAGTCCGGTTGTATCAATATCCAGCCTACCCACTGGATAAGGCTCAAAGTGCTGATAATCTTCGTCTATCAAATCAATCACTGTTTTATGATAGTCGTCCTCTGTCGCACTTATATATCGCTTTGGTTTGTTCATCAGTAAATAGATAAACTCTCTATACTCGACTTTTTCTCCATGCACCAACACTTCATCCAATAAGGCGTCCAATTTGATGGACGCCTGTTTAACTATCTTACCATTGATGCTGACAAAGCCGCGTTTTACAAGCTCTTTGACATCTCTTCTTGAGCCATAACCCATGTTTGAGAGTAGTTTATCTAGTCTCATCATCTTTGTCATCTGTAAAAACCTCTTTTTTATTCTCCTTTTTTCTACCTATTTTGAAGCCTCCAAACCTTGTTCTAAATCTCTTTATCAAAAATCTTATCACTAAAATCACAAGACCTAGAAGTAAAAGATATGGAAGTGCGTATATGAATGTAATCAGAAGGTTTCCAAGACCTTGTGTAAAGGAACTTAGGGATCCTGTAATTGCATTTTTAAGTCTTTCAATAAATGTAGTTGCAGGTGTTTCTATCGTAGATACGCTTTTAACTTCAGTTATATATAGATAGATAGTGCTATAATCTACTAAATCATCTGTGGTTTGTAAATTGGATTTAATTATTTCAATTTGCGTTATTGTTTCGGACAAACTGTTTTCAATTTCTATAATGTTTTCAACTGTTTCAGCTTTTGCCAAGAGCTCCCTTAATCTTACTTCTTTGTCTTGAAGCACTCTGAGTCTAGTTTCATTATCTCGATAAGACTTAGTTACATCTGATTTTGAAGTACTCTCTGACATCAGTGTTCCAACTTCTTCACCCAAAGAGTTTTTAAACTCAACAACTTTTTGTTTTGGTACTCTTATAGACATGTTTGCAGTTTTGTTAGCATTGTAGTATCCGGATCCAAACTCTATCTTAGAATCCTCAACATACCCACCGACTGCATCAATTGCAGTATTAATATTTTGTAAAGATTCATCAAATTTTGTAGTTTGAAAGTTCATATTAATTGTAACTATTACTTTTTCCGGTTCAACACTTCGTGGTTCTGAACTACCGCTTGATTCCGGTGCTTCCGATTCGGCAACTTTACCTTCTGTTACACCTATGCTCTTGTCGTAATCCATAGGACTATCTTCAGCAATATATTCCGTATTTCGAGGTGAACAAGCAGTAAATGCTAGTAATGCTATAAGCAGTATTATTAATAATCTACTCTTTTTCATGATAGTACCTCTCTTGTTTATTCTACTACAAAGTTTAAAGTTAAATTCACACCTTCTATATCTTTTTCTATCGTATAGCTTCCACTGGTTAGTCCTGTATTGTAATGCTCTTCTACGTTTACTTCAACATATCTTGTGCTTCCTGCCGGTATTTCAATTTCTGTAATTTCTTTTTCTGGATTTCTTTGAAGCTCGTTTCCATCTTGTGAAAGTTTAAATAAATCATCTGTCTTTAAAGCTGTGCTACCTTCATTTTTAATATACACTCCTAACACCTTATCTGCCGTTGAATATATTGGCTTGTTAAGTCCCATAATTAAGTTTTGACTCGTTACCATTGGAGCATCTTCCATATCTGTAGCCGCTTCCATTGTCCGGCTTTCCTGTATTGCTTCATCATTCTTAACTTCTTCATTGAGTTTCATCTCTTCAGGTTTTGCCACAGCAGGTGCTTCTTCAGCTTTTTCTTCAAGTGATTCTTCGGAAGCTTTCATGTCTTTGCTTTCATCAGCTTTTTTGGCTTCTTCCATTGAGGAAGTCTGTACTTGCTCAGTACTCTTCGGTGTTTGAACTCTGTTTAGTATTGCTCTTCCGCCAATCAATAAAATTAGTACTGCAGCTAGAGCCGGTATCAACCTCTTATAATGTTTTGAAATTAAATTTTGAATTCCCAGTGTAGGTCTTTCAATTTCTGATTTTATTCTATTGTCAAAACCAGGTGAGAATTGAATTTCTTCCATGGCGAGTTCTTCGTAGTGGTTTGATTTATCCTCTACATATTCCATCAATGCTCTTTTAATTAAGTCGTCTCTTCTATTCATCTTTATCACCAAACTCTCCGAGGGCAAAAATTATTCTTTTTCTACCTCTTTCTGCTCTTTTTCTTACCACTTCTTTAGAAATACCCAAGCTCTTTGCAATTTGATCATCTTCAAGTTCATTTACATATCTCATGATAAGTACATCCCTATAGATATCCGGCAGTTTATTGATTGCTGTAACTACCCTTCTGTATTCATCTTTATATTCTATTTCCAAGCTAACATCCGGAACAAGACCCATATAGGACTCGTCGAATTTTATATTTCTGCCCTTATTTTTTCTATACATGTCGAGAGCTGTATTTTTTACAATAGCTGCGATATAACCTTTAGTTTTGTAACTGTCTAAGTCTTTGATATTGCTTAGCACTCCACTGATTTTTAAAATAGAATCACTAACTACATCTTCGGCTTTTGAATGCTCTCTTACAACCTCATATGCAATTACATACATGTATTTTTTATACTTTTCATAGATGTGGAAGAGTTTGGACTTCTCTTCATCATTCATCAACATACCGATAAATATCATATATACCTCCCAAACTCAGCTCTATTTGAGCTGAAAAGTTTCGTTTAGTAAAGTATATCATAAATATTTCAGTTTAGCTTTTCTTTATCATATACAAAACGAGTCTATTTAATTTTTGTGACATTTAAAATTTAAATTTTTTATAATCACATCTTTAATTATTCCTATTTAGTTGTATATATTCATTTTTCATGGTAGAATATATTTGATCAAATAAGTACAGATTATCTGTCAGAGTAGGAATAGGTGCGTTAAGTGCTGGTAGATGGGAAGTAGCTACCAGACGAAAACAGTATGTTTACGATATCTATCCGCGTCCGCTGCCACCAATAACTCCTTGTGGCGCAAAAGGAGGTTTTTTTATGTCAAATACCAAAAAATTAGTCGTAGTATCTTTGTTAATTGCAATGGATGTAATACTAACAAGGTTTTTTGCTTTTCAAACACCGCTTGTTAGAATTAGCTTTAACTTTATCGCATTAGCAGTAGCTGGTGCACTATTTGGACCTGTAACCGCTGGAGTTGCGGCTGTATTGTCCGATGTAATTGGGATGACTCTCTTCCCTTATGGAACATTCTTCCCGGGTTTCACACTATCAGCATTTTTAAGAGGAGTCACATATGGATTTTTCTTTTATAAGAAAAATATTGATATCAAGTCAATTCTCATTTCATCTGCAATAGTTGCTTTTGGAATAGGACTTGTTTTAACATCTCTATGGTTAACAATGACCGTAGGAACTCCTTATATTAATCTTTTACAGGTCAGAGCAATCCCTTCATTGATTACATTTGCTGCACAAGTTATTATCTTGACTGTAATACTTAATAGGATCGTAAAAACAAGCAAATCACTGTTAAGAGAGTATTAAGAAACAGCACCGGTAATTTAACCGGTGCCGTTTTTCTTTTTATTATTTAGTTTTAAACAATAGTCCGAAAGCCTTTATTCCAATATGACTTCCTATTACCGGACCTAAGCCATCAATCGTAATCTCGGCATCCGGCAGTTTACTTTTTAGTTCACTTGCAATGTATTCCGCTGATTCATCATTGAAAATATGACAAATCGATACCATTTCAGTATTTTCAGGAACTGATTTTATAGCAGTATCAATTGCTCTTTTAGTTCCTCTAGTTTTTTGAGCAAGTTGCAGTTTTCCTTCTACTAGCCCAATGATTGGTTTTAACTGAAGAATATTTCCGACTGATGAGGCAAAAGATGAAATTCTTCCACCCCTTCTCAAGTACTCCAAATCATCTGCGATTAGAAGAACATGATATTTACCTCTTTCTGAGAGTATTGTTTCAGCGGTTTCTTGAGCTGACTTTTCTTTTAAAAGTTCCACTGCCTTTTTAATCATAAATCTTAAGTTACTTGCTGTGTTTAAACTATCTACTATCGTAATTTTGTCACTTCCTACTATTTCTGCTGCCAGCACAGCACTATTGTAAGTTCCACTGATTCCGGAGGAGATTGTTATAACTAATAATTCATCATACCTCTCAAGCCATTCATTATATCTCTCTACAAAATCTCCAGTTGAAGGCTGACTAGTTACAGGAAAATCTTTAGATTTTTCAAATCTAGTGAAAAAGGATTCAAAAGTCTCTGAGAAACCTTCTCTATAGTTTTCACCTTCAAATGTATAACTTAATGGAACTACCCCAATATCATATTGTTTTATGAACTCATCATCCAAATATGCAGTACTATCTGTAATTATACCTACTTTTTTCAATACTTTCTCCTTGATTTAATTTTTGTCACCTTATATTATATCATAATTTCTAGACATCATATATTATCTTGTTATTTTTTGACATAACAAATAGGGTTTATATTAATAAACCATATTTTCTTATACTATTTCTTTTTCTGTTCTGATTCAGAATTTTACATTTTTATGTGAGTCTGATCCATTTTATTTACTGTTATTCGCTAAATGTATAATTGTAAATAGTATCTTTAATATTATCGATATATTCCTGCGAATCAGTTAACCCCTGACTCTCTCTCATAATTCTGTTTAGCCCGAGATAACCTTTGAGTACATAGTATTTAAGTTTTTCTTCATCAAGGACTGTCTTTCTGTTAGCTAGCCTAGTTGCCATTCCATAAACGTAGTATGTCATCATATTTAATAATTCTTTAGCATTAGCATCATTTAGTTCGGTGATTTCCTTCACCATATTAACTAATTCTTCATTTGATTTATCTAAAAAATTAAATAAGGTAGGTGCATCATATCTATTATTCATGAATAGAAAGTTGTATAGTTCTTTTTGTGTATTAGCGAAGTTTGTATATTCTAATACCATAACAAGTAATGAAACATTTTCCATGATATTTTCTTCTACTTTTTTATTAAAGATATCTTTAGCTTTTTGATATACTGCTTCGCGTAAATCATCCATATTTACAAAGTTGCTAAATATAGGTTGAGTTGAACATTTTAATTCACTAGCTATTCCCCTGGCATTAAATCCATCAATACCTTCTTTATCAATTACTCTTATCCCCGCATATACGATGTCTTCACTGCTTATTCTTTTTTTTGGAGGCATACTTTTACTCCTTTCAATTTATAACCATGCATATTCAACTCACTTGAATTTCATGCATTACATATTTACCCCATTTTTACGATATAATAACATTATATCATTCTTTATCGTAAAGTTCATCTGTTTTCTGTCAACTATGTTTTCAATCTATACTAAGATTGACAATGGAGTAACCTTAATATTTATTATTTCTATAAGAGTATTAATATGTTCATTTCTTAAAGTGGCTAAAACACAAGTACTTGGTCCACCACTTGCCTCCAAATTTAAGTCCGTCTTAAATCTAATTGCATTGAATCCAGAATCTTTTTCAATTTTTCTCAATTCATGAATTATTCCTGAAGAACCTACAGGTAGCAGTTCTTTTATAAATGGCAAAGCTCTTATTTTTAATAATTTTTCTGAATCCATTTTTTCTTCATCACTTGCATTGATAACTTCATCCCCTACCAGTGGTTTTCCTAGAGCTACAACCAAATCTCTTTTTTCAGATCTATGAATTGGTATGCTTTTATTTGTTGTTTTTCCTATCACCGTTATGCCCATTCCGGTTTGAGTAGTAGCAAAATTTTCTTCAGTACTGCCGTTAATACTAATGTCAGGATTCATACCCACGGACTTCATTGCTCTATATATTCCATTGATTATTCTTTTACCTGTAGGATTCATTTCAACCATTAGGTTATTTATGAGCAAAATAGGATCAGCACCATATGCGATTACTTCCATAAGTGCAACCTGAGCACCATGATAACCGACGATTTCAGGGTCTACCTTAAGCATGTCATTTTCTTTTAAGCCTATCGCCCCTGAAGAGTCGTTTGCTACAACCATATTTACCGATCCAAAATTTACTATACTTAAATCCCTAAATCTACTAATCATTTATTGAAGACTTTGTAATGCCGTAATTATAGCCAGTTTATAAACATCTTCTTCAGAACATCCTCTAGACAAATCTGAGATTGGGGCGTTTAAACCTTGTAGAATAGGACCGATTGCTTCTAATTTTCCTAGTCTTTCAGCTATCTTATATCCTATATTTCCTGCTTGGAGATCAGGGAATATAAATACATTCGCATGTCCGGCAACTTTGGAGTTTGGTGCCTTTGATTTTCCTACAGATGGTACAAATGCCGCATCAAACTGCATCTCACCATCTATTGCTAGCTCAGGTGCCATTTCCTTAGCAAGTCTTGTTGCCTCAGCAACTTTTTCTTGTTCCGGAGAACTCGCCGAACCCATAGTAGAAAAACTAAGCATTGCAACTTTAGGATCTATACCGAATAGCTCTGCAGTCTTTGCTGTTTGAACAGCTACTTCTGCTAATTGATCCGGCTCTAGCGAAATATTAATGGCAATATCTGCAAATACGTATCTTTCGTTATTCGGACCAATCATAATCATTGCTCCACTAATTCTAGAAACTCCCGGAACTGTTTTGACTATTTGAAGTGCTGGTCTAACAGTGTCACCTGTTGATCCAACAGCACCACTAACCATACCGTCAGCCTTTCCTGTGTATACCAACATGGTCGCAAAATAGTTATAGTCTTTTAAAAGAACTTTAGCATCTTCAAGGCTAGCCTTTCCTTTTCTTCTTTCTACAAACGCATCTACTAGATTATCATATTCATCATATGAATCCGGATCAAGGATTTGAATATCCGTTAAATCTATACTCGATTCTTTAGCAATCCCTTCTACTTCATCCAGTTTGCCAATAATTATAGGCGTTAAAATATTATCCTTTTTTAATCTAGCGCATGCCCCCAGGATTCTAACATCCTTTCCTTCAGGAAAGACAATTGTTTGATTGCTACCTTCCAGTTTCGCTTTTAGTTCGTCAAATAATCCCATGTTTTTTCCTCCATATTATACTAAGATTTTAAGAGCATCCCTTTTAATCGAGATCTCTAGTGGGTCTTTAAGAATTGTAATCTCTCCATCAATGTTTAATTCAATATTATTTTCAGGTATTAGGCAAAGTTTTTCCGTTCTATAATATATAACTTTTTTCTTGTTTTCAAGATGCATGCCTCTTAAGAGCTCTATAAAAATACTCACTATACCAAGCCTTGACATCTTCTTACCTATTACTACATCAAGTAGTCCATCGTTCATATCAGCGGGTGGTAGAATCCTAAAGCCGCCTCCATAATAACTTCCATTTCCTATTGCTGCCAGTAATACTCTACCTGTAAAATCACCTTCTTTTGATTTAATCCTGACGGACTTCATCTTATACCTCGTAAATGCTGCTATTAAACCAAGATAATACGCAGGTTTTCCACTGATATATTTTTTTATTATATCAGTATATTTAACAACCTCTGCATCAAATCCTATAGACAGTACATTTAAAAATATTGAATCACCTGCGAATCCGACATCTACTTTGGTATCATTACCATCTATTATCTTTCGTATAGCTGCTTGAAAATCCTTAGGTATCTGAAGGCTTTTTACTGCATCATTTCCCGTTCCTGCAGCGATTATTCCAAGTCTTACGTCGGTTGATATAAGTCCCTTTACAACTTCTTTAATCGTTCCATCGCCGCCGACAGCAACTACGGTATCGTATTTCCCGGGTGCTTCTTTTGCCATTTTTGTGGCATGGCCGGGGTGATCAGTTACTTTAATATCATAATCCAGTTTTGATTTTTGCATGGCATCTACTATACCTACACGAGTGTTTAGTGCTTTTCCTGAACCGGCAGTAGGATTTATGATAAATAAGATTTTTCTCTGCATTTTATCCTTTTTGTAATGCTCTTCCCAGAGCTATTTCCTCTTCTATCGAAAGCTCCTGAATGCCTTTACCCTTTCTAATTTCCTTTGCATAAGTACTAGAATTTTCTCTTCCGAATATACTAGTAATTATAATTCCATTTTCTCTTGAGTCTAAAAGAGCCAGAGAAAAAGACATTTCATTTGTAACGTATTCAAAAGCATTGTATTTATGAAAACCAATCTTCTGAATAGAGTCTGAACTCTTACCACTTATTTCATTAAGCTGTGCTTCCAAAAGTCTACCGGTGTCCTTAATACCGCTTTGTAGTTCATGAAGAAGCTTACCTTGTTTTTCAATATCCAAGCTATGTTCTGCAATAAGCTCTTCCATGTCCATTTCGCCTCTTCCTCTTAGAAGTAGATCGTATCTTCTTCTAAGTCTGTTTAACTTTCGGTTTGTGCTGGAAATTAACATAAAACAAAAAATCACAGCAATTAAAAGCAAAACAAAAAGCACAACATTCGCAGTCTGGATAAAATTAACAAAACTTTCCATACTAATTCTCCTTAGCAATCTCTTTTAAAATTCTCACAGCTTCATGAACTTCTTCCACAGTATTAAAGTATCCAAAGCTAAATCTGGCTGCACCTACATCTGTAGTGCCAATACTCTTGTGAGCAAGAGGTGCACAATGAAGTCCCGGTCTGATGTATATATCATAATCTTCACTTAGAATATATCCAAGTTCAGATGAATCCATATCCTTTAAATTTATAGATACCACAGCCCCTTGCCTATGATCGAGTGGACCATATAATATAAAATCCGGATTATCATAAAGTAGACTAATGAATAAATCTTTTAGCTCTTCTTCATGTTTTCTAATATTTTCTATCCCAACATGATTGATAAAATCAATCCCTTCACCAAGAGCAATTATACCTGCACCATTACAAGTACCTGATTCAAGCCTGTCCGGATAAATAGAAGGCTGAAAAGGATCGCTAGAAAAACTTCCGGTTCCACCTTCTTTAATATGTTCAAGTTCGATCCCTTCTTTTATATAAAGACCGCCTGTTCCCATTGGTCCAAGAAGACCTTTATGTCCGGGATAACATAAAATATCTATATTCATCTTTTCTACATCTACATCAAGTACTCCAAGTGACTGGGCAGCATCAACGATGTACAAGATGCCTCTTTTCGAGGTAATCTCACCTATTCTTTCTACATCTAAAATAGTACCCGTAAGATTACTCATATGAGTTGTAACAACCATTTGCGTTTCCGGTTTTATAGATTCTTCAATCCTCTCCGGTTCTATTATACCTTTTTTGTCAGCTTCAACTATTGTTAGTGTAATAGTTCCGAGTCTTTCCAGCTCTTTGAGGGGCCTCAGAACAGAGTTATGTTCCATCGATGTAGTTATCACATGCATGCCCTTCTTAACTGCCCCTTTTATAGCAATATTTAAACTATCAGTGCAATTAAAGGTAAAAATTGTGTTCATTGGATTTTTACCGTTTACGAATTCGGTTAGTTTTTCTCTTACATCGTATATTTCTCTATCCATGCGTAGTGCAAACTTATGCCCACTTCTTCCGGGATTTGCACAATAACCGGTTGAAACCTCTGTAAGTTTGTCGGTCACGACTTTTGGTTTGGGAAATGTAGTTGCTGCGTTATCAAAATAAATCATTTCTTCACCCCAAATTATACTATCTTTATCAATTTTGACCTTAAACAGAAGTTTAAGGTCAAAATTCTAAATGATTGAATTACTAGTCAAGTCTTCTATATGTTCTTTCAAGATACTCGTCTCTTAACTTGTGAGCATTAGCTATCAGATCATGTACTTCTTTCTCGGTTTGTTTTGCAAATTCTTCATCTTTAATGCTCTTAAGATTTATAATTACGTTGAAAAGAGCGGCTTCGATAGCAGATGCCAAGAAAAGTATTGCACATCCAACATCAGTTATTGCAGATACCGTACCATGCTCAACAAAGAGATCCAGTTTATTTAGAGCTCTATTTGCAAGTCTGGCAGTGTTTAGAGGAACTTCAAGTGCATATTTATACCCTTCTTGGATAGCGTTTGATCTGGCTTCTTTTTCTTCTTCCGTTTCTTTAGGAAGTTTAAATGCATCAAGTACTTTGTTAAATGATTTAGCATCCTCATTTACATAAACTTCCAATTCTTTGATAATTTCAAAGTACTCTTCTTTTAGCTCTTCTAATTCATCCTTTATGTTCTGATCAAGAGCTTCATATGCTTTCTTTCCATAAGAAAGATTCAGTACCATGTTTGCCAGCGCAGTTCCTAGACCTCCTACATATGCCGCTACAGAACCTCCGCCCGGATTTGGTTCCTTATCAGAAGCGTTATCCAAATACTCTTTTAAACTCAGTTTCATCAAATCTGTCATTTTAGACCTCCTTAAATAATTCATATATTCTATCAAGATCTTCGTTGTTAAAATAACGAATCTCTATACGCCCACCTTTTTTCCCTGGAATCAGTTTTACTTTGGTTGCTAGAAGCTCAGTCAATCTCTCTTCCATATCCCTTACGTACATATCGGGTTCAGTTTTTGGTCTTCTACTTGCCCTTCTTTCAATATCTCTAATATTTACTGATTTTTCGAGAAGCTTTTCTAAAAATTTTTTTCTCTCGGCTGGACTCTTTATTGAAAGAAGTGTCCTTCCCTGGCTTGATGTAATATCGCCATTTATAAGATGCTCTTTTATATAATCGTCAAGTCCGAGTAGTCTAAGAGTATTTGCAATATATGATCTACTCTTGCCAACTTTTTGGGCAAGTTTTTCTTGTGTAAGATTATACTCATTAATCAGCTCATCATAAGCATAAGCCTCTTCTATTGGATTTAAATCTTCTCTTTGTATATTTTCTATTAATGACAATTCTTTGACAATGTGTTCCTTAACATCTTTTATTATAACCGGAATCTCAGTAAGATCCGCTTCCTGAGCAGCTCTAAATCTTCTTTCTCCGGCTATAATCTCATACCTGTCATTTATCTGTCTTACCAATAGTGGTTGTAGGATTCCATGAGCCTTAACCGATTCAGCCAACTCTTCAATAGCGTCACCGTCAAACATTCTTCTTGGTTGATCTTCCCTAGCATCAACTAGACTAATATCGACATATTTAATTTGTTCGGACACCTCATTATCAGTTGAACTGTCACGGATTAATGCCCCAAGTCCTTTACCCAAGCCTGTTTTTTTAGCCATTTTATTCCCCTTTACTAATTATTTCTAATTAACTCTTTCGCAAGCTTTTTATAAGCTTCTGCACCCTTTGATTTCTCATCATAATCGATTACACTTAGACCATGGGATGGTGCTTCAGCAACTCTTATATTTCTCGGTATAATGCTTTTAAAAACTTTATCTTTAAAATATTTTTTAACTTCCTCGACGACTTCAAGTGCCAAGTTGTTTCTACCATCAAACATAGAGAGCAGAACTCCCTCTATCTCTAAATCAGGATTTAAACTGCCTTTAATTAGCTCCAGTGTTTCAATTAACTGCGATACACCTTCTAGTGCATAGTATTCGCATTGTATAGGTATAAGTACCGAGTTTGCAGCCACCAGTGCATTGATACTGAGCTGTCCAAGAGAAGGAGGACAATCTATCAATATAAAATCATAATCATCGACAACTTTTTTGAGTGTATTACGGAGTCTAGTCTCCCTTTGACTTAGCATTACCAGTTCTACCTCAAGACCGGCAAGATCCGGGGTAGCAGGGAGAATATCAACATTTATTGAAGATGTTTTAACAATTGTGTCTATAGGATCATTTTGATCTATCATTATTTCATACACCGTATGTTCAAGTATACTTTTGTCAATACCAAGCCCGGAAGTAGCATTTGCCTGGGGATCAACGTCTACGACGAGAACACGTTTTTTAAGCTTGCCAAGGGCAGATGCAAGATTTACAACTGTAGTTGTCTTTCCAACACCACCTTTTTGATTAAAAACACATATGCTTTTTCCCATATACCTCTCCAATTAAATGTTAATCTTATTTTTAACAATCTCAATAGTCTCTATTAATATTGCTGCTTTTTTGTATATTATCACTACTTTTAGCGCATGAACTTCATATACTATTATTATAGCATAATGAAATATATATACCAATGGATAGATTGAATATAATATACTTTAATGGATAATTTGAATAAATGATAATTTATCTAGATATGTTTGACTTATTATAGGAATTATAAATGTTTGAACAGTTAATATTCTTAATGAATTGAAATATAAAATGTTTCACGTGAAACAAAAATTTATGTATTAATGCATAATGATACTATTATAAATTTATTTAAAAGTGTACATTTTATTCATATGCAAATATAGGATATAGTTTTATGAACATTCTTGAAATTATAAATCTTATATATTATCCCTTGTAGTTATAGAATCATAATTTTAAATAAATAAATGTTTCACGTGAAACATTTTCAAATGCTTGCTTATATTACTTATATAGAAGCATATTTAATTTATGCATTAAACTCATTAATCGAGAATATATATTCTAATGTGCATATATAAATTTGCTTTATTTAATAATGTTTAAAAAGAACACTTTAAATATGGTTCATGTCTAATATTTATAATGACAAGAATAATAAAGCAAAATTTTATATTCGAAATAAATACTGTTATTTTTGTAATATAAAATATGGGTAAATCATCAAAAGTATGATAATTACATAGTTTCACGTGAAACAATTCTATAGTCGATATATAATTCGTAGATCAGAACATGAAATTCAATTTGAGTATACAATAGTTTTAGTATTTGAATTAAAAAATATGAATGGAGTAACTTGCAGTTTTTAAATACTGAACTTGTTACTCTAGCATTCGCGTTGATCATATGTTACTTCTTTATTACTAATTTACTTGAATTATATTAGAAATAAAATGCAATTGTTTCACGTGAAACAATTGCATTTGTTTAATGTTTATTTATTATGTTTCACGTGAAACATTTTATCTTAAAAGATCTCTTAATAGTGCACTGAGTACCTCTCGTGTGACTCGATGTCTTATTTCGTTTCGTGAACCTTTAAAAGTCCTTCCATTTTTATAGATCTTGTCCTTATACTTATATCCATAATAACAAAGACCAACTTGATCTCCATCCGGACCTGCATATCCCGTAGTTGCGATGCAAATATCTGCACCTGTTTTAATCTTTAATCCCTCAAGCATTTCATCGAGAACTTCACTACTAACTGCAGTATACCTATCCAAGGTCGACTGATTAACACCTAAAATATCCGATTTGGCGGCATCACTGTAGACTATATATGATTCTTTAAGAACGCTTGAGATTCCGGGATAATTTATCAATGTAGAAGCTATCATTCCACCGGTAATAGATTCAGCACATGATATAGATAAATTCTTTTCTAGTAATAGTTCACCAACCCTTGCTTCGAGAGGTCTATTATCATAACCCAAATAGTTGTCTTTAAATCTATTTTTAAATTCTTTTTCATAAGGTTCAAACAAGAGCTCTGCTTCAGTTTCATTCTTTGCTGCTGCTGTCATTTTAATAACTAAGGCTTCTTTTTTTGCATAAGGGGCAATTGTAGGATTACTTTGGTTTTCTATCAAATCATCTATCGTTTTTGACATTTGCCATTCGCCCATCCCGGTTATCCTATAAAATCTTGAAAAGTACTTCTTTTCACTATACTTTGATAAATAGCTATGAACGTATTCTTCATACATTGGTTCCATTTCTGAAGGGGGACCGGGGAGTATAGCTATTGTTTTGTTTTCTTTTTCTATTATGCATCCATCTGCAGTTCCATTTCGATTTGGTAGTATTATTGCGTTTTTTGGAAATTTTGCTTGCTTTACATTGTTCTCCAATGCATTATCGTTATTGTCAAAATAATCTTTTAATCTATTATAACTGTCTTCGTTTGTAACAAGGGGAAGACCAAGAACCTTAGCACAAGTTTCCTTAGTTATATCATCTCTAGTAGGTCCTAATCCTCCTGTCAGAATTATAAGATCGTTGTCAGTAAGTGCTTCATTGATTGCGTCAGACAGTCTAACTTCATTATCTCCAACTGTAGTGTGTTTGAAAACTGATATTCCTAGCTCCGCCATTTTTTCAGAAAGATACTTTGAGTTAGTGTTAAGAATATCTCCAAGTAGTAATTCAGTACCCACTGAAATTAATTCACATTTCATAATATCACCTCATATAAAATATTTATCTATAGTTTGTTAGTTTATTAATTAACATTTGCTCTATTACTCGATTTGCCTATTTAAGGCTCTAATTTCACTTTAGAGAGCGTTTCGCAACTTTTGTATAGAATTATACTATATTATAAGTATCTGTAAGTATAGAAGGGGGAGCCTTTCAAGATTTTTGTATACTTATCCTTTGCACAGAATATTATTACATCTATCTTCAATGAATCCTTTTCACTGTTTTTTGTTCCGATATAATATTATACCACGAGATTATCAAATAATAATTTACAGAATAATAATTAAATACCATATAGCCAAGAGAATTTGTTTTCATTAAGAATAAATTAAGTCAGGATTGTATCTACTTGTCTTGCTTTACTTAAAAAAATATAAATGGATTTAAACTGAAAGCTAGTCGGGAAAGAACTGTTTTCCGTTGCATTTCGTTGCTAATCTTTGATTTCAAAGTTTTTATATTATTTGTTTGAGATGTGCACTTATACATAGGCTTTCTTTTTTACTAACCTTACACTACTAAAAACTGACTGCTTTATAGTGTTCCCGCCACTTGTGTGGTTCAATCGCTCCTATTTCAAAGTAGATAATACTAGATTAAGTAGAACATATGTGGTTAGAAGATTTAGAGAAATGATGATTCGAAAATATCTTTAAGATTTGATAATTCGCCCATTGTTTAACTCTATAGCATGGTCTAATTTTTTACTTTACTAAAACCGAATTTTACCATGAAAAAACGAGCATTTTGTGCTCGTTTTTATAGTGGTTTACTTTTTGGTTTACCGCCCGCTCTTGGGTATTTTTTAGGGGTGTTTTTTAATTTTTCTATAATCACTAAAAACCTTTTATGATCTCCATCGATTAGCTCATATTCTTTTGCGGCTTTTAGTTTTGCCCCTAATATATCTATGGCATTTTTTGCTTCTTTAACTTCATCCATGCCGCTTGAGCCCTTCATGGATATGAAATGTCCTCCAACTTTTACAAAAGGTATACAGTATTCTGAAAGAGTGTTAAGCGAAGCTACTGCTCTTGAGATACAGATATCATATTTTTCTCTGTATTTTTCCTCTCTTCCAAGTTCTTCAGCTCTTGCGTGAATTGCATTGACTTTTTTTAGACCTAAATCTTCAATTATGAATTCTAAAAATCCAATCCGTTTTTTTAGTGAGTCAAGAAGCATGAAATTTGTGTCAGGCATCATAATAGCTAATGGTATTCCGGGAAAACCGGCACCTGTTCCAATATCTATGACTGATTTTGCATCTTTTATCTCACTTTCTTTTAAAGGTAGAAGGCAGTCATAAAAGTGTTTAATATCAAATTCTTCATCCTCTGTGATTGCGGTTAAATTAAATTTTTGGTTCCACTCAAGTACGAGCTCTTTGTATCTTTTAAGCTTTTCAAGCTTATCTTTTGTTATATCTATTGCAGCATTTTCCAATAGTTCTATAAGTTTAGTCATTTTGCCTCCTTTGCATCTCCAGGTGAATCAAAAGCACATTGATATCTGAAGGGGAGACTCCTGAAATTCTACTAGCTTGTCCAACAGATTCAGGTTTAAAATTGTTTAATTTTTGAACTGCTTCATTACTTAGTCCTTTGACATCTTTGTAGTCTTCTATTTCTGAAAGTGATTTTTTCTCCAGTTTTTTAAACTGTTCTATTTGAAACATCTGCTTTTCAATATATCCTTCATATTTAATGATGGTTTGAACTTGGTTTTTTACTTCTCTTTCAAGTTCAGTTCTACCGGAATCCAGAACAGCAAGAGTTTCATAATCAACTTCAGGTCTTCTGATTAATTCGTAAAGCGATAATGCAGTTTTAAGCTCTGTAGTTCCTAAGGATTTTAGCTTTTCGTTATTTTCGACTGTTGGTGTTATAATCACCTTTTTCAGTCTTTCGAGTTCACGTTCAATTGCTTTTTTCTTCTCGATAAATCGAGAATATCTCTCTTCAGTTACCAGCCCTATATCATAACCCTTTTGAGTGAGCCTAAGATCTGCATTGTCCTGTCTTAGGGTAAGTCTATACTCAGCTCTTGAGGTCATCATTCTATATGGTTCATTTGTGCCTTTGGTTACTAAGTCATCGATTAAAACTCCGATATATGCATCGGATCTATCGAGAGTAAAAGGCTCTTTTCCTTTAATATTACAATATGCGTTAAGTCCTGCGATAAGGCCTTGTGCTGCAGCTTCTTCATAACCGGATGAACCATTTACCTGTCCGGCAAAAAAAAGATTCTCTATCTCTTTATGTTCAAGTGTTTGTTTCAAAATGGTTGGGTCTATACAATCATACTCAATACCATATGCTGGTCTCATGATCTTTACATTTTCCATACCAATTACTGATTTGTACATATCGATTTGCACTTCATAAGGTAGGGTGGAGCTAATGCCCTGAGCATACATCTCACATGTATCGAGTCCTTCCGGCTCTAAGAAGATTTGATGCTCGTCTCTTTCCGGAAACCTAACAATCTTATCTTCAATTGAAGGGCAATATCTTGGTCCAATACCTGCAACTTCCCCTGAATACATAGGACTTCTATTTAGGTTTTGCTGGATGATCTCTTTAGTTTTTAATGTAGTATAAGTTAGGTAGCAGTCCCTTTGCTCTCTTTGAACATCCTCAGGTTTATTCATAAATGAGAACGGAATAATCTCATCATCACCTTTTTGAACTTCCATAACATCCAAGTTAACAGAATCCATGTGAACTCTTGCGGGAGTTCCGGTTTTAAACCTTCTAAGTTCTATATCATGCTCCTTTAAAGAACTTGACAAAAACTCGGCAGATGTCATCCCATGAGGTCCACCGGTATACTGTAGCTCTCCCATGAGTATAAGTCCTTTTAAATAAGTTCCTGTTGCTATAATTACGGTTTTACCTTTGTATATTCCACCTGCTAATGTCTTAACTCCGACAACTTTTTTATCTTCTATAATTAACTCATGTGCCTCTGCTTGAATAAGGTCTAAGTTTTCCTGTTTTTCTAATACCTTTTTCATTTCCATATGGTATCTATACTTGTCTGCTTGAACTCTTAATGAATGCACTGCAGGTCCTTTTGAAGTATTGAGCATTCTGGACTGAATAAAAGTTTTATCTATATTTAATGCCATCTCTCCGCCGAGTGCATCTATTTCTCTAACTAAATGTCCTTTCCCTGTACCTCCGATATTTGGGTTACAGGGCAGGTCTGCTATTGATTCCATACTGATGGTCATGATTAAAGTTTTAAGTCCAAGTCTAGCTGTTGCAAGTGCCGCTTCGCAACCTGCATGTCCGGCACCTATTACAACTACATCGTATGTTCCATCATCAAAGTATTTCATTTCCAATCTATCACCTTCTTTTTATTTTCCTATACAAAACTCGCTAAATATCTTATCTAATACTGATTCAGGCGTGGTTGATTCTCCGGTAATCTCACCTAGCTTTATCCATGCATTTCTTAAATCCACTTCTACACAGTCGATTGGGATGTCCATCTCCAGTGCATTTAGTGCCTCTGTTAAGCTCTCCAGGGACTCTCTTAAGAGCATTTCATGCCTGGAGTTTGAGATTATGATATCGCTGTCCATATTTATATCTCCTAAATAAAATAACTCTACGATAGCATCTTCGAGCTCTTTTATTCCTATTTCTTGATTCATTGAAGTTTCTATTATTTTAACATCTCCAATTATGGACTCAATTTCATCTTTAGTAGTTATACTTCCCAAATCCACTTTGTTTAAAAGCACTATAACTTTTTTATCTTTTATTATATCTAGGATTTTATGATCTTCGTCATCGAGTTCATTTGAAGTGTCAAAAATAGCTATGATTAAATCAGCGTTTTCTGAAAGTTCTAGTGATCTTTCAACTCCAATTCTCTCAACTACATCGTCTGTTTCTCTAATCCCTGCTGTATCCACAAGTTTTATTGCAACCTCGTTTATATTGATAAACTCCTCGATTACATCTCTTGTAGTGCCCGGAACATCGGTAACTATTGCTCTGTTTTCTCTGGTTAAATTATTTAAAAGTGATGATTTGCCGACATTGGGTTTACCTAGAATAATGGTATTTACTCCGTCTCTTATAATTTTACCTTTATTTGCAGTATTTATTAGATCAGAAAGTTCTTGTTTAAGTTTTTTTCCATCTTCAATTATCTTTGAGGTGTCAAGCTCTTCTTGCCCATCTTCAGAAAAGTTTATCGCCACTTCAACGAACATCAGTATGTTCATAAGACTTTCCCTAAGCTCTGACATCTTATCTTTAAGTCCGCCTTTTAATTGGTTTATTGACTGTTTATACGAGGACTCAGTTTTTGATTTTATAACTTCTATAACTGCTTCCGCTTGGGATAGGTCAAGTCTGCCGTTTAAGAAAGCTCTTTTTGTAAACTCTCCTCTTTCCGCAATCTGAGCACCTCTTTTTAGAAGAAGTTCCAGTACCTTTTTAACGCTTACGATACTCCCATGAGTGTAGATTTCGACCATGTCCTCTTTTGTGTAGGTGTAAGGTGCATACATAAATGCAACTAAAACCTCATCTATTAATGTTTCACCATCATATATATGTCCATAGAGTAATTTTCTATTGTTTTCTTCTTTAACTTCTGAGCTTGCAGGTTCGAAAATCGACTTTCCAATTTCGATTGCAGTTTTCCCACTCATTCTCACAATCCCAATCCCTGCTTCGCCTATTGAAGTTGAAATTGCTGCTATTGTATGATCCATTGATCTATTCTGCCTTTCTTATTCTTTTCTCCTATTATATATTATAAATTAATTTTATACTAATATGTAATTCAATTAAAGAGAACCCGGATTTCCGGGTTCTTTCTTTCAATTTAAGGCTTTACTTTTTGTTGTACTTGATTATTACTCTACGATAAGGCTCGTCGCCTTCACTTATTGTACTGATTCCACTTACTTTTTGAAGTGCTGAATGAATGATTCTTCTTTCATATGGATTCATCGGTTCTAATCTCATATTTCTTCTAAATCTCTTTGCTCTTTCAGCAGTTTTCTCAGCCAATCTTACAAGTGATTCTTCTCTTTTCTTTCTGTATGAATTTATGTCGATAACAACTCTGGTATATTCTTGTTCAGATTTGTTTTGAGCTAAATTCAATAGATACTGGATGGCATCTAGAGTCTCGCCCCGCCTACCGATAATGATCCCTATGTCGCGATCGTCGGCATTTATAATTTCTATTTCTATTCCTGATTCGGTGTGTTCTACTCTTAAATCAGCTTTTACATCCATACCTTCTAGTATGTCTTTAAGTAAATTCTCTGCTATAGAATTAGAGTCAGTGGTAACTGAAGCCGGTTTCACATCTTCTACTTCTTCTATTATAGCCTTTTCTTCTACAACTTTAGGCTCAGGTTTTGAATCTGCAAACACTTCTTCTATGATTTCAAACACATCTGACGAATCTTCTGCAATACTAACTTTAACTACTGCATCTTTTGACCCGATAAAACCAAATAGTCCGCTCTTTGGTTCTTCGATTACTTCAACATTTACTTTTTCTCTGGTCGTATTTAATGCTTCTACTGCTTGAGATACAGCTTCATCAACTGTTTTCGCTGTTCTAATTACCGATTTCAACTAGCTGTTTCTCCTTTCTCTTTAATGAAGAACTTAATAACTGTACGAGCTACTAATTCAACAATATTACTTGATGCCCAGAATAATATCATACCTGAAGGCCAGCTTCTTGCGAATATAAACATCATTACCGGCATCATAAACTTCATGGTCATGTTCATAGATTTCATTCTATCGTCGCCAGCAGGTTGCTGAGACTGCATGATTGAAGAATATGCAAACATACTCACTGCATAAATTAATGGTAGACCATAAATATATGGATCTGCATTACTTAAATCAGGCACCCATAAGAAATTCTTAGCGATCTCATGGATTTGAGATGCATTGTCAAGCATATAATTACCAGGATTCCTAATTACATTTAGCATAGCAAATATTATTATGATTGGAATAAGCATTGGTAAACATCCGCTTGCCGGATTATAATTATGTTCTTTATATAGCTCCATGATCTTTTTATTTTGAGTATTCGGATCATTAGCATATTTTTTTCTTATCGCTTCAACCTGAGGATTTAATTCTTGACCTCTTTGAGCATTTTTTGTTCCTTTTAAAGTCAATGGCATGGTTATAATCTTTTGTAGAACCGCCATTGTGATCAGTGCTAGTGCATAGTATGACACATTACTTGGCTCAGGTCCAAGTGATTGAAATGATTGGTATATAAATTTCAATATAGCACCTAACGCATTTGTTAATATACTCAATTTAACCTCCTGTTAATCCAAAGGATCATATCCACCTTTTGAAAATGGATTGCACCTTAAGATTCTCCAAACGCTTTTTATTGTGGCTTTAAAAAAACCGTACCTGCTATATGCTTCCAGTGCATATTGAGAACATGTCGGATAATACTTACATTTATTGGATCCTAATAATCCTGAAATATATTTTCTATATAACTTAATTATCGAAACCATTAATCGATTAATCAATTTTTTGCTCTCCGATTTTTTGACTTTCTATTAATTAGACCAAATACATGATGTAATGATCTTTCCAGCTCATAGTATTTCATATCTTTAGTGTTTTTTTTAGGGATTATGACTATATCATATCCCTTTACCAATGTATCCCTATTTATTCTTATAATCTCTCTGAGCTTTCGTTTAATAGCATTTCTTTCAACAGCAGATCCAAATTTTTTTGATACGGTAAAGCCTATTCTGGAAGTTGTGAGGTTATTTTTCAAAATCAGTATTGTAAACTCTCTATTCCAAAAACTTTTACCTCTTTTATAAACCTTTTGAAACTCTATGTTTTTCCTTAGTCTAAGGCTTTTTTCCATACTTCACCAACTACGCAGATAATCTTTTTCTGCCTTTTAATCTTCTTCTTTGAATTACAGCTCTTCCACTTTTAGTTTTCATTCTGTTTCTAAAACCATGTTTTTTCTTTCTTCTTCTAACATTTGGTTGAAAAGTTCTTTTCATTTCTGCACCCCCTAGATAAAAATTTACATTGGTGTAAAATAGTATATAATTATAAAGCTGAAACACTACTAAAGATTATAATTAGATGTGAGTTAAAAGTCAAGAAAAACGGATATTTAAATTATCGAATATATTTGATAAATCCCCATTTTCAGTATTTTTTAGCCTGTGGATAAATTTGATATAGACATCAATATTTGATATAATTAACAAAGGCAAAAGCAAAGAATTTAATCATGTAATTTTAAACGTTTATTAACAATCTGTGGATAAACTGTTAATAACTCTCTGGTAAAACATCTATATTTGAGTTATTTTTAAAGTTAATATATGTTATCCATAACTTATCCACAGATATGTGGATAAAGTTGATAAATACTTCAAAGTATTGCAAATACTGATTTTTAAATTGTTAATAATTATAATTTTATTGATAACTGCAGTGGAACACTCTGAGGATGAATGGAGGAGAGATATGAATGTAGAGTTATCAAGAATCTGGGAAGAGATTGACCAAATGTTTAGGCTAGAACTGTCAGAACTGACCTATAACACTTGGATTTCCAGACTTACGCCATTGGACTTTAATGGAGAAACAATCCTTATACATTCGCCAAACGAATTTACAAAAAAAATGATCGAGCAAAGATATAAGGCTTCATTAGAAAAATATTTACACTTTCTATTAAACAAAAATATAGAAGTAATACTTACAGATCCATCATCTGATGAGAAAAAACTAGACCATAGTATAATTGTAAATAATGAAGAAGATAATTTAGAAACTGAATCTGACGATACAAATCAAATACAAAAGACGGAAACAGTTCAAAATAAAGATGCAGAAGTTCAAAGGAGAAATAGATTAATTTCAAAATACACATTTGATACCTTTGTGGCAGGTAGCAGTAACGAGTTTGCACTCTCAGCATCACTTGCTGTCGCAGAATCTCCCGGGACTACTTATAACCCACTTTTTATTTATGGTGGAGCGGGACTTGGTAAAACACATCTTATGAATGCATGTGCTCAAAAAATTATAGAAAATCACCCGCATAAAAAAGTCGTCTACTTAAGCAGTGAAACTTTTACAAATGAACTTATACAATCTCTTAATAATAGAAAGAATAGAGAATTTAGAAAGAAATACAGAGAAGTAGATGTACTACTAATTGACGATATACAGTTTATTGCAGGAAAGACCGGAACTCAGGAAGAATTTTTTCATACCTTCAACGATTTATACAATGCAAATAAACAAATCATAGTATCCTCAGACAGACCGCCAAAAGAGATAAAAACACTTGAAGACAGACTAATATCGAGGTTTGAATGGGGACTTTTAGCGGATATAGGTAAACCTGATTTTGAAACAAGGGTAGCTATTCTAAATAAAAAGGTTGAAATGGAAGGCTTTGATGTACCTGATGATGTTCTAGAATACATTGCCATGAATATCAAACACAATATTAGAGAACTCGAAGGAGCACTACTTACTGTAATCGCATACTCTACACTTATGAAAGTTGAAAATATAGACTTGGAATTTGCAAAAGAAGCTTTAAAGAAATTAATCGATGAATCAGAAGCAAAAGTTATAACAGTAGATCTTATAAAGCAAGTAATAACTGATAACTACGGCCTTCAAACTGGAGACTTAGAATCAAAGAATAGATCCAGACAAATCGCATTTCCTAGACAGATAGCAATGTATATATCAAGACAGCTTACAGACCTTTCACTACCAAAGATTGCAAGTTCATTTAATCGAGATCACAGTACCATTCTACATGGGATAGATAAAATAACGGCCATGATGGTAGAAGATGAAGATTTGGAAATCGAAATAGAAGCAATAATTGAAAGAATTAAGTCTTAATCCACAAATTGTAAATAAACTATGTTGATAACTTGTGGATAACTTTTTTAAAAGTGTGGAAATAATTGGGCTGTTGATACTGTTGATAAAATAGATACTTATAAGATAATTATCAACAGATTAGTCAATAAACTTAATTACGTATTTTCAATGTATGTACAAGTTATCCACACTATATACATAGCCTACTACTACTATTACTAATTAATATTAATAATAAGGAGCACTCAAGTGAAGATAATAATTAATCAAACGGATTTGCTAAGACAAATCAATATTGCACAAAAAGCAATCTCATCTAGAACAACCATGCAAGTACTAGAAGGAATATTATTTGAAGCTAAGGACGGTTACTTAACACTTTTAGCAACTGATTTTGACATGGCTATCATCACGAAGACTGCTTGTACAATTGAAGAAGAAGGAAAAATTGTCATAAACTCGGCACTTATAGGTAATATCGCAAGAAAACTACCTGATGCACCAGTCTCAATAAGCGTAGTTGATAAAAACATAAAGATTAAATGTGAAAGAATTGAGTTCAACCTAACAGGACTTGATCCCATAGAATATCCTTCACTACCTGAGGTAGAAACTGACAAATACCTGATGATAAGCGAAGAGCTGCTTTCAAAAGCTATTAAACACACTCTTTTCTCCACCTCACTTGACGACACAAGACCTGCACTGATGGGAGTATTACTAGATATAGATTCGAATAATATCAATTTTGTATCTCTTGATGGGTACAGGCTATCAAGAGTGAAGATTAAAGCAGAAAATTCTCCTGAGATGAAAGTTATTATCCCGGCAAGAAGTTTAGGAGAACTGGCTAAGATTATTGAACCCGGTGAAGATGTAAAGATATCCACAATGTCCGGACATATTATGTTTGAATTTGGAGATACTAGATTTTACTCCAGATTATTAGAAGGAAAATTTGTTGACTATATTTCGATATTAAATGAGAAGTACACGAGTTTTGTAAAAATAAATAGACAAAGTATTGTAGATGCACTTGAAAGAATCTCATTACTGGCAAGAGAAGACAAGGCAAGACTTGTTAAAGTATTAATAGACGATAATTCACTAGAGATAAAATCTAACACCGAAATTGGTGACGGTTATGAGAAGCTCAGCTGTGAACTTGATGGAGATGGAATAAATATTGCCTTTAACAATAAATACTTACTTGAAGGAATAAAAGTGCTGGATACAACTGACATTAAGCTCAATTTAAAAGGCATGATAAATCCATGTACCATAGAGCCTGTAGACGGGGATTTAGATTACACATACTTAGTACTACCTGTAAAACTCAAAAGTGAGGAGTTTTAATGCAAACACATGAAATAGAATTAAATACGGAATTTATTAAACTCGATCAACTCCTAAAATACGCTTCAATAGTACAGTCCGGTGCGGAAGCAAAGTTATTGATAGCAGATGAACTCATAAGAGTAAATGGCGAAGTTTGTACCATGAGAGGTAAAAAGATAAGACCTGGAGATATCGTTGAGTTTGAAGACCAAAAAATTGTAATCAGATAAAGAGGAATTGCCTTGTATATTTCAGATCTAAAATTAACTAATTATAGAAACTACGAAAAAGAAAAGATAGAATTTATAAATGGTATTAACATCTTCATAGGTGGAAATGCCCAGGGCAAAACAAATCTACTGGAAGCTGTATATTACTGCAGTAGAGGTAGTTCTTTTAAAACTGTTAAAGATAGTGATATAATAAGGCATGGCTTTGAAAATGCATCTTTGGATGTACAGATTATAAGAAATGATAGAAGAAAACTTATCCACATAGACATCGGAAAAGAAAAAATCATAACTATTAACGATATTAGGATAAATACCTTAACCGATATGAAAAACCAATTTGATATTGTATACTTTTGGCCGGATCATCTGAGAGTTGTAAAGGATGGTCCTTCTCTAAGAAGAGAGCTAATAGATGAAGCTATAATTACTATAAGACCATCATTTAAGAAGATGATTCAAAACTTTGATAAACTTATGAGTCAGAGAAATAGTTTACTTAAAAAATCTCAGAATCAAAGGTATTTTAAAGAGCAGCTCACAAGTATTACAAAACAGATTTCAGAAATTGGTTCTGTAATTATGATAATGAGGGCAAAGTATATCAAAATTTTAAATGGTATTTCATCAAAGATACACAAAGATTTAAGCTCAGGTTCAGAAGAACTGGAGATAGTATATTTAAACTCAATCGGTAATAGTTCGCTTGTTCAAAAAGAGCGAGAAGAAGTAGCAGTAGAATTATATGAGAGGATTATGTCCTCACTTGAGACTGATTTAAAATGCGGATTTACAACGAAAGGTCCGCATAGGGATGATATTGATTTACTAATAAATGAAAAAAGTTCTAAGATTTTTGCATCTCAAGGCCAGCAAAGGTCGATAATACTGAGCATAAAACTTGCTGAGATAGAGATTGTAAATGCTTATAATGGATCCCAGCCTATCCTTCTCTTAGATGACGTTTTTTCTGAGCTGGATAGAAAAAGAAGACATAAATTTTTAGAAAAAATTACCAACTGCCAAGCTCTTATAACGACCAATGAGGTAAATAGTAAAGAGCTTAGTTATTTTAATAATAGATTAAATATAAAAAAAATATCTGAAGGAAGAATTATTTAAAGGTGAAAAATGTATATAGACTTAGGAAATGATCATGTGGTTCCTGTGGATGAAATCGTCGCAATCATGGATTCAAACAGCGCACTTAGTTCAGAAGATAACCACAAAATTATAGTAGAATTTGAAAAAAATGGAGATATGATTTACTGCAGTCATCAAAATTTCATTAAATCGTATGTATTATGCGAAGGAATACATGGCAAGAAGATTTACTCCTGCTCCTTCGGGACAAAGTTACTTAAAGACAGACTGATATCTCCAATCATATAAATTGAAATTGTAAAGGGGTTTTTAAATGGTAAATAATAGAGAATATAGTGCTGATGATATTCAGGTATTAGTCGGTCTTGAACCTGTTAGATTAAGACCTGGAATGTACATCGGATCCACGAGTACTACAGGACTTCATCATCTAGTATATGAAGTTGTAGACAATAGTGTGGATGAGGCACTTGCAGGAGTTTGTGACACGATAAAAGTCATCATATATGATGACGGATACATCTCCGTAGAAGATAATGGATCAGGTATACCCGTTGAAAAACACAAACAAACCGGAAAGTCAACACTTGAAACAGTACTTACAGTACTTCATGCAGGTGGTAAATTTGACAATCAAGCATATAAAGTATCAGGTGGACTTCACGGAGTTGGTGTTTCCGTAGTTAATGCACTTTCAGAACATCTTATTGCAACAGTAAAAAGAGATGGACATGAATATAAACAAGAATTCAAAATAGGGGAAGCCATTGGTGAACTTGAAATCGTAGGAGATACAAAAGAACAAGGAACTATGATCAAGTTTAAACCCGATGCCAGTATTTTTGATGATGTGGTGTTTAACTTTACAACACTTGAAACCAGATTTAGAGAGATGGCATTCTTAAATAAAGGCATAAAAATCATCCTGGAAGATAGAAGAGAAGGCGGGAAAACCGTAGAATTTCAATTTTCAGGGGGAATTAAATCCTTTGTTGAATATTTAAATAAGAAAAAAACACCAATCCATAAGGAAATAATGTACTTTGAAGGAGTTATTAACGATATAGGTGTTGAAGTTGCTATGCAGTATACAGACTCATTCTCAGAAAATGTTCTGACATTTGCAAACAACATCCATACCACAGAAGGTGGTACTCATTTAAGCGGTATGAGAACTGCACTTACGAGAACTCTAAATGACTATGGAAGAACATATAATATAATAAAAGAAAAAGATGAGAATCTTCAAGGTGAAGATACGAGAGAAGGCTTAACTGCAATTATATCTGTTAAACTATTAAATCCACAGTTCGAAGGACAAACCAAATCAAAGCTTGGAAACAGTGAAGCCAGATCAGCTGTAGACTCGTTTTTATCAAATGAACTGATGATTTTCCTTGGTGAAAACCCTAGAATAGGAAAAATAATAATAGAAAAGGCCATAAGTTCAGCTAGAGCTAGAGAAGCAGCAAGAAAAGCAAGAGACTTAACTAGAAAAAAATCCATATTAGATAATACGACACTCCCAGGAAAATTAGCTGACTGTCAATCGTCGGATTTAGCAGAAACAGAAGTATTCCTAGTGGAGGGTGATTCTGCGGGTGGTTCTGCTAAAACTGGTAGAGATAGGGTGTTTCAAGCGATTCTACCACTACGTGGAAAGATCATGAATGTCGAAAAAGCAAGGATTGACAGAGTACTGGGCTATGAAGAAATTCAAGCTATGATAACAGCTTTTGGTACCGGTATCGGTCAGGATTTTGATATATCAAAACTTAGATACGGCAAGATCATAATAATGACGGATGCCGACGTAGACGGTGCACATATAAGAACACTATTATTAACATTTTTCTTTAGATATATGAGAGATCTTATTGAAAAAGGACATGTATATATTGCTCAGCCACCTCTTTACGGAATAAAAAGAGGAAACAAAGTAGTAAAATACTGTTATGATGATGATGAACTGCAAAGAAGTTTAGATGAACTTGGTAGAGATAATCATAAAATTCAAAGATACAAGGGTCTTGGAGAGATGAACGATGATCAGCTTTGGGAAACTACTATGAATCCTGACAACAGAGTCCTTTTAAGAGTAAATGTAAACGAAAGCACTACAACAGTTGATGAAGTATTCAGTACTCTCATGGGTGATAAGGTAGAACCAAGACGAGAATTCATAGAAGAAAACGCAAAATACGTCAAGCATCTTGACGCATAGGGGGTATTAAATGACAGAAGAAAACGGACATATCGGTATATTAGATGTAGATATAGAAGAACAGATGAAAGACTCTTACCTCGACTATGCGATGAGCGTTATCGTAGCCAGAGCACTACCCGATGTAAGAGACGGACTTAAACCGGTTCATAGAAGAATCATATATGGAATGCATAAACTTGGACTTACACCTGACAGAGCTTATAGAAAATCGGCAGCACTTGTCGGGGATGTAATGGGAAAGTACCATCCGCATGGTGATATTGCAATATATGATGCAGTAGTAAGACTGGCACAGGACTTTAACACAAGATACCTTCTGGCAGACGGACAAGGAAACTTCGGTTCAGTAGATGGTGACGGTGCAGCGGCAATGCGTTACACCGAGATAAGGATGACCAGACTTACAACTGAACTACTTAAAGATCTTGGAAAAGAAACAGTAGATTTTCAGCCTAACTACGACGAATCAGAAGAAGAGCCTGTAGTACTTCCATCCAGATTTCCAAATCTTTTGGTCAATGGATCAACAGGAATTGCCGTTGGTATGGCGACCAACATGGCTCCACATAATCTACATGAAGTAACAGATGCGATTACAGCATACCTAGATAACGAAAATATTGAACTCTCAGAACTTATGGAAATAGTAAAAGGGCCTGACTTCCCAACCGGAGCTTGGATTATGGGGCAGCAAGGCATTAAAGATGCTTACACAACCGGTAGAGGAAAAGTAATCATCAGAGCCGTTGCAAAGATAGAAGAGATTAAAAATAAAGAGAGAATTATAGTCTCAGAAATCCCATACCAGGTAAATAAATCCAACCTTATCATGAAAATTGCAGAACTGGTAAAAGATAAGAGGATAGAAGGAATTTCAGACCTAAGAGATGAGTCAGATAGAAGAGGTATGAGGATAGTTATAGAACTAAAGAGGGATGCAAATGCCAACGTAGTTCTAAATAATCTTTACAAATATACTCAGATGCAGGTTACATTTGGAATTATAAACCTAGCACTGGTAAATGGTGAACCTAAAGTACTTAATCTAAAAGAACTTATAAGCCATTACACAGCTCATCAAATCGAGGTTGTAACCAGAAGAACGATATACGACTTAAAAAGAGCGGAAGCCAGAGCTCATATCATCGAAGGATTAAAGATTGCTATTGATAATATCGATGAAATTATTAAAATCATAAGATCAAATTACTCAGATGCCGATATCAAAAAGATTTTCTTAGAGAGATTTGGACTTACAGATGTTCAATCTCAGGCAATTCTGGACATGCAGTTAAAGAGACTTTCAGGTCTGGAAAGAGAAAAACTGGATAACGAATATCAAGAGCTAATAAAAGAAATAGCAAGACTAAAAGAAATCCTGGACAATGATAGAATCCTAAGGGATTTAATCAAACAAGAATTAAGAGAAATTTCAGATAAGTTTGGAGATGAAAGAAGAACTGAACTCAAACCTGATGCAAGAGAGATAAACACTCTTGAACTTATAGAAAGAGAAGAAGTTCTAATCACACTTACTAACGAAGGCTACATTAAAAGACAGCCTGCTGACAATTATAAAGTTCAACAAAGAGGTGGTAAAGGTATAATAGGCCTTACAACTAAAGAAGGCGACTTTGTAGAATCCATGTTTGTTACAACTACGCATGATACACTTCTTTTCTTTACAAATAAGGGTAAAGTATTTTCGCTTAAATCCTTTGAAATACCCGAAGGAAGAAGACAAGCAAAAGGTCAGGCCATCATCAATCTGCTTGAAATCTCTAAAGATGAGAAAGTCACAGCGGTCATACCACTTAGTGAAAAGAATGAGCTCGATGGATCATTAGTATTTGCAACTGCGAATGGTACCGTCAAGAAAACATCGCTTGATAACTTTAAAAATATCAGAAGAAGCGGAATTTGGGCTATCAGCCTTAGAGAGGATGACGAGCTAATCTCCGTAAGGCATACATCAGAAGAAGCAAAGATGATGCTGATTACTAAAAATGGTATGAGTATTAAGTTTGAACTTACAGATATTAGGCCAATGGGTAGAACTGCAGCCGGAGTAATAGGTATTAGACTAAATGAAGGTGATAGAGTCGTATCCATGGAAATGGTAGACGAAAGTAAGTATCTACTCGTAATATCAGAGTATGGTTATGGTAAGAAAACCCTACTTGGAAGATACAAAGTTCAAAACCGTGGTGGAAAAGGTATTAAAACCTATAAGATAAATAAGAAAACAGGATCACTGGTAGCTGCTAAGATAGTTGATGCTGAGGATGAAATAATATGTGCATCGCTTCAAGGTGACATAATTAGGCTTTCAGTTAAACAAATATCCACTCAGGGCAGAGATACTAGTGGTGTTAAACTAAAAGATATCAACAAAGAAACCGATAGAATTGTAGCTGTTGCAAAATATATCGAAGAAGAATAAAAAGTAGGGAGGTACAAATGGGCTTAGATATAAATATAAATTCAAATGAAAATGAGATTTTAGTCGCTTTAAAAGGTGATTTAGACATATATACGTCACCAGACTTTAGTAAAAACATATTAACAAAATTTGAAGAAGACAATAAAGATGTAGTAATCGATGCTGAAGCATTAGATTATATTGATTCAACGGGCTTAGGTGCATTTATAAGTGTCTATAAGTCTGTATCAGAAGCAGGTAAAGACTTAAAAATTACCAAAGTTAAATCAAATGTAAAAAAGATATTTGTAATTACTGAATTAGATAAATTATTTAGAATCGAGGAATAATAATGAAAAAAGAAGAACTAACACTTACAATTCCTGGAAAACCACAATATATATCTACAGTAAGACTTACAACTTCTTCAATAGCAAGTAATATCTGTCCAAGTATAGACTGCATAGAGGATTTGAGAGTGGCAATTTCAGAGGCTTGCAACATTGCCATAAACGAAAAAGGAATAAAGATTGACTATGTATTAGATGGAAAATGTTTGGAGATAAAAGTATCAATACCGGACGGTGAAATCGACTACAAAAGCGATCAAAATATGAACCTCGGAAAACAAATTCTAAGCACCTTGACAGATGAAGTAGAATTTACTAATGAATATATTCTGCTTAGAAAATTCAGTCAGGAGTAGATATATGACCGAAAAGGGAAAAACTGGTAAAAAATCACTACCGGCAGCAGAAATTAAAAAAATGTTTCGTGAGTTTCAAAAAACAGGAGATTACAAACTCAGAGACAAACTTATAGAAGAACATCTATACATTGCTGACATACTGGCAAAAAAATATGTAAATAAAGGTATAGAATATGATGATTTATATCAAGTGGCCAGTATTGGTCTAATACTTGCAATCGATAGATACGATATTGACAAAGGCTACGAGTTTTCTAGTTATGCAACGCCAACCATAATAGGAGAAATAAAAAAATATTTCAGAGATAAAGGTTGGGTAATAAGAGTTCCAAGAAGAATCCAAGAGATGAGTAAAAGAGTAAACAATGCTAGGATATACCTAAGTCAAAACCTTCAGAAATCGCCAACAATTGGAGATATAGCTGAATATCTTGAAATCTCAGAAGAAGAAGTACTAGAAGCAATAGAAGGAAGCAGAGTATACTCACCACAATCATTAGATGCATCATTTGAAATCTCAAACGACGAAAGAGAAGTAAATCTATCAGACCTTATAGGAGAAGAAGACAAACACTTCGAACAAATAGAGTTTGCAGACTTCGTTAAAAGAACCATGGTAAAACTAAATGATGTAGAAAAAGAAATCCTAATCGATAGATACTTCGAAAAGAAAACACAAGTCTCCATAGCCAAAAAACTAGACATCTCACAGATGACGGTTTCAAGAATAGAGAAAAAGATCATCGAGAAGTTTAGAAAAGAAATGAATTTAAATAAATAAAGTAAAAGCTGGATAATCAAAAAGATTGTCCAGCTTTTTTATGATATTTCCAATTACCTTAGATACAACGTAGGTGAGAACTCAGATTCTCCTTTCAATAAATCACCTAAACCATGCACATTCTATCGAAGTAATGCCTATCTTATATTATTCTAATTGATTTTATATCTTATGTCTTATACGTAGCGGAAGTGCCCTCACTTCCAATTACTTTAGCTACAAATCAAACTATAGCATATGAGTTAAAGAATGTCTGAGTTAGAAGATGTAGCGGCGATTCCCACATCGCCATTTACCTTTGCCATATACTAAACCAAATCAAACGAATTAAACCTAGAATATATTTAATAATGGATAAAAACTAAAAAGACAAGGGTAGTTAAATGATTCGAAGCTTTTATGCTTCTCTCATTAACAGGAGAAGTGGAATTCTCTCCTACACTTTTTATGAAAAACTTAAAAAATTGAATGGAACAGAGAGCAGTTCCTCTACGAAAAAGCGAACATATTTAGATTTATTACTTAAAAACCGATCCTGAATAACCTCTAAAACACATACTACCTTACTAAACTGTAACTTGTATATTGACAGCTTTTGTACTACTATATAATTAAGATAAAAGCATAGATAATAGAGAAGCAAATATAAAAAAGAGAAAATAATTTATCTCTATTAGTCAAAAATATAACAATTAATAGCGTTTGGAACTTCTATTATAGCTTTTATCCAAAGGGGGAAATCATGAAAAAAATTGTTTTGTTAGTAGCAATAGTCCTAACACTAGTAGCATGCAAGGGACCGATGAGTATGGTGAACTTGGGTTCTAAAACGGAAAATAGTGGATTAGATGCTAAAGTAAAAAGTAAAGAACTTGTGATGAAGCTTAAAGAGTTTAAGATTGAAAACATCACTGAAAACTTAGAGATGGAAGCTGCATATTATGAAGGAGATAACCAAGAATACGGCAAGAGATATGTATTCGATAATGGTGCAGAGGCTTATGTTGGAGACGGAATGCTTACTTATTACGGTGCAAATGCAAAATATCCTGTTTATTATTTAAACTCGTTAATAGAGTATACTTCAGATGTTGATGAAGAGGGTCTTAAGATTTGTAATGACTATTTTAATAAAATCGGAGTTTCAAATATGAAACTGGTGGGCACAAACACTGCAGATGTAGATACCATAATAGACAGAATAAATAATGGTGAAGATATTATGATAGGTAAGGATGGAAGTGAAGAAAATTTAAGGGAAAAACTGATGGATATCGTGATATATAAATTTGTTAAATCCCTTGATAGTTTAAATATAGTCGCTGAAGGAGTCGTTCTGGAAAATGAAAAAACACTCTCAGGGTCTGAAGCATATATTATCATGCATGGAGATTCTATAATCTATGCAGGTATGGAATATGTACCTGAAGACATAATAAAGAGTAGTGATACTAATATTATTTCCGAAGAAAAAGCTAGGGAAATCTTATCAGCAGAATATTCAAAAACCAAGGAAAACAGCGAATTAAAAGTAGAAGATACAGAGCTGGTACTAATAACAAAACCGGAAAAACTTATTAAACACTTAAGAAAAGTAAATATAGAGTACTCACCGGCATATAAATTCATAATAGATGACAGTTATGAAAAAGGTGGAGAAGTGTACAAATATTCTAAAACCATTTACCTAGATGCTGTAAATGGAAGTGTAATAAATTAAAAAATACATTGAGTAAAACCCGAGTTGGAAATCAACTCGGGTTTCTTAATGGAAAAAATAAAAATGTCCCTTTTTTTATTCTGAGCAGTTAAATATATGAAGAGGTAAATAAATAAATCTAATAAATACAATTATAAGATAAGAAAACTAAATAAAAACGCGTAATTCTTGCAACTTGTACTAATATAAATTACCATAGAGGTATGGTTACAAATTAGAATACAAGGAGCAGGATTATGTTTCCGATAATTTTCTTTACATTAATAGATGAACATAAAAAATGGATAAAAAAGATTTTTGATGATCATCACATAGGGTTCGTTCGAATTGCAAAAGGTATAGTACTTACAGATGAAGCAGCAGAAGACGTTGTCTCTGCTTCATATATAAAGATTATAGAATATATTGATAGAATAACTCAGCTAGATGAAAACAAGCAAGTAGCATACTGCGTGACAATCGTTAAAAACAATGCTTATGACTACTATAACAAAGAAAAAAGAGAAACCCCTACAGAACTGGTGGATATCTTTGGAACTGAAGACTCGGCTGACAGTGGGTTGATTTTTGATGAGTTAATAGTTTCGTTAAAAAAGTACATTAACAATCTAACAGAAGAAGAGAAACATTTTATCTACTACAGATTTAATAGCGAACTAAAATACTCTGAAATTGCAAAGCTATTTGGAATAAGTGAAGATGCAGCGAAAAAAAGAGGACAAAGGCTGGTTAAGAAGATTAAAGAGGCGTTAAAAGAGGAGGAATTAATATGAAAAAAAATAATAATTACAATAATCCTCTAAGTAGTGCTTCTAGAGAATACTTCCAAGAGGAGTATAAAATTCCACTAGATCAGTTAGAAAGAACGGAACTCGAGGAACAAAAGATAACAGAGCTTGTAGAACTTATTAAAGCCCTTCCCATCACTGAACAAAACATTATTCTAGGACGATACGGATTTGACTTTAGTCCGGAAGATGTGAACATCATGTACGGTGTAGAGGATTCTAAAACAGAGCTTAGAAGAATTCACTCATTTCTTTCCATTAGGCTTGAGCTAAAAGACTCTATAATCTCAGATACTTCATTAAGTGCAGCGGCACAGAAAATAATAGAAGCTGAAACACTTGAAGCTGCCTATATGCCGGAAGAAACCATAAAGAAGAAAAAAAGAAAATTCAAAATACCAAAAACTGCGGTTATCATCCTAATATCAGCGGCAATTACATTTTCAACAGCACTTATAACCAGTGCAAATTTCAGAGAAATGCTATTTAGAATTTTACTTGTGGATCATAAGGAGTACAGTCACGTTAGAGTTGAAAGCACAGAAGAGGAAACACAGGAAGTAGATGTAAATTCATTAAAAGTTGGATATGTTCCTGAACGATTTGTACTGGAAAAAATTGAAGATGTAGGATTTTTGAAAGATTATGTTTATTTATATAATGAAGAATATCTATCTATAACAATAAGTTCTTTTGATACAGACTTTTTTATAGATACAGAAGATGCAGATGTCCAAGAGATAGAGTATGGCGATGGCGAAGCATACATGATAGAAAAAGAAGGTCATTTAATATTATTTTATGTTAAAGACAATATGGCAATTAGAGTAATGGGAAGACTTAGTGAAGAAGAAATATTTAAAATTGCTGATAATATAAAATAAAATGTCCCTTTTTCATTCTCGACAGGTATATAGTTAGAAAGACGATTAAAATAACATCACAAAATAGAAAGAAATAGAAGTTAGATATAATGGTTTAAAAAATGGCAAAATAAGATAATAGTAATAAATGAGACTGTAATATATGTAGTTGTAAAACTGGAAAAGCACAGAAACTCTAGAAAGGATATAAACAATGTTTAAACTCCAAAATATTCTTAAAAACAAGATGCTAGCTAAAATAATAAAAAATACAGGCATAATTTTTATTGTTATATGGGTTATAAATACGATGTTTTTCTATGGAGAATTCTTGTATAAGACACCTTTAAGCAACAATTTTATACGTTTGTTAATTAATGGTTTAACTATTTACTCAATTTATAAGTTAGATTTTAGAAAATGGAGTAAAGGTAAACAAATTATTATTATAATTATTTATACTTGTTTGTTAATAGTTAGCTGGAAAGTAGCTGAATACCATAGAACTGAAGAGTATAAGAATATGGAAAACTTAGAGAAAAGATCAGAGAATAAACTAACCATATATAATAAAACTGGATAGGTTATACTATTAAGAGGTTTAAATTATTACAATAAAAATCGCAATTTAAACTTTAATTATCGAAGATTACGATTATCATATTAGTTTTATTTAGCATATTAGATATAAATAGGTTATTAAAAAAATATATTATTAATAATAGCGCTATTAATATTTATAAAACTTGGGGTGACATTAATAATAGATACACTTTGAAGAAAACAAAAGTCTATGGACTTAATAATCTAAAGTAGGAATCTAAATGAAAAGTAAAAAACAATATTATGTATAGTGAAGGAAATTATTGGGGATATCTATATTATGTATCACATTATTTTTCTAATGGTCAAGTTATAGCAACTTATCAGGGCATATTATGTCTTGGAACTCATCCATAAGTTACTTATAGAACAGTAGATTTTATCTGCTGTTCTATATCAGTTTTATAATAAAGGTGGTATTATGTCAGAATTAAAATTTGAATGGAAAAACCTCATTAAATCAAAACTTCTTATCTTAGGCATGATTATCGCT